>JBDLUM010000087.1:0-36434 GCA_039805305.1 Actinomycetota bacterium
GCCGCAACGACAGGTTCGATTCCTGTGGTTGATGAGCCGGCTGCAGAGCCAACCAGATCTTGGTTTGCCGATGCCGAAGAGTCAGCCCCAGCATCGAGTTCAAAGTCTTACCTTGATGACATGGTCGACGAACCTGCACCAACCACTCGTGCCATCAACACCGTCGATGAGACGCCACAGTCTGAAGACGGCACCTTTGGCGATGACCTCGACATTCCAGACTTTCTTCGCTAGACGATGACTCTCGAGCAACGGTTAGAGGCCGTTGAAGGGCGAATCAGTAGCACGCTGCAAGGCTTAGGCAGATCGCGTGACGAGGTCACCCTAGTCGTGGTTACCAAAAATCACCCTGTTGACTTAGCGCTCGCGCTCTATGGTCTTGGCGTTCGAGACTTTGGCGAAAATCGCGATCAAGAGGCTGGGCCTAAAGCCACTGCACTTGCCGAGCTGATGCCGGGTGCGACTCCCACCTGGCACTTCGTCGGGCAGTTGCAAAGCAACAAAGCCAAAAGCGTGGCAACGTATGCCGATGTGGTTCACTCGGTAGACCGTGAGTCGCTTTTGAGTGCTCTTGAAAAGGCAACCGTCGAACGTTCCAAGCCACTAGACGTCTTTCTTCAGGTGAACCTGACTACCGACCTTGGTCGAGGCGGCGTAAACCCCGCCGAGCTTGAGCCCTTCGCCGAGCGGGTTGCCGGTGCATCCGGCCTAAATCTCTTGGGAATCATGGCGGTAGCCGCTCTAGATGAGCCCCTCGAAAGCGAGTTTGAAAAGATCGCCGGGCTGAGCCAAAAGCTGATTGCAGTAGCGCCACAGGCCAAGTTCATTTCGGCTGGAATGTCGCAAGACTTCGAGACTGCGCTGGCCTACGGTGCGACACACTTGCGCATTGGCACAGCAATCACGGGCAAACGAAACTACTAGCCATATTCTTAGAACGAAAAGTTCACTAGGAGGACTCTGATGGGCCTGTTTTCTAAAGTTACTGGTTACCTTGGCATCGGCGATGACGAGCAGCCAACTACTACCGCCGCAACCAGCGCACCTCGTGCAGCTCGGCCCGCAGTAACTCGCCGTCGTTCTGCTGGCGACATCTCAGAGATTCAAACCTTCGACCCAGTTAGCTATTCAGAGGCTCGAGCAATTGCCGAGGTTTACAGAGTCGGCGTTCCGGTGATCGTGAACATGGCGCAGATGTCAGAAGCGGATGCTCGCAAGCTCGTCGACTTCATGTGCGGCCTAAAAGAGGGTCTTGACGGTCACATCAAGCGTGTGACTGCAAAGGTTTATTTGCTCACTCCGAACAGCGTTGAGGTCAACGATGAAGACGAGAGTGAACTAGACGGCAGCGACGACCTCGTCAAACCGTAATGGGAATCCTTTTTCTCGCGCTCGACTGGGCGTTGAGACTACTTTCTTATGCAATGATCGGCCGCTTGATTTTTGAGCTAATCAGAAGCGCAAATCCAGCCTGGCGCCCAAAGGGCCTTTTGATCGTTGTGGCAGAGGTTTGCTACACGGCGACCGATTGGCTAGTGAACAGCATCCGCCGCTTTATACCTACCGTTCGCGTGGGAATGCTGGGGCTCGACTTTGGCTGGACTATCGGCATGGTGCTAATTTTTGTGGCTCAAAATGTGCTCAGGGTGTTAGCGGCCATTCTCTAGCCGCGCAAGAGTGCGGTAACCTTACCTCTGATAAATGCTGCCAACGAATAGAGGACTGAAATGCCTTTGACTCCAGAAGATGTGGTCAATAAGAGATTTCAACCAACGAAATTTCGTGAGGGTTACGACCAAGACGAGGTTGATGACTTTCTTGACGAACTAGTTGTTGAGCTTCGTCGACTAAACCAAGAAAACGAAGATCTTCGTCAGCGTTTGCTAGCTTCTGAGGCACGCCTAGCCGAACTTCAGCGCGGAGCTGCAGGTATGGCGAACCAGCTGGTCAGTTCGCTGCCAGCTCCAACGCCAACGCCAATCGTCGACCCAACCAGCGCGTTCCCAGAAGCTGTTTCAGACCCTTCGTCACTAGATGGCAACAACACCAACAACTTGCTTCAGTTGGCCCGCAAACTTCACGACGAGCACGTTCGCGAAGGTATTGCCAAGCGCGATGCGCTGATTGCCGAAGGTCACGCCACCGCGGCTCGCATTGTTCGCGAGGCCGAGGCGAAGCAAAAGTCTGAAGAGAACCGCTTTGAGCAAGAAAAGGCACTCATCGAGCACACCATTTCTGAGTTGCGTGCCTACGAGCGTGAATATCGCCTGCGCCTGAAGCAGTTCATCGAGGCTCAGTTGAGCGAAATCGACAACAACCGAGTTTCGCCGACTCCGTCTATTCAGACCGGGCCGACTGTAATTCCAACCAACCCTTCTGCTTCGATCACCGAGTACTAGGAATTGCGCGAGCTAACCCTAAAACCATTTCTGCGAACGGTTCTTGTTGCAGCGATTGCTCTTGCGCTAGTTGCAGTTGATCAAATCACTAAGTGGCTTGCCCTTGAAAACCTTGAGCCGGGGCGAAGCGTGCCCGTTCTCGGTGTCCTTCTGGCTTGGCGACTAACCTTCAACGACTCGGCCGGTTTCAGTATCGGTTTCGGCGCTACCTGGTTTTTCACTCTGCTTTCGACCACGGCATTCTTGATTCTCATTCTGCGCGCTCACAAAGTTCACAACATCCTATGGCTTGTTATTGCTGGCGTTATCGGTGGTGGCATCGTCGGAAATCTTGTCGACCGACTCGTTCGCGAGCCAAGTTTTGCTAATGGTCACGTGGTTGATTTCATTCAGATTCCCTTCAATTTTCCGATTTTCAACTTTGCCGATATTTGCATTTCGGTGGGAATGACCCTGGTTGCCTGGCGAATCATCGCTGGTGACAAAATCGGCGGCGCTAAAGATGCCTGAAACTCGATATTTGCCCGTTCCCGATGGGCTCAGTGGTGAACGAGCCGATGCGGGAGTCGCGAAACTGCTTGGTCTTAGCCGCTCGGCAAGTGCAGACATCATTGAAGCCGGGGGAGTGACTCTCTCGGGCAAGGTGCTTTCAAAGAGCGACCGCCTGGTTGCTGGCGAAATGCTCGAAATCGTTCTGCCAGAACCTAAGAACCCACTCGAAATCGTTCCCGTTGTTGTCGATGATTTTCGAATCGTCTACGAAGATGACGACATCGTGGTTATTGACAAGCCAGCTGGCATGGCGGCCCACCCTTCGGTTGGCTGGTCAGGCCCAACTGTGGTAGGCGCTCTCGTTGCTGCCGGAGTGAAAATCACCACATCTGGAGCCAGTGAGCGCCAGGGCATCGTGCAACGTCTTGATGTTGGTACCACCGGGCTCATGACAATCGCAAAGTCTGAGCTGGCCTACTCGAGGCTCAAGCAGGCTTTTCGCGACCGCACGGTGCACAAGGTTTACCACGCCATCGTGCAGGGTCACCCAGACCCATCGAGCGGCACAATCGATGCGCCAATTGGTCGACACCCGAAGGCTGAGTTCAAGTTCACGGTTTCGAATGACGGCAAGCCTTCGGTTACTCACTACGAGACGCTCGAGGCTTTTCCATCAGCATCCCTGCTCGAAATCGTGCTCGAGACCGGTCGCACGCACCAGATTCGCGTGCATTTCTCGGTGTTCAAGCATCCGCTACTTGGTGACACCATGTATGGCGCTGACCCAAAGCTCGCCGCCAAGATGGGTATCGAGCACCAGTGGCTGCACGCGACGAGACTCAGCTTCGAGCATCCGATTAGCGCAATGAAGGTTGAGTTCGAGAGCCCTTACCCAGCCGAACTCGAGGCCGTGCTAGAGCGGCTGCGCAACCAGCACTAGAAACACTCGGATGTCGGGCCAAGCCCGTAAGACACGTCTTTTGCCATGGGCGAACAGCGCCGAGAAATGCCTCGACACCAAAGTATCGTTTGAGTTGCAGTAACTATCTATCAAGGAGTTCGTCACAATGGCAGAACACAGCCCATGGCCTAACAGCACTTTCGATCGTCTGTTGAAAGACCGCATCATCTGGCTCGGAGAAGACGTTCGCGACGACAACGCCAACGAAATTTGCGCCAAGATGCTCTTGTTGGCTGCCGAAGACTCCAAAAAAGACATTTACCTTTACATCAACTCACCTGGTGGTTCGATCACTGCCGGCATGGCAATCTACGACACCATGCAATACGTGCCAAACGACATCGTCACCGTCGGCATCGGCATGTGCGCTTCGATGGGGCAGTTCTTGCTCTCGTCGGGCACCAAGGGCAAGCGCTACGCGACCCCAAACACCCGCGTTCTTCTTCACCAGCCACACGGTGGCTTTGGCGGAACCGCTAGCGACATTCAGACCCAGGCTCAACTGATTCTTTCGATGAAGCGCCAGCTGGCCAGCCTCACCGCCGAACAAACCGGAAAGACCGTCGAGCAGGTAATGGCCGATGGTGACCGTGACCGCTGGTTTACGGCCGAAGAAGCACTTGCCTACGGTTTCATCGATCACATTCAAAAGTTCGCTGGCTCTGCCACCGGCGTCGGTAGCAAGTAAGGCACAAGGAGAAAACAGTGACCGATTCAAACTTTCTAAGCCCACAGGCTCGCTACATTCTGCCCAGCTTTACCGAGCGCACCTCATACGGTTACCGCGAGCAGAACCCTTACAACAAACTTTTCGAAGACCGCATCGTATTTCTTGGTGTTCAGGTTGACGACGCCTCGGCTGACGACATCATGGCGCAGTTGCTCGTTCTTGAGTCGCAAGACCCAGACCGCGACATCACCATGTACATCAACTCTCCTGGTGGGTCTTTCACCGCGATGACCGCGATCTACGACACCATGCAGTACATTCGCCCACAGATTCAGACCGTGTGTCTTGGTCAGGCTGCTTCGGCGGCTGCGGTGCTTTTGGCTGCTGGCGCTCCAGGCAAACGTCTAGCTCTGCCTAACGCACGCATCCTTATTCACCAGCCAGCCAGTGGTGGCGACCGCGGTCAAGCATCAGACATCGAGATTCAGGCTCGTGAAATGATGCGCCTTCGCGAGTGGCTTGAAGAGACCATTTCGAAGCACTCGAAGCGAACCGTTGAAGAGGTCAAGAAAGACATTGATCGCGATAACATTCTCACTTCAGAAGAGGCGCTCACCTACGGTCTAATCGACCAGGTTCTGACCTCTCGCAAGAACAAGTAATCGTTTTTAGTTCAGAGCGGGTGAGCGTTGCTTGCCCGCTTTGTCTTTGCCTGCCTATAGGGTTTTATCTATGAGTACCCTGACCGAATCTGGCGACATGCTGAAGTGTTCTTTCTGCGGAAAGAGCCAGAAGCAGGTTCGAAAGCTAATTGCCGGACCAGGTGTTTACATTTGCGACGAGTGCATTGGTCTTTGCAACGAGATCATCGAAGAAGAGCTCGGTGAGGCCGTCGCAACTAAAACTTTCGACGAAACCGAACTGCCTAAGCCAAAAGAGATTTTTGCTGCTCTAGACGAGTACGTGATCGGTCAAGAGCAGGCCAAGCGCGCACTTTCGGTAGCTGTCTACAACCACTACAAGCGCATCCGGTCGCGCGGCACGCTCACCACTGCTGGCAAAGAGCACGACGACATCGAAATAGCCAAGTCGAACATTCTCATGATTGGCCCAACCGGATGCGGCAAGACCTACCTTGCTCAGACTCTGGCCAAGAAACTCAATGTTCCTTTCGCAGTAGCAGATGCCACCGCACTTACCGAAGCGGGTTATGTGGGCGAAGACGTTGAGAACATCTTGCTCAAGCTGCTTCAGGCTGCCGACGGCGATGTGAAGCGTGCCGAGACCGGCATTATTTACATCGACGAAATCGACAAAATTTCACGCAAGGCCGAGAACCCATCGATCACCCGCGACGTTTCAGGTGAAGGTGTTCAGCAGGCGCTGCTCAAGATTCTTGAGGGCACAGTTGCTTCGGTTCCGCCACAGGGTGGGCGCAAGCATCCGCAGCAAGAATTCATTCAACTTGACACAACCAACGTTCTGTTCATCGTTGCAGGTGCATTCGCTGGCCTCGAAGAAATCATCTCGGCGCGTGCCGGCAAGAAGGGCATCGGCTTTGGTTCACCAATCGCCGGCAAAGACGACAACCTCGAAATCTTCTCTGAGGTGCAGCCAGAAGACCTTCGCAAGTTCGGTTTGATTCCAGAATTCATCGGCAGACTGCCGGTTATTGCGCACGTTCGTCAGCTTGACCGCAAGGCCTTGCTTCAGATTCTGATCGAGCCAAAGAATGCTCTTGTAAAGCAGTACCAACGCATGTTCGAACTTGATGGGTTTGCGATTGATTTCGAGCACGACGCCCTGGTCTCGATTGCCGACAAAGCAATTGAGCGCAACACCGGTGCGCGTGGGCTTCGGGCCATCCTCGAAGAAATTCTTGGGCCGATCATGTTCGAACTGCCGGGCAGTGCGATTACCGGCACCGTCAAAATCACGAAGGCCGTTGTAGAGCAAGGCACAACCCCTGAGGTAGTGCCATTCAACACAGTTCGAGAGAAGTCGGCCTAATCCTAATGAGCGGTGACCTGCGCGCACCTGCGCTCGCTGGCACGGTTGCATCGGTAACTGGAACCGCAGCATCAATCGGTGTAGTTCTCACCGCACTCAACGCGCTCGGTGCGTCGGCTGGGCAAGCCTCGACCGCCGTCGCAGTAATGCTGCTGTCTTACGGCGTTCTTTCTGTAGTGCTATCGGCCCGATATCGTCAACCGATTTCGATTGTCTGGAGTACTCCCGGTGCTGCGCTCTTGGTCTCATCAGGAACTCTAGGTCTGGGCTTTGCCAACGCAGCCGGAGCATTTCTGGTCACCGGTTTGCTGCTCACGCTAACTGGGCTCTGGCCCGCGCTGGGCAAACTGGTCGGTGCGATACCTAAGCCGATCGCCGCCGCTATGTTGGCGGGCGTCATCTTTCCGTTCTGCGTTGCGCCATTTGCAGCATTAGCCGAATACAGCTCAATCGTTCTCGCCCCACTCGTGGTGTGGGCCGTGTTATTTCGCTTCGCACGGGTGTGGTCTGCGCCGGTGGCCATCGCCTTGTTCTTTGCCCTTATCGCGTGGATGCGCCCTACCGAACTGCACTTCGAGCAGCTATTGCCGCCTTTCGAGCTGGTGGTTCCAGAATTCAGCGTTGTTGCAGTGGTGGGCATAGCGATTCCGCTCTATCTGGTGACCATGGCAAGTCAGAACGTTCCAGGCATCGCAATCATGAAGTCTTTCGACTACGAGGTGCCGTTCAAGCCGGTTTTAGTTTCAACAGGTTTGACCACCAGCCTCGGTTCGCTCTTCGGAGGTTTTGCACTTAACCTCGCGGCCATCACCGCTGCTCTAAACGCCAACGAACAAGCTCACAAAGACCCTTCGAAGCGTTGGATGGCGTCGGTGTTTGGGGGAGTGCTCTACATCTTGCTTGCCTTTGCGGTTTCACCACTGGTCGAGTTTGTTCTTAGCGCTCCGAGAGTTCTCATTCTTGCCGCGGCCGGCATTGCGCTTTTCTCGACCATGGCAAACTCTCTAACCACGGCAATCGAGATTCCACACTTAGCTCTGCCGGCGGTTGTTACCTTCTTGATTGGTGCATCTGGTTTCGCAGCTTTTGGCATCGGCCCTGGTTTCTGGGCCCTCGTCGGCGGAATCTTGCTTTGGCAGGCTTTCGAGTACAAAAAACGGGCCTAGGGCGCACCCTAGACCCGTTTTTAGGCTGAAACTCTAGTTGAGACCGCGGCGAGCCAGTAGAGGCTCAATAGAGGCATCCTGACCCCTGAAATCACGGAACAAAACCATCGCATCGTCACAGCCACCGCGAGAAAGAAGCGTCTTTCTGAAGTGGTCTCCGTTGGCGCGGGTGAGCCCGCCGTTGTTCTTGAACCACTGCACGGTTTCGGCATCTAGCACCTCAGACCAGATGTAGCCGTAGTAACCGGCCGCGTAGCCACCAGCAAAAATGTGGGTGAAGTAGGTCGAGCGGTAACGGGTTGGCACCGGAGCAAAGTCGAGGCCGTAGTCGGCAATCGCTTTAGCTTCGAAAGCCTGTACATCACCAACATCGGCACCTGGCTCAAGCTCGTGCCAAGCCAAGTCAAGAATGGCAGCTGCCAGGTAAGAGGTGGTGGCGTGCCCCTGGTTGAAGGTCTCGGTCTTGTTCAGGTTGTCGATCCACTCCTGTGGCAGAGCCTCACCAGTGATGTGGTGGCGCGCATAGTTTTGAACAACCTCAGGCCAGAGCATCCACATTTCGTTCACCTGTGACGGGAACTCAACGAAGTCGCGTGGGGTAGAGGTGCCGCTAAAGCGTGGGTAGTTCACGTTCGAAAGCATGCCGTGAAGAGCGTGTCCAAACTCGTGGAACAAGGTGTTGGTCTCGTCGAAGGTGAGCAAGGTTGGCTCGCCAAGCGGTGGCTTAGGCACGTTGAGATTGTTGACGACAACAGGCTTCTGGCCGAGCAGGTGAGACTGGTCGACTAGGTTGTTCATCCAGGCACCTCCACGCTTTGATTCGCGGGCGTATGCATCAAATACGAACAGCGCCAACTCGGTGCCATCTTCGTTGTGAACCTCAAACACGCGGGCGTCTGGGTGGTATGCAACGAGGTCGTGGCGCTCGCTGAAGGTGATGCCAAACAGCTTGGTCGAGGCGAAGAACACGCCGTCTTGCAGCACGCGCTCAAGCTCGAAGTAAGGCTTGAACTTTTCGGTGTCTACGTTGTACTTGGCAACGCGAACCTTCTCGGTGTAGAAATCCCAGTCGGCGGCGGCTAGCTCAAAGTCGCCACCATCGGCATCGATCATCGCTTGGATGTCGGCTGCCTCACGCTTGGCGTTGCGAACTGCCGCTGGCGCGATGCGTCGAAGCATGGTGTGCACGTTGGCTGGGTTGCCAGCGGTCTGGTCTCCGATGATGTACTCGGCGTGAGATGCGAAGCCGAACAACTTGGCACGCTTGGCACGCAACTCGACGAACTCCTTGATGAGGTCTTGAACGTCGTTGTCGTTGCCGCGCGAGGCTTTGATTAGCGAGTTGTGCATGATGCGCTCACGTAGGCCGCGGTTCTTTAGAGCACCGAGTAGCGGATGCCCGGTGAAGTTCACCATCGGAATGACCCACTTGCCGGCCAACCCACGGGCTTCGGCTGCGGCGGCGGCGGTTGCGATCTGCGTATCGCTCAAACCATCGAGCTCAGCTACCGAGTCGACGATTACGGCTAGGTCGTTGGCGTCGGCAAGAACTCGCTGACCATACATTGTGTCAAGCACCGATAGACGCTCGTTGTAGCCCTTCAGGGTTTCGCGGTCGGCTTCGCTTAGGTGCGCACCGGCCTGAATAAAGTCGCGGTGGTAGCGCTCTAGCAACCAAGCCGATTCGGCTTCTAGGCCGAGGTCCTCTTTCTTGGCATACAGCTCGTTGATTCGAGCGAACAGCGACGGGTTTAGACGAATAGCGTCCATGTGACCCGAGAACTTCGGAGCAATCTCTGCCTCGATCTCGTCGAGCTTTGGTGAGGTGTCGCTCGAAGACTTGTTGAAGAAAACCAACAGCACGCGAGTTAGTAGAGCACCGGTGCGCTCCATCGCGACAACAGTGTTTTCAAACGTGACGTCTGCCTGGGCGAGAATCTTATCGATCTCGGCTAGGTGAGCGGAGCATCCGGCATAAAACGCGTCGAGATAGTGCTCTTCACGGATGCTCGCAAAAGGCGGCAACTCGTAAGGCAGGGTCGAGCGGTGGGCAAACGGGTTTTCATCGTTGAAGGTCATGGCTAAGAGCCTAATACCCCAACAACGTTGCCGCGAAAGGGGTTATTCGACCTCGGCAAGCACGATGTCGGTGAGCTCAAGCTCGTCGCCGGCAACGATGTTCAGCGCCTGAATTCGACCCACAGAACGCAGATCAGACTCGATCAGGGCCAACTGCTCGATTTGAGTCGCCGGAGCCTTCAGTGTGGCGCTGACGACCTCGGCCTTCATCGAAGCCTTGGCGTCACTCTTAGCCTTGCGCACGCCGCTTAGAGCAACGGATGCTTGTGCCAGGAGTCCGCGGTTGGTGGCATCTAACCCATCGCTGAGCTCGGTGGCTTTCGGCCATGCAGCTCGGTGAATCGAACCGGCGTCAGTTTGCCACCATGACCAGACTTCGTCTGTTGCGTATGGCAAGAACGGGGCGAACAGTCTCAACAAGACGTGTAAAGCCTTGCGCAAGGCGATTGCGGCAGAGGCCTGCTGCGCCTCGGTTGCTCCGCCCTGACCATAGGCGCGCTCTTTGACCAGCTCTAGGTAGTCGTCGGTGAAGTTCCAGAAGAAACTCTCGGCGAGTTCTAGTGCCTTGGTGTGGTCGTAACCCTCGAACGCCTTGGTCGCGTCGGTAACGACATCGGCCAGGGCAAGAAGCATCGCCTGATCGACCGGCTCTGACACCTCGGTGTAGCCAGCCGGCACCTCAAACGACAGCGCAAACTTGGCGGCGTTGAGCACCTTGATGGCAAGTCGGCGACCGACTTTCATCTGGCCTTCGTCGAAGGCGGCATCAGTGCCCAAACGAGCTGCAGCGGCCCAGTAGCGAACCGCGTCAGCGCCGTGATTGTCAATCGGCTCAGCAGGAACGACAACGTTTCCCTTTGACTTCGACATCTTCTTGCGGTCTGGGTCGAGAATCCAACCCGAGATCGCGGCATTCGACCAAGGCAGTTGACCCGACTCGAGCTCTGAACGCAGCACGGTAGAGAACAGCCAGGTGCGAATGATGTCTTGTCCCTGTGGGCGAAGATCAAATGGGTAAACCTTGGCGTATTTCTCTGGGTCAGAGATCCAGCCACCGGCCAATTGTGGAGTGAGTGACGAGGTCGCCCAGGTGTCCATGATGTCAACTTCACCGATGAATCCGCCAGCAACACCGCGCTGTGATTCGTCGTAGCCAGCGGGGGCCTGTGAAGAAGGGTCAATCGGCAATAGGTCGTGGCTTGGCACTAGCGGGGCATCGAAGTTCGGTTCACCATTGGCATCGAGCGCGTACCAAACCGGAATCGGCACACCGAAAAAGCGCTGGCGAGAGATCAACCAGTCGCCGGTGAGACCATTCACCCAGTTCTCGTAGCGAACACGCATGAAGTCTGGGTGGAACGCAAGTTTTTTACCCTGCTCGATCAATTTTTCACGCAAGGCGGCATCGCGGCCACCGTTGCGGATGTACCACTGGCGGGTCGAAACAATCTCAAGAGGCTTGTCGCCCTTTTCAAAGAACTTAACCGGGTGGGTGATGTTTCGAATCTCGCCGACTAGGTCACCAGACTCGGTTAGCAGTTCAACGATTCGAGTCTTCGCTGAAAACACGGTCTTGCCGGCGAGCTCTGCAAACACTTCAAGGCCTCGCTCTGAGGTGATTCCCTCGGGAGCCTCGGCCAAGATGCGGCCGTCGAAACCAAGAATGGCTCGGTTCGGCAGGTCTAGCTCGCGCCACCAAATCACGTCTGTGACGTCACCGAAGGTGCAGATCATGGCGATACCCGAGCCCTTGTCGATCTGAGCGAGTCGGTGTGCTACCACTGGCACCTCAACGTCGAACAATGGGGTACGAACCGTCTTGCCGAACAAACCTTGGTAACGCTCGTCATCTGGATGCGCAACCAGCGCTACACAGGCCGGTAGTAGCTCTGGTCGGGTGGTTTCGATGTAAATCTTGCCGTCTGGGCCGTTGAAACCTAGGCGGTGGTAAGCGCCAGGCTGGTCACGGTCTTCAAGTTCGGCCTGAGCCACTGCTGTTCTGAATGTGACATCCCAGAGGGTTGGCGCCATCGACTGGTAGGCCTCGCCGCGCTCAAGGTTGTTCAAGAAAGCCTTTTGCGATACAGCCACTGCGTCTGGCGAGATGGTCTGGTAGGTCTGGCTCCAGTCGACCGATAGGCCGAGTCTTCGCCAAAGCGCCTCAAACTGCTTCTCGTCTTCGGCCGTTAGCTTTTCACAGAGCTCAATGAAGTTGCGGCGTGAAATGGCAATCTGGTCGGCGGCCTTAGACGATTTGTTGTCGCCGCCTTCGAACGGAGGCACGTAGTTCTCTGCGTAAGGCAGCGTTGGGTCGCAGCGAACACCAAAGTAGTTCTGCACGCGACGCTCGGTCGGTAGACCGTTGTCATCCCAGCCCATCGGGTAGTAAACCTCGAAGCCGTTCATTCGCTTGAAACGGGCGACAACGTCGGTGTGGGTGTATGAGAAGACGTGCCCTACGTGCAGCGAGCCCGACACGGTGGGTGGAGGAGTGTCGATGGAATAAATCTGCTCGCGGGTCGCGGTGCGGTTGAAGCGGTAAACGCCGGCTTCATCCCAAGCCACAGACCACTTTTCTTCGAGCCCCTCGACGGTTACTTTCTCAGGCGCGTTGGCCGAAGCGAGGAAGGCTGGTGTGGGCGAGGCAGTGGTCACGCTTGATGTCTCCAAAATAAGGGTTTGTATAAGGTTAACATTGACTGTTGTAACACTGCACGAACGCACGAAAGCAAGCATGTATCCAAAAAACAATGATGGTTCTTCCAGCGCGAGCGAAGGGGTAAACCCGAGCCCGAGTTTTCCGGCTGTCGAAACCAACATTTTGGGCTACTGGGCCAAAGACTCCACGTTCCAAGCATCCATCGATGCGCGCAGCGACGCCAAAGAGTTCGTGTTTTACGACGGCCCTCCGTTTGCTAACGGTCTGCCTCACTACGGTCACTTGCTTACCGGCTATGCCAAAGACATGGTGCCGCGTTTCAAGACAATGCAGGGTTACCGGGTAGAGCGCCGTTTCGGCTGGGATACCCACGGTCTGCCTGCCGAGGTTGAAGCCGAGCGCCAGCTAGGAATCTCGGGTAGACCTGAGATCGAGAAGTACGGCATTGATAAGTTCAACGCCTACTGCCGAACATCCGTGCTCAAATACACCGAGGATTGGCGCGCATACGTTACCCGCCAAGCTCGCTGGGTTGACTTCGACAACGATTACAAGACCCTAGATGCCGACTACACCGAGAGTGTGCTCTGGGCCTTCAAAGAACTTCACAATAAAGGCCTGATCTACGAAGGCTTCAAGGTTCTGGCTTACTGCTGGCGTTGTGAGACCCCGTTGTCGAACCACGAACTTCGCATGGATGACGAGGTCTACCGCAATCGCCAAGACCAGACCGTAACGGTCAACTTTCCGATTCTTGACGGTCAGGGTTTTGACGGAGTCAAGCTGCTTGCCTGGACGACCACACCATGGACGCTTCCAACCAACTTTGCGCTCGCGGTAGGCCCAAACATTGAATACGCAGTGGTTGCCGGTCACCTATTGGCCAAGAGCTTGGTCGGGGCACATGCCAAAGAACTCGGCTTCGATTCGGCAGATGATGCCGTCGCTGCCATCGAGCGAACCGTTATGGGTCAAGCGCTCGCCGGATTGCGTTACGAGCGCATCTTCGATTTCTATGCAGACGAAACGAAGTTTGACGTAGCTAACGCTTGGCAGGTTTTGGTCGACGATTACGTTGGCGAAGGCGATGGCACGGGAATCGTTCACCAGGCTCCTGCCTATGGTGAAGATGACCAGCGGGTTTGTGAAGCAGCCGGAATTCCGGTCTATGTTTCGGTGAACGAACGTGGCGAATTCAACTCGGTCGTCAGTGAGTTCGAAGGCCAGCACGTTTTCGACGCCAACAAAAACATCATCGCTTGGCTCAAGGCCAACGGCCGCCTGTTTAAGCAGGCCTCGTATGACCACCCATACCCGCACTGCTACCGCTGCAAGAACCCGTTGATCTACAAGGCCGTTTCATCTTGGTTTGTCGAAACCACCAAGTTGCGCGACCGCATGCTCGAGCTGAACCAGCAGATTGATTGGACACCTGAGCACACCAAAGACGGGTCGTTCGGCAAGTGGCTCGAAAATGTGCGCGACTGGGCGATCAGCCGCAACCGTTTCTGGGGTGCTCCGATTCCGGTGTGGAAGTCAGACGACCCGAACTACCCGCGTCTAGACGTTTATGGATCGCTCGATGAGCTTGAGGCCGATTTCGGCGTTCGAATCGACGACTTTCATCGCCCAACCATCGACCTGCTAACCCGCCCGAACCCAGACGATCCAACCGGCCGCTCGACTATGCGTCGCGTTCCTGAAGTTCTCGACTGCTGGTTCGAATCTGGTTCGATGCCATTTGCTCAGGCACACTATCCGTTCGAAAATCGCGAGTGGTTCGAAACCCACAGTCCAGGCGACTACATCGTCGAGTATGTCGGTCAAACCCGAGGCTGGTTCTACACCCTGCACGTTCTCTCGACCGCACTTTTCGACCGCCCAGCTTTCAAGTCGGCGATTTCGCACGGCATCATTCTGGGTAACGACGGCCAGAAAATGTCGAAGTCACTTCGCAACTATCCAGATGTGAATGAGGTTTTCGACCGCGATGGAGCCGACGCGATGCGCTGGTTCTTGCTGTCGAGCCCGATTCTGCGCGGTGGAAACCTCGTCGTGACCGAACAGGGTATTCGGGAGGGTGTTCGCCAGGTGCTTCTGCCACTGTGGAACACCTACTATTTCTTCTCGCTCTATGCCAACGCTGGCAACTACGAGGCGAAGATTTCTTATGACAGCACCGATGTGCTCGACCAGTATCTGCTGGCCAAAACCAGAACTCTCATCGTCGAACTCGAAAACGACTTCAACCACTTCGATTCATACTCGGCCGCGGCTCGTTTGCGCGACTTCGCCGACGTGATGACCAACTGGTACGTGCGTCGTTCGCGTGATCGCTTCTGGGATGTCTCGACCGAAGCCTTCGACACGCTCTACACCGTGCTAGAAATTTTCTGCCGACTTTCCGCGCCACTGTTGCCAATGATCACCGAAGAAGTTTGGCGTGGACTCACCGGCGGACGCTCGGTTCACCTTGAATCTTGGCCAGATGCCGCGTTGCTGCCTCAGAACGATGTTCTAGTTACCGCCATGGATCAGGTGCGCACTGTTTCATCGGTAGCTCTCAGCCTGCGCAAGGGTTCGGGTCTTCGTGTTCGTTTGCCATTGGCAAACCTCACCGTAGTTACCGCAAAAGCCGCAGACCTAGGGCCGTTCAGTGACATCATTCGCGAAGAACTCAACCTGAAGAACGTGACTCTGGTCGAACTCTCACTCGACTCGACCACCGAGTTTGGTGTAGCCAAGCGATTGAACGTCAATGCTCGAGCCGCGGGGCCTCGCCTTGGAAAGAACGTGCAGACGGTCATCCAAGCAGCCAAGGCCGGAAACTGGACCGAGGTTGATGGCGTAGTCACCGTTGATGGTGTTGCTCTCGAAGCCGGCGAATACGAGCTCGACCTCGTGGCCGACTTTGCCGGCGGTGCCGAAGGCGAAGCACCGACTGACCTGATTGGCATTTTGCCCGGCGGCGGTTTCTTGATTCTCGACGGGTCGGTTTCTGCCGAACTTGCCGAAGAGGGCTTGGCTCGCGATGCCATTCGACTAATTCAGCAGGCTCGAAAGGATGCTGGTCTAGACGTTAGCGACCGAATCAAGCTGTCAGTAAGTGGCTCAGCTAGTGTGCTTACCGCAGTTGCAGCTCACCGAGAACTTGTTATGGCCGAAACGCTGGCGCTCGAACTTGACGCGAGCGAAGTTGAACTTAGCGAAGGCTCCGAACTTGGCGACGGGCAACTCATTGCGGTTTCGGTAGTCAAATCTTGAGCACTGAAGCACACTGGGCACGCAAGGCCGCCGAGGTAGAAGCCGCTCTGGTTGCGCGCATCCCAGAGAACAAGCTTCGCCCGCGTCTCGAGCCAACTCGCAGAGCTGTCGAGCTGCTCGGTGATCCACAGAGCTCATATCGGGTCGTTCACATCACCGGCACGAACGGCAAAACTTCGACCACTCGATTCGTCGAGCGTTTGCTGCGAGAGCACGGGCTTCGCACCGGCCGATTTACCAGCCCGCACCTAGTCAAACTCAATGAGCGCATGGCCATCGATGGCGAACCCGTCGAAGACCAAATGCTCTGGGAGGTTTACCAAGACATCGAGCCGGTTCTCGACATGGTCGATGCAGAACTTGTTGCAGCCGGCGATACCCGACTGACCTTTTTCGAAGCGCTAGCAGTTCTTGGGTTCGCGGTCTTTGCCGAAGCCCCGGTTGACGTTCTCGTGCTTGAAGTGGGCATGGGCGGTGAATGGGATTCGACGAACGTGGCCGACGGCGATGTAGCCGTTTTCACACCGATCTCGCTCGACCACATGGATCGACTTGGTAACACCATTGCAGAAATTGCCAAAACTAAATCGGGCATCATCAAGCCAGACGCGATCGCGGTCAGCAGTGCACAAACAGCGGATGCTCTGACCGTAATCGAGGCTAAGGCCGCGTCGACGGCCGAAGGTTTCAAGTTACTCGGGCGCGATGCCAAAGTTTTGAGCGCCGAAGTGGTGGCTGGTGGACAACGCATCTCGGTGAAGGGTCTCGCTGCTACCTATAACGACCTATTTCTACCGCTCTACGGAGAGTTTCAGGCTGAGAACCTAGCCACTGCAATCATGGCCGTTGAAGCCTTCCTGGGTGGTGGAGAGCGCGAGATTGCAGATGACGTGATTCGCGTCGCTGTTGCCGACATGTCTTCGCCGGGCCGACTACAAATCGTCAGCCGCGACCCGCTAACCATTCTCGATGGCGCGCACAACCCTGGCGGAGCAGCGTCGCTGGCCAAGGCCCTCTCCACACACTTCGATGCTCCAAAAACCATCGGCATCGTTGGTGTGTTGGGCGAAAAAGACGCGGAGGCAACACTTGCCCCGCTAGCTAATTCTTTCGACCACGTGATTATCACTGAATCGAGTTCGCCTCGAGCCACGCCGGCGAACGAGCTTGCCGATGTTGCTGCCCGGGTTTTCTCGAGCGACAAGTTATCGGTTGCCAGTAATGTCTCTGAGGCCTATGAACTTGCTCAGAACATGGTTTTTGAAGGCGGTGCAATCGTCGTGACAGGTTCATTGAGCATGGTTGGCGATATGCTGAAACTGGTACAAACCGAAATGGAAGAAGACGATGAAGCCTAAATCAACACAGCGCGCGCTTGGGTCGATTGTTCTTGCCTTTCAGTCATTCGCCGTGTTCTTTGCGACTTTGGTCTCATTCGGTCTGAAAGTAACCGACGGTCCAACCGTTTGGATAGTGGGCTTAAGCCTCGCTGTAATCACCATCGGGTTACCCGGTGTGCTTGGCCGCCCTGGCAGTTACGCAATCGGCTGGGCTCTTCAGTTCACCCTTCTTGTTCTATCCATTGCCATCGCAACTTTCCACGGCGCAGGGGTGTTCTTTGTAATCATCCAGGTGATCTTCATGGGCCTCTGGATTTGGGGCATGGTTGCTGGTAGCACAGTCGACGCCGCCCGCCGAGCATGGATGCGCGAAAACGGCCAAGACCCAGACGGCAATCCCGAAATTTTTGTAATCGAAAGCGAGAAAAACTAATGTCAGAAGTTCAGCAAACCTTGGTGCTCATCAAGCCAGACGGCGTGGCCCGCAACCTAATCGGCGAAATCATTTCGCGGTGCGAGGCCAAGGGATACGTGGTTCGCGAGCTAAAGAGCTTCCACGCCACTCGTGAGCTGCTCGAACAGCACTACGAAGAGCACGTGGGCAAGCCCTTCTATGAGCCGCTGGTTGAGTTCATGCTCTCTGGCGCAGTCGTGGCCGTTCGCCTAGAAGGTCACCGCGTCATCGAGGGCTTCCGTTCGCTAGCCGGAGCAACCGACCCAACCGTCGCTGCTCCCGGCACCATTCGCGGTGACTTAGGTCGCGACTGGGGTTTGAAAGTTCAGCAGAACCTAGTTCACGGTTCTGACTCACCAGAGTCTTCAGCGCGCGAACTTGCGCTCTGGTTCTAAACAACTCGGATGCTCAAGTGAGCTCATTCGCTGATCTCGACACCGACGCTCAGATAGCTCTGCTAACTGTTCACGCTGGTGAGGTGCTCAAGAACTACGACCTGGGCGAGATTACCGAAATTGAATCGATCAATCACGAGTACAACTCGACCTTTGCTGTCAGCTGTGCCGACGGCACTCGCTATGCGCTTCGCATCAACATCAACTCGCAGCGCAGCAACGCCAACGCACTAGCCGAACTTGAGTTCATCAATCATCTAAGGGTCACCACAGACCTAAACTTCGCTTCACCGATCGCCAACAAGTCCGGAGACTTCTTCACTGTCGTCACCAACGATTTGATGGGGAGGGCGTTGGTTTCGGTGCTGTTCTCTTGGCTCGAAGGCGTTGTGCTTGGCGAAGAGCCGACCGACCAGCAGTTGTTTGAAGTTGGTGCTGCGATGGCAAAAATGCATGAAGATGCAGCCGGTTTTGAGCTCAGCGAAAACGCTGAACTTCCGAACCTTCGCGACGTTATGTGGCTAACCGGCGATCTTCTAACCACCGAGGATTCGCAGCTGCCACCCGAAGATCAAGCTCTGGTGCGAACTGCTCTCGACAAGATCGACGACGTGATAGCAGGGTTGTTTGAGCGTGACTCTGTGCGCCTCATCCACGCCGATATGCACGGTTGGAACCTGATGTGGCACGAGGGTGCTTTGAGCGTCTTTGACTTTGATGACTGTGGCATCGGCCTTCCGATTCAAGACCTTTACACGGCCCTGTATTACCTAGACACTGAAGAACAGGATGCTGCACTAAAGGCTGGCTATGCCTCGGTTCGGCCGATTCCAGAACACACCGATTTTGAGGCCAAGGCGTTGCTCTTGCAACGTCGAATCATTTTGTTGAACTATGTATTTGAGACAAGCACACCGGAAACTCGCGAGATTATGCCAAAGTACACGGTTGAATCCATGCGACGAATCAAAGTGTTTCTAGAAAATAGCTAGCCAGTCTTCCCAGAGCGCGAAGAAAATAATCACGAGAGCCAGAACTTCGGTCACGAGGCTAAACACCCAAGACGAGCCAGACCAACGCATGAAGAAGCCGAAGGTTCTAGTTGGCACCTCAATCACACCCTCGGCAGCGGCCCACAAGAAAGTGGCCCAGAAGATTGAAATCATCGCAACCCAAGCCAGCATGCAGTAAGGGCAGAGAATGCCGAGCACAAAGGTGCTGGTGATGAACAGGTAGATCACAAAGATGAGGCCGAGAGTCACGCCGGTCATAAACAAGCGCCAGAACCACTTGGCAAATTTTGCTCCGGCCAATATGGCCACACCAACTGCGATCGGCGCGACGAAAGCACCTAGGCCGATGATTGGGTTTGGAAAGCCGAACATCGAAGCTTGAGCGCTTTTCATCACGGATGCGCAGCTGATGAATGGGTTGACATCGCAAGATAGCGCTTGCCCTGGGTTAGTCAGCATGTTGATGCGCTCTACGACGAGCGAGAATGCAGCAAACCAACCGAGCAGGCCTGCCCAAATCATAGTGATGGCAAACTTCTTGCCTGGTGACTCGATAGTTTCGATTCCACTTTCGGTGCTCATAGTTTCAAGTATCCCACTAGCTTGGGTGACTTTTGGGGGAGTAACTGCCATACTTGAAGCAAGTTGTTCTGGCCACACCAGAAACGACTAAAGGTTTATCGAGCGCGAACCACGCAATGTATAAGACCCATCGGGCAGCAGCTGGTTTTGAAATCCGACTCGAGTTTGAAGATTTAGTTATTCGCCGAGGCGGATAGCACGGAGATTTGAGCCAGAAGGCTGATGTGTGGCACAGCCCAAAGGCAGCTTGGAGTGCACCTTAAATGGTGGAGAAAAAAACTAACCTAGACGCAACTAACGCGACTGAAACCAAACCCACGCGTTCGCGAGCGAAGGCGAGCGACAAGTCGGAGCCGGGCGCTCCCGCGGCAAAGTCGGCCATTAAGCCGGCAGCCAAGAAGGCCCCAGCGCGAACCTCTAAGTCGAAGAGCGAAGGCTCAGCGGCAGAAACCTCTGCTCCAGCCGAAGCCATCAGCGCTCCAGCTAAAGCCTCAGGTCGCTCTAGATCAAAGGCCACACCTACCGAAGCTCCGGTCGCGCCACCGGCCGTCTCAGCGACATCCTTGTTGTTCCAAGCTCCCGACCTTCCAACACCGGTGGTTGACCCGAAGCGCGGCAAAATCATTGACGCCGCAGCTGAAGGAGAGACTCACCTTCGCCGTCGCAGCCGTCGTCGTGCTGGTGAAGAAGCTAACATCGGCGACCTTCCAGAGAACGTTGTCGTCAAGGTTCGTACACCTCGCGAGCCAAAGGCTCCTAGCAACGAACCCCAGCGCGTCAAGGGCTCGACTCGACTCGAAGCTAAAAAGCAACGTCGTCGTGACGGTCGCGATGCCGGACGTCGTCGCTCTGTCATCACTGAAAGCGAGTTTTTGGCTCGCCGTGAAGCAGTTGACCGCACCATGGTGGTGCGTTCCAAAGAGGGCAAGATTCAAATCGGCGTGCTCGAAGACAAGGTCTTGGTTGAGCACTACGTAGCAAAGGCCTCAGAAGCTTCACTGATCGGCAACGTTTACCTGGGTAAGGTTCAAAACGTTCTACCGAGCATGGAGGCAGCGTTCGTCGACATTGGTCGAGGTCGCAATGCCGTTCTATACTCTGGCGAGGTCGACTGGGAGCTAGCCGAAACCGGCAACCAGCCAAAGCGCATCGAACTTGCACTCAAATCTGGTGACACCGTTTTGGTGCAGGTCACTAAAGACCCAGTGGGCCAAAAAGGTGCCCGCCTGACATCTCAGGTTTCGCTACCTGGTCGCTACCTCGTTTACGTTCCGAATGGTTCGATGAACGGAATTTCGCGCAAGCTTCCTGAAAGCGAACGAAGCAGACTCAAGAAAATTCTGAAAGAAGTTCTACCCGAAGACGCTGGTGTGATTGTTCGCACCGCCGCCGAAGGCGCGACCGAAGAGCAATTGACGCTAGACGTTGCCCGCTTGCAGAAACAGTGGGAAGACCTTCAGGCCAAGGTGCAGAAGTCGCAGGCTCCGGTTCTGTTGCACAGCGAACCAGACCTGCTCATCAAGATCGTTCGCGACGTATTCAATGAAGATTTCCAAAAGATGGTTATCTCGGGCGATGACGCGTCAGAAACCATCGAGGGCTACCTCGCCTCAGTTGCTCCCGATTTGCTTGAACGCGTTGAGAAGTACACCGGCAGCAAGGATGTCTTTGACGAGTTCCGCATTGGTGAGCAGATTGCCAAGGCACTCGACCGTAAGGTTTTCTTGCCTTCGGGCGGTTCGCTGGTAATCGACCGAACCGAAGCAATGACCGTGGTTGACGTCAACACCGGAAAATTTGTTGGTTCTGGTGGAAACCTTGAAGAGACAGTCACCAAGAACAACCTTGAAGCAGCCGAAGAAATCGTGCGCCAACTGCGCCTGCGCGACATCGGCGGCATCATCGTCGTCGACTTCATCGACATGGTTCTCGAATCTAACCGAGACCTAGTGCTGCGCCGCCTAATGGAATGCCTCTCACGCGACCGCACCAAGCACCAGGTTGCCGAAGTCACTTCATTGGGTCTAGTGCAGATGACGCGAAAGAAGCTCGGCCTAGGGCTTCTCGAAACCTTCAGCGAAAACTGTGAAGTTTGTGCCGGACGCGGAATCATCGTGAACAACGAACCGCACATGCGGGCTAAGACTTCACACGAACAGCACTCACAGCCGAAGTCTGACAACTCCGGCAAGCGAGGCAAGAACCAGAAAAAGCCAGAAGTGGCCAAGGTGGTAACACCTGAGCGTGCAATCGAAATCAATAACGTTGTTGCTCAGATTGCAGCATCCACGTTAAATTCGCAGGAAAACGCTGTCGAAAAAGAAACTTCCTCGGCCGTCAAAGGCACTGATGGAGCAATCGAAACCGGTCTAGATTCGGTTTTAGTAGCGCTTCCAGAGCCAACGGCGCCAGGTCAAGGTCGCAAAAAATCTCGTCGGGTAACCACCGAGATGCTTAGCGGCGAAAATTCATCAGAAAACGCAGGCTAATTGGTTTGACCTTCGGGGCAGAAGCAAGGTAAACTCAATCCTTGTTGCTCGCCTTGATGGCTGAGCCCATTCAAGTCTTAATGAACAAAGGGTAGATCTGTGGTTTACGCAGTAGTCCGCGCAGGCGGTCGCCAAGAGAAGGTGTCGGTCGGCACCATCGTTACGCTCGACCGCATCGCCGGCGACGCTAACGGCAAAATTCAGCTACCAGCCGTGTTGCTGGTTGACGGTGACAAGGTCACTACCGACGCCAAGGCTCTGGCCAAGGTGCAGGTAACCGCCGAGATCCTCGGCGACCTTCGCGGTCCAAAGATCGTGATCCAGAAGTACAAGAACAAGACTGGTTACAAGAAGCGTCAGGGTCACAGACAAGACCTAACCCGCGTCAAAGTCACTGAGATTAAGTAAAGGACTGACGAAAAATGGCATCCAAAAAAGGTGTTAGCTCCACTAGAAACGGTCGCGACTCTAACGCACAGCGCTTAGGCGTAAAGCGATACGCAGGTCAGGTCGTAAACGCTGGTGAAATCATCGTTCGTCAGCGTGGAACCCACTTCCACCCGGGCGCAAACGTTGGCAAGGGTAAAGACGACACTCTGTTCGCTCTTGCCGCTGGCGTAGTTGCCTTTGGCACCAAAGGTGGCCGTCGCGTTGTCAACATCGTTGAGGCAGCCTAGAGCGTCAAAAGTTTTTGCGGAAGGCGAGCCTAGTGGCTCGCCTTCTGTTGTTTTATAACTACTAAATCGGAGGTCGTCATGGTCACATTTGTTGATCAAGTGACGCTTCACGTTCGCGCAGGCGACGGTGGAGACGGCTGTGTCTCTGTACACCGCGAAAAATTCAAGCCACTCGGTGGCCCAGATGGCGCAGACGGCGGCAAAGGTGGCTCAATCAGTCTCGTAGCCGATTCCTCAGTCACAACTCTTCTTGATTTCCACTACCACCCACACCGCGCTGCAGGCGATGGTGGCGATGGTGCCGGTGACTACAGAAACGGTCACCACGGCACCGACCTAGTGCTTTCAGTGCCGGTTGGAACGGTAGTGAAAGATTCGCGCGGCAAGTTCATTGCCGACCTTGACGAACCTGGTTTAGAGCTAGTTATCGGTGAAGGTGGCCAAGGCGGCCTCGGCAACGCGGCACTTGCCTCTACCAAGCGCAAAGCTCCTGGTTTTGCGTTGCTGGGTGTGCCGGGGTGGCGCGGAGACATCATTCTCGAACTCAAGACCGTTGCCGATGTGGCCTTGGTTGGCTATCCAAGCGCGGGCAAGTCGAGTTTGATTGCAGCCATGTCGGCGGCTAGACCAAAAATTGCTGACTACCCTTTTACCACCCTTCACCCAAATCTCGGTGTGGTTCAAGGTGGAGACACTACCTACACGATCGCTGACGTTCCAGGTCTAATCGAGGGTGCCTCGAAGGGCAAGGGGCTCGGTCTCGAGTTCTTGCGTCACGTCGAGCGCTGCGCGGCTTTGTTGCACGTTCTCGACTGTGCAACTCTAGAAACCGATCGAAACCCGATTAGTGACCTAGACATCATTTTGAACGAGCTCAAGGCCTATGAGGTGCCTGAGGGTCAGCTACCACTTCTTGAGCGTCCTCAGCTAATTGCCTTGAACAAGTGTGACCTGCCAGACGGTCGCGAGATGGCAGAATTCGTACGTCCTGAATTAGAAGCCCGAGGTTACAGGGTCTTTGAAGTTTCCGCCGCCTCCCGTGTTGGTTTGCGCGAGCTCAACTTCGCACTCGCTTCTCTGGTTGAGGCCGCACGCGAAGAAAAAGCCGCCGCACCTGTCAAGCAGCGAATCACCCTCATGCAGCAAAAGCGCGACGAGGGTAAGTATTCGATTCACCGTGAGATGTGGGGCGACGAAGAAGTATTCAGAATCATTGGCGCTAAGCCAGAGCGCTGGGTTGCTCAAACCCAGTTCTCGAACGAAGAAGCCGTTGGATACCTTGCCGATCGTTTGGCAAAGCTCGGCATCGAAGACGAACTTTTCAAATCTGGAGCAGTTGCCGGTTCGACCGTTGTTATCGGCCCAGGGGCCGGAGTAATTTTCGACTGGGAACCAACCATTTCAAGTGCAGCAGAACTCATTGCCGGCCCTCGCGGCACAGACGCTCGTTTCGATCTCAGAGAGCGCCGCACCACAACACAGCGTCGCGAAGAATACAAAGCGCGCATGGATGCCAAGGCTGCAGCGCGTGCCGAACTCGAGCGAGAGGGTAAGGCAGGCATTTGGAACGCTGCCGATAACCTAGACGAAGACGCAGTTCGCGAAGACGACAAAGAGAGCTAACCGTGGCCGTGCAAGACCGTAGCGAGATTTTGACCGCAAAGAGAATTGTGGTCAAGGTTGGTTCGTCTTCGATCAGCGGCGAAAACACAGGTCAGTTGGGGGCATTGGTTGCCTCACTTGCCAAAGTTCATGGGCGAGGAACCCAAGTGGTCTTAGTCTCTTCCGGAGCAATCGCCACAGGAATGCCACTGCTTCACATTGACGCCAAGCCAGCCGATCTTCCAACCTCTCAAGCACTTGCCGCAGTTGGGCAAAGCCGGCTCATTACTCGTTACCAGCAGGTTCTAGAGCAGTTCGGAATCATCGCCGGGCAAGTTCTTCTAACTGCTGACGACCTCGAGGGTAACCTCACCAGAACAAATGCGAAGAATGCACTGAACCGTTTGCTAGAACTTGGCGTACTTCCGATCGTCAATGAGAATGACACCGTTGCTACCGCCGAGATTCGCTTTGGCGATAACGATCGCCTGGCTGCTTTGGTGGCCGAGTTGCTGCAGGCCGACATCCTAGTTTTGTTAAGTGACGTGGATGCTCTCTATACGGCACCGCCAAGTGAACCTGGGGCTACTCGAGTTTCGACTGTTGCGGCAGATGATGAGCTTGAACACGTGAAAATCGGCGGAAGTAGTTCTACCGTCGGAACAGGTGGAGCTGAGACCAAGGTTTCGGCAGCCAAACTTGCCAACGCCTCAGGCATTCCGGTGCTACTAACCAGCACGGCAAACGTTTCGGTTGCCTTAGACGGGCAAGACGTCGGAACTTGGTTTGAACCGGTAAAGGCAGGGGAGTAATGAGCGCTTTAGACAAGATTCGCCTCGCAAAGCAGGCTTCTGGCGCGCTGGCTCAGGCCAACACATTGCAGAAAAACGCTGCCCTTGAAGCCATTGCCCTCGCCCTCGAGGCAAACACCGCTGCGATCATCGAGGCAAACTCGCGCGACATTGAAGCGGGTGTTGCAAGTGGCCTTTCATTGGGGCTGCAAGACCGACTGAAGCTCAACGAACAACGCATTGGTGCACTTGCCCAGGCAGTTCGTTCAATCGCAACCCTGCCTGACCCAGTCGGCAATGTAGCAAATGGCATGACGCTGCCTAACGGCCTGAAACTAACGCAGGTTGCAGTGCCTTTCGGCGTCGTTGGCGCTATCTACGAAGCCAGACCAAACGTCACCATCGATATCGCGGCACTCGCCCTCAAGGCGGGCAATGCTAGTGTGCTGCGTGGCGGTTCGGCGGCCGAAAACACCAACCTTTTGTTGGTGAAGATTCTTCAGCAGGCCATTGGTTCGGTTGGTTTGCCAGCCGACAGTGTGCAAACTGTAGATGACTTTGGCAGAGCGGGCGCTGTCGAGATGATGCAGGCTCGTGGTTTGGTTGACGTTTTGATTCCTAGGGGAAGCGCAAACCTAATCAAGGCTGTCGTCGAGGAGTCGAAGGTTCCGGTGATTGAAACCGGTGACGGCGTGGTTCACATTTTCATTGACGAATCGGCTCGACTTGACTGGTCTGTTGAGATTGTTCACAACTCTAAGGTTCAGCGACCTTCTGTCTGCAATGCCCTTGAGACACTTTTGATTCACAAGGCAGCGTTCGACCGAGTGGCACCAGCCATTTTCGACAAGTTGAGCGCTTCGGGGGTCACCATTCACGGAGATGAACGAGTGTGCGCTGCTTGGCCAGACGCCGTTGCCGCGACAGAGGATGACTGGTCTGCCGAGTATTACTCGCTCGACCTTGCCGTTCGAGTCGTTCAAGACATCGATGATGCTCTCGGCCACATTGCTAAATATTCGACTCACCACACCGAATCGATCATCACCGAGGATGTCGCCAATGCGGAGCGCTTCTTGGCGGAGGTTGATTCAGCCGTGGTCATGGTTAACGCAGCGACCCGCTTTACCGATGGTGGAGAGTTTGGATTTGGTGCCGAGGTTGGCATCTCGACCCAGAAACTTCACGCTCGCGGCCCAATGGGTCTCTCCGAGCTGACCAGCACCAAATGGCTGGTTCGTGGCTCTGGCCAGACCCGTGGCTAGGCTATTCTTGAAGAGTTGTAAGGAGAACAATGTCTTTTTTGGCTAACGCAACCGAAGAGCACGGCGAACACGCTGTAACTCTTCTAGACACAATCCCCTATTTCTTTGTGGCAATGGGTGTCTTTCTACTTTTGGCATGGGTGACCTGGTCATACCGTGATGTGGCTAACCGTCACGACCACAAGAGCAAAGACTCTAAGGGACACCACTAAACCGCCTTCGCGGAGTATTCATGACCAAGGTGCGTTTGGGAGTGATGGGTGGAACGTTCGACCCTATTCACAATGGGCACCTCGTGGCAGCATCCGAGGCAGCAGCCGCTTTCAACCTCTCAGAAGTAATCTTTGTGCCTACCGGCGAGCCTTGGCAGAAAACTCGCAAGGTCACCAAGTCTGAAGATCGTTACCTAATGACCGTGGTGGCTACAGCGTCAAACCCTAGATTCAAGGTGAGCCGAGTCGACATCGACCGCGCTGGTCCAACCTACACAATCGACACTCTGCGCGAACTTCGCGACCTTCACCCAGATGCTGAGTTGTACTTCATCACCGGTGCCGACGCAATCGCCCAGATTCTCTCTTGGCGCGACGTCGATCAGATTTGGAGCCTCGCACACTTTGTTGCGGTTAGCCGCCCTGGCCATCAAATGACCTTGCCTGAGCATCCGGCCGGCGCTATTTCAGTGCTTGAGATTCCGGCTCTGGCAATCTCAAGTACCGACATTAGGCAACGGGTCAGCGCGGCAAAGCCAGTTTGGTATCTCGTGCCAGATGGTGTCGTGCAGTACATAGGCAAGCACCAGCTTTATGTGGGGGAGAACCATGGCTAACGAAGTCGTTCAATACCCTTCATACTCGCAGAAGGCCGCCTATCCGGTTGCGCACAAGCCTGTTGATGCTGCTGCGGTTGAAACCGTGACCAACGTGTCTTTTGAGCAGGTTGTGGCACCGGTGGCCGACATTGCACCAGATAACCAAGCTTCGCGTTTCTTTCCGTTAGTGCCTGTCTCGGTGCAGTCAGTTGCAAACGCGGATGCTTTGCCCGAAGTCTCGACGCCAAGCGCGGTTGAGCCCACCGAAGTAGAACCGGTTCTCGCAACCGAGACGCTAACCGAGTTGTCTCCTTTCCAAATTTCCGGCTCGCTCGTATTAGAGCCGCAAACTAATTCGATTGTCATCACCGAAGTTCCAGATGCGCTTTTGGCTGGCTCGATTGTTACAGAAACAGGCGAGATTCTTGCTACCGGAGCGATCGAGATCATTGCGCCACCGGTTACCGGTGAGATCGAGATTATTCCAGATTCCCCAGACGCAGACTCTGCTGACGCCATTGACTCGGCTACCGAATACGTTTCATCGGTAGCGCCGATCAGGTCTTCGGGTGTGATGAATTCAAAAGCAAAGATCGGCGTGCTGCCGGGTAAGCTTCGAAAGTCCATGGAGCACGTTGTTCTGGCGACGACTCTCGCGGTATCGATTATCACCATCTCATCGCTTTTGGCACTTGCTTACATGTTCGGCATCTTACGATAGAAGTAATGACTGCAACTAAACAGGCCGTAGCCGCCACCCAAATCGCCGCCAATGCGGCCCTCGACAAACTAGCCGAAAATGTTGTCGCACTTGACGTCAGCAATAACCTGGCGCTTACCGATGTTTTTCTCCTCGTTAGCGGGCGCAGCGAGCGTCAGGTAGCCGCAATCTCAGACGAGGTCGAAGAGAAGATGCTCGAAGCGGGTTACAAAACCCTGAGACGTGAGGGCAAAACTTTGGCTCGCTGGATCTTGTTGGACTTCGGTGACGTAATCGTGCATGTGATGCACGAGGAAGACCGAATCTTCTACTCGCTCGAGAGACTCTGGAACGATAGCCCTATCGTAAAGTTAGACGCTGCAACCACCGCAAAACTGTAGTAATCTAGTCAAGTTGCCTTCGTGGCAATACGGGCCTGTGGCGCAGCTGGTAGCGCACCTGCATGGCATGCAGGGGGTCAGGGGTTCAAATCCCCTCAGGTCCACCAAAGAAAAAGGAACTCCTCAAGGAGTTCCTTTTTTGTTTTAAGTGAATCTAAATCAACCGCCAAGTGCAGACCAGAAACCTGACACATCAAGGGTCCAGAAGTAAATAGCAATTCCACCGACGACATAGATGATTTTTGACCCGCTTAACTTTTCATAGAAACGCTTCGAAGGCTCTGCGAACATCGCCAGTAATGAGATTGCGATCACGGGAATCGGCGAGAGAACAAAAGACAGATCCTTGAAGTTTTCCAGTTCTCCGAAAAGCATCTCGACCAGGGTTCCCGACCATCCGGCAATCAAGCTAGCGATGGTTAGAGCGACTAATCCACTAGGGATGATTTGCCACACGAACTTGCTGGTCGGCAGTTGCAGATCAAACTGACCAACAAAGCTTGGGAAGAAGATAACGAATGCACCAACCCAGAGCTGCCAGCCCGAACCGACAATAGGCGCCAACATGTAGCACAAGACGGCGTACTTAACCAGAAGCGAGAACCAAGTCTGAAGCTTTGAAGGGCCTTCAACCTCGGTTGGGTTGATGTGCTCTAAGCGTGCGGTGAACCCTGCGGCGGCAGCTTCTTCGAGCAGAACGCGAATGGTTGCGATGGAAGCAACCATCAGACCTATCGACTGCGAATGCTCCGAAATGCCAACCGGTGCAGCACTGAGTGCAGACACCGCGCCAACTAACGATGTTGTGGTGAGATAAGAGATGAAGAAGATAATCGCTAGGTCAGTGATGCGCTCCCAGATGCCTGAAAGGTTTTCAACCTTGTTGCGCCTAATTTTTCTAAACGCAGTCGAGAGAATAATCGGTCCGAAGCCAAGCATCGCCAGCGTCAGCAGGTAACGCCCAACTCCGCCGTCGGCGAATCCGTAGTAACCGAGCGAGGTTACGATCACCGCCAACATGCCGACAAATCCAGCTAGGGCATCGATGGTACCTAGCGCGATAATTACCGTGATGAGCAGCACGCTTGCCGACGTGTAGATACTCGGTTCGTTTGATGAAACTGCAACTACACCGAGGATGGCCGCTACTAATGTCGGCAGAACCGAGAACACACCCGTCATTGCGGTCAGATAAGAGCCGTCGTTGACGACCTTTCCGGCCACGGGGGAGAACTTGGAGAGAACATTTGCAAGCTTGAAGTAGACGTGGTCTGATGCCGTCATCCATGTTGACTTCCAGATGCTTAGGCGGTCGCCCCAGCTGGAGCGTTCATCGGTAAAGTCATCGAGATCACCCTCGACGTTTCCGTAGCCAGCGTCAGACGATTCCTCATCGCTTCCGCCATCGGCGTCTTTACCCCCTGACGGCCCTCCAGCGCTTCCTCCCGAGCCTCCACTAGGGCTTGCTCCGCCCGATCGCGTGTTTCCTGACGAAGATGAGCTGCTGGTAGCTGCACCGCCTGTTGCCGGCGCTGCCGGGGCACGCACCGGTGCAGGGCCCGAACTGCCTGGCATGGAACTCACCGAGGCTGCGGCTGCAGTTGCACCAGCCACAAGAGTGAGGGCCGCGACCACAGTCACAACGTTCTCTGTTTGCTCCTGTGCGACTTCTTGAGGCACCAGCGACGCTGGGTCAATGCCAAGTTCCGCAAGGAACGCGGCGTCGTCGGTGAGGGCTGCGGCTACTTCTTCTTCGGTCGGTGCTAGATCTTGAGGGAGGCTCTCAAGCAGACCGTTGGCCGTGACTTCGAAGTAAACCGCGTCGACGACAGCAGTCTCATCAGAGCCGGTTGTGCGAAGTTCGATTCTGTGCCATCCAGGCTCCAACCCCGCTGGAATCTCAGTTTGAGAAAAGATGAGTCCAGTATCCGGAACGACGCCTTCTTCAAGCACGATTGGGTTCGAGTGCAGTTCAACGATGTAGTTAGCGCCAGACTTTGCGCCTTCTACCTCAATTTCAACGGGTGAACCAGCAATCGTCGCGCCCAATTGCGCGCCAAGGCTTATCTTCGGTGTCACTTTCGCAACCTCGGCAGAATCGCGCACCTCAAGAGTCATTTTCTGAGTGGACGTCTCACCGAGTGAGTTGCTGGCAGTCAATGTAACTTCGAAAACGCCGGCCTCTCTTGGCGTTCCGCTAATTGTCAGGCTACCGAGGTTGAAGTTCAAACCCGATGGCAATTCACCGGTGAGCGATACGGTTGGGGTCGGAAAACCGGTTGTTTGAACCTCAAGTTCAAACGCGGCACCTACGGTCAAGTCGCTCGGCTTTGGAATGATGAGCGACGGCGACTTAGAAATCGTCATTTTGTGAGAACTTGTGACGGTGCCGAGTCTGTTGCCTACAGCAATAGTGAACGAAAAGTCACCGGTGGTTGTGGCTGTGCCGCTTAGCACTCCCGAGGACGAGAGCTTTAGGCCGTTTGGAAGAGCGCCCGACTGGATGCTGGCCATAGGTAGCGGGTACCCCTCGAATTCGAGACTCTGAGACAAGAAGTCGCCCAGTTTGACAACGCTAGGCAGGCTGACGGGTGAGAGTTTAGGGCCTTCAGACACAAGGAGCGTAAAGTTACCGGCATCTACAGATCCGAGCGTGTTAGTAGCGAGAATGCCGAAACTGTAGGCACCCAGCTTGGTTGCCGAGCCGGTTATAGCTCCGGTTGCAGCATCCAGGCTCAAACCATCTGGCAGGCTGCCTTCACTCACCTTGAAAGTTGGTGCAGGGAATCCTTCTGAAGCAAATCCAAACGAAACGCTCTGCCCCTTGCCGATTTCGTTTAGAACGGTGTTAGAAGTTACTACAGGAGGGGTAAGCACATCGAGGCGTATTGTGTCGGATACCGTTGTGCCGGCCCAACTTTGTGCCTGCAGCTTGAAACTGTAGGAGCCGGCGACTGTAGGCGCACCTTGAACGACACCGTCTTCGGTCAAGACCAAGCCTGGAGGAAGCGAGCCTGACTCGACGGTGTATTTCGGCTTAGGTACTGAAGGAACACTCAGGTCGGTTGTGAAATCTTGACCCTTGCGAAGTTCGAATGGTTCCAGATTGCTGAAATCGCCAGGCTTTGCTCCGACCACAACCGTCGACTTAGCAAAAGTAAAGTTGCCAATCTTGTTGGCGGCTCGAACGGCAAATTCATAGGTCCCTGATTTTGTTGGAATTCCAAAGATTTTGCCTGTGGCGCTGTCTAATCTGACACCATCTGGCAAGGCGCCTGACACAACCGAATACTCTGGGTTCGGGTATCCGCTCGCCTCAATCGAAGACTCATACTCTTGCGCAAGGGATGCCTTGTTCTTCAAATCACCAGAAACCAAAGCTGGCGCGACCGTAACTTCAATCGTGAGTTGCTCAGACTCGGTGGTACCAGCCCAGCTGGTACTCAGGATGGTGAAAACGAACTTGCCTGATTCGGCTGGAGTGCCTGAGAGTTTGCCATCGATGCCCAGTTTGAGCCCAGCGGGTAACTCACCCGTTGCCAATGAATAGGTAGGCGAGGGGAAAGATTCGGCTGCGTAATTCTGAAGTATGTCAGCGCCCAGCGGTGATTCGATTGCCGACGCCTTAACAACTAGAGGCGCTTCGCCAACTTGAAGTGTGATCGGTGCAGTATCTACGTGACCAACTTCATTGGTGGCCCTGAGGGTGAAATCAAACTCGCCAACTTCAGTCGCTTCTCCGGTAAGCGTTCCCGTTGACGCGTCAAGTGAGATACCCTCGGGCAACTGGCCTGATGCTAACGAGTATGTGGCAGCAGGGTAAGACGCTGCAGAAATCTCACCTGAGTAGTTTGTTGCCACAACAGTTTGAGTCGCAATTGCTTGAGCGGCGATGGTCGGCGCACTATAGATCTCAAGCGTCAGAGCCTGTGAATCGGTGATTCCTGCCCAACTCTGCGCCCTCACCTGAAACTCAAACTTGCCATCTTGAAGTGGGGTACCGCTTAGCACGCCGGCCGAGGTGAGGCTTAGCCCGAAGGGTAGGTTTCCAGAAAGCACGGTGTAGGTCGGTGTTGGAAACGCCTCTACCGAAACATCCGTTTCAAAGGCAGTGCCCATGACGAGTTCGATTGTTTGCGCAACCATCGCCTTTGGTTCTTCGCCTACGCTGATGGTCGATTGCGTGAAGTCATATTTTCCGGCTCGGTTGCTGGCACGAATGACGAATTTGTATTCACCCGCTTCGGTAGCCGTTCCGCTCACGACTCCAGAATTTTGATTGATGATCAACCCAGGTGGCAGAGCCCCGCTAGAAATACTGAACTCCGGGGCCGGATAAGCACTGACCTTAACTAGCCCGTCATATGGGGAGTCAACCATAATCTGACCGTCGACAGATTTCGAAACTAGTGTTGGCGCTTTGAGTACTTCGATCTCAAGTTGCAGAGGCTCGCTGACTGCGTATTCATTTCTAGCCAGGATGCTGAAACTGAACTTGCCCATTTTGCTACTTGTGCCTGTGATTGCACCTGTTGTTGGGTTTAGGCTCAATCCACTAGGCAGGCTGTTTTCAACGACGAGTTCGTAACTTGGCGCGGGGTAGCCATCAAACTCGATGCCATCGCTGTAGGCGCTGCCTAGATTCATCTCTGAGTCGATAGTTGACTTTACGGCGCTAGGAACAGAAGCGACCAGAATCGACAGGTCTTCAGTCAGGTCGGTTCCAGCGGCATTTGTTGCTAGAACTGTGAAGTTGTAGGTTCCAGTGCCGGATGCAGTGCCCGTGATTTCACCAGTGACGGGATTCAGCGTGAGTCCCTCAGGCAGCGAACCGGTGTCGATCACGTAGGTGGCTGCAGGGTAAGCGGTGCTCGAGATTTGCCCAGAGTATTGGTCATCGAGCATCACTTGTGAATCGATAGAAACTGGCAGCATTGTCGGCGCTCGGTTCACAAAGATTGTGACCGGATAACTCGAACCCCAACCAGACTCGTTGCGGGCCGACACTGTCAAATCGAAACGGCCAAATGACTCAGCTACGCCCGAGATGGCTCCAGTTTCAGCATCCAAGTAGATGCCTTCTGGTAGCGAACCGCTGTCGATTCTGAAGCTGAGAGGGGTAGGTGTGTCAATGGTCAGCGTTTCAAAGAAACTGTCACCAAGTTCGATGGTTTGGTTCACTGCAGACACATTGGTGATGACTGGAGTTCCATAAATAGTGATTGAGTAGCTCGAACTAGATGTAGTTGCGACCCAGTTGCTTGCATTGATTGTGAATGTGAAGCTTCCGGCGGTATTAGGAATGCCACTTAGGGTTCCGGTGAGAGAGTTCAGGGTTACGCCCGGTGGCAGAGTTCCGCTGGCCAGGGCAAAGGTGGGTGTGGGAAACCCAGAAGAAGTCGCGCTTATGTTTACGGGCACACCGATGTAGCCTCGTTGCGGCATTTGCTCGATAGAAACACCCGGCCCGACACCCACTTGAATGCTCAGCGTAGACGTCGAACTAGAGCCATAGGTGTTTGTCGCCGTGATTGTGAAGCTAAAGTCGCCCGTGGTAACAGGGGTTCCAGAAAGTTGACCTGTGGATGTGTTCAGAGATATTCCGTCGGGAAGAGAACCTGCAGAGACGGAGTATGTCGGCGATGGTGAGCCAATGGCTGAAACCTCTGAGGTGTAGAGGTTTGAAATTGAGCCTCTTGGGTTGATCGTTGAGTCAGTAAATGTTGGTCTGGCCGTGACTGTAACTGAGGCAGTTGCAATCGTCACACCAGTGCTAGCGAAAACGTTGGTCGCTTTTACGGTGAAGTTGTAGGTGCTAAGAGTTGACGGTGTTCCGGTTATCGCACCGGTTGTTGCGTTAAGAGATAGCCCTGCCGGGAGAGAACCTGTCGCTATCGAATAAGTCGGAGCAGGGTAGCCGGTTGCGGTCACAGCCGCAGAATAAGCCTGCCCCTGCTGGATGGTCTCGGATAGCGTGTTGCTGGCCAAAGTTGGTGCCTGACCCACGGTAAGGGTGAGGTCGGGAGTTGTGACTGTGCTGCTAGTGCTTCCGCTAACGGAAGTTGCCGAAATTCTGAAGGTGTAGACGCCATTGGTGGTGGGCGTTCCCGTGATGTCACCATTCGCTGTATCGAGGTTCAAACCTGGCGGCAGACTATAGCCACTCGCCATGGCGTATGTAATGGTTCCCGTGCCGCCGGCTTCTACCTGGTCAGCGTAGGGTGACCCGTTGACGGCAGTGTTGACGATGGTTTGGTCATCCCACGAAGCAGCTGCTTGCGCAACTTGATTCACTACGGTGGCAATTTGTGCTGTTGAGCCGGCCGCGTAGTACCAAGACATTTCAGTTGAAGACGCCGGCGCTAGATCTGCGAATGGAACAAACATTGCGTAGGAGCCGTCGTTGGTGGCGCTTAGTGCCGACGTGCTTGGGTTTTGCCCATATGCATTGGCGAAGCTGCAACAACCGTTGATGGCCGTGTTTGCACCTGGGTTTGGCGAGAAGAAAATCACCGCTTCGCTACCTGAAGAAATCTTCAGTGCAGGATTCTCTGTTGAGTTAGAGGTTGCGTTGATGAAACCATTGGTGGCATCAATGCGACCACGCTGCTTTGTCGGCCCATCTGTTCCACCGACCCAGTCATCTCGGGTTCCTGACCAGCTTCGAAGGTTTGTGATCGTATTCGTGCCAGTGTTTTTTATGTTTGTTGTGATTTTGACGAAGCTGCTAGATTGGCCCAATTCGTATGTGTTGGTGACTTCGAATACATAGGTGAGGCCACCGTAACTCTGTGTGACGGTTCCACGGCTAACTACGATGCCGTAGCCCTTTACGCCCGATCCGACCACCGCCGTCTGAACAAAGTTCGAGTAGTCAATGGTTAGGTTCGATGGAAAGTAGTTTGAAGTTTGAGTGCCAAAAATTTGACCGTTTAGATTCCAGGTTCCTGTTCCTGTGCCAGCAAAACCGAGCGCAAAGTCAACCGGCTTAACGCCGTGAGTTAGTTGGTACCAGCTAGAGCCAGATTTATAGAAGGGTTGCTGAAGTAACCCTTGGGTGTTGACCGAACTTTCGCCACCATTGCCAAAACGAATTCTGTCGTTGTCTAGCGAGTAAAAAGTAGGGGTCGCGGCCTGCGCGGGGCTTATTGCCGGAATAAACGCAAAGACCAGAAGCATCGCCAGAATAGGCGCGAAAAGCTTTCTGATCTTTTGCAACTTGTTCCAAACGTTGTTTATACCTACTTATAGGACCTCGATAAATTTACCTAGAAATAGGCCTAAGAGCCAAGAAAATGTTCTTATTTCAGAACATTTGGGTTTTGGCGAATTGAGCTATTTTTCAGCTCTGCTTTGAGTCGTTTAGCGATCGACATCGCTCTATCATGCGCGCCAACGAACCTATACTGCTCTTATGACCACAAGCTACCGCGGCTACACCTTTGAGCAAGTTGCCAAGACCATTGACCACTCGGTTTTGAAACCTGACTCGACCAAGAACGACATCATTGCGGCCTGCTCACTGGCCGCAAAGTACCACGTCGCCACCGTCTGCATCAGGCCGATGGATGTTCCCCTAGCGGCGTCGCTTCTGGCTAACACTGACGTTGGCGTGGCTACTGTGATTGGCTTTCCACACGGCACCACCACCACCGCGACCAAAGTATTCGAGGCTGTTGAGGCGATTCGAAACGGCGCCACCGAACTCGACATGGTTCTCAATGTTTCTGCCTTAGTTTCTGGTGATTACCAGCTTGTCGAAGAAGACATCCGCGCGGTCGTTTTGGCGGCTAAGGGGCAGCTCGAAACGGCTAGTGTGAAGGTCATTTTCGAGACCGCGCTGTTGACTCCAGAGTTGATCGTGAAAGCTTGCGAGCTTTCAGAGAAGGCCCGGGCCGACTACGTGAAAACTTCAACCGGATTCGCCAGTGAAGGGGCGACCATCGAAAACGTGCGACTGATGAAGGCGACCGTTGGCGATCGAATGAAGGTCAAGTCTTCTGGCGGAGTTCGCACTCTCGATCAGTTGATCGACTTCATGAACGAGGGCGTTACTCGCTCTGGTTGTTCGGCAACAGAGGCTGTTCTCTCAGACTTTCTTGCAAAGGCACGTTAGTTTTTAGGCTTTTTCCCCATCGGGCTGTGTTCCCAGCCATTTTTCAGGTTGTTGCCTAGACTAAAAACTATGAGTAACTCACACAACCCAGTATTCAA
>JBDLUM010000088.1:0-2609 GCA_039805305.1 Actinomycetota bacterium
CCACCCAGGCCAACAGCGCCGCCTCGAGTGCAGCCACGACTCCGATGCCAAGACCAAGCGAGATTGCCGCGCTGAGTGGCGATGCGAAATTGAAGCGGATGTCGGCTGCATAAGGTTTCACCAGCACAGTCGCGGCCAACGCCAAAAGCACCGGCACAACCAAGATCATTAGGCCGAATGGGTTCTCGCCAATTGGCAGACCGCCGAAGAATGGAATGGACGGAATCGGGGCGAGCTCGGTGCCGAACGGCGAAACGGTCGAACCCGCGCCGATCGAAAAGCCGAGGCCGGTGAGCCACGATGCTCCAAAGATGATGATGTTTGGCAGTAGTGCGAGCTGTGCGAGGGTGACCGCGATTCCGCCAATGAGGCTCACCTGTAGACCCTCGTAGAGTCGAGTAACCGAAACCCAGTTGAGGGTCAGGCTGATCGCAAGCACGATTGCTGATACGGCCAGAAGACCAACCACCACGGCGGTGCCTGCAATGAATGCCGGCTTGCTCAGTGAAGCCACGAACCAGTTTGCAGTTTGCGAACGACGTTCGATTAGGTCATCGAGCCAGGCGCGTTCGCGGGTGACCACATCGGTGTTTTGCGATCGGCCAAACAGATTGGTGACCACCATCGATGCCACATAAAGCAGTGCCGGAATCGCAGCTGCCTCGTTGGCAACGGGGTGAACGGTTGGGCTCGAGGCAATCGGTGTAAGCACAATCGAAACGGTGGCGTAAACAATGAACGCACCGAGCCAGCCCGGCCAAAACTCGAGTGCGCCCCAAAGCTTGCGAGCGGTTCGGCGACCGAACAGGTAAACCACGGCCATTAGCGCGATCGGCGCTAGTGAAATGTCGAACGCCGGCGAATCGATTCCGGCAAGGGCTTGTTCACCAACGTGAATGCTCACGCCATGCCCCGCAAACCAGAGGTTGCCCATGGTCTGCAGCGACATGATCCACGGAATGTCTGGATCGTTTTCGATGAGCCAAACCGCGGTGCCGAGGCCGAGCAGAATGACGATGGTCAGGGCAGAAATAAAGAGCGCATCCAACGCGCCAACCAGCAGGGTTAACCTGCGGCTACTTGCGTTAGATGCGCCCTTTGCCACTTTTGTTGAGAGCTAGAGGCTCTTGACCACTTCGCGCATCAGCGCTGCGGTCTCGCTTGGAGTTTTGCCAACCTTTACGCCAACAGCTTCGAATGCTTCTTTCTTGGCCTGAGCGGTTCCGGCTGAACCAGAAACAATCGCACCGGCGTGACCCATGGTCTTGCCTTCTGGAGCGGTGAATCCGGCAACATAGGCAACCACTGGCTTGGTGACGTTCTTGGCGATGTAGGCGGCAGCCTTCTCTTCGCTGTCTCCACCGATTTCACCAATGAGCACGATGGCCTTGGTTTCTGGGTCGGCTTCGAACGCAGCAAGTGCGTCGATGTGGGTGGTGCCGATGATCGGGTCTCCACCAATACCGATGGCGGTCGAGAAACCGATGTCGCGCAGCTCGAACATCATCTGGTAGGTCAGGGTTCCCGACTTCGACACAAGGCCGATCGGGCCGCTACCGGTGATGTTCGACGGGGTGATGCCGGCGTTCGACTGCTCTGGGCTGATGATGCCTGGGCAGTTAGGGCCGATGATGCGGGTCTTGTTGCCCTTCGAGCATGAGTAAGCCCAGAAGCTAGCCGAGTCGTGAACCGGAATACCTTCGGTGATCACAACTGCGAGTTCGATCTCGGCGTCGATGGCCTCGACCACAGCGGCCTTAGCAAAGGCTGGTGGAACGAAGATAACCGAAACGTTTGCACCGGTTGCAGCCATGGCCTCGGCCACGGTTCCGAAAACCGGAAGGCTCTTGCCATCGATCTCTACGGTTTCGCCAGCCTTGCGTGGGTTCACGCCACCAACGATGTTCGAGCCACCGGCAAGCATGCGGGTGGTGTGCTTCATGCCTTCGCTACCGGTCATTCCCTGAACGATGATTCGCGAGTTGCTGTCTAGAAAAATAGCCATTTCTTATGTGTTCCTTCTCGCGTCTATCGGTTGGCCAGTTCGGCAGCCTTGTCGGCAGCCTCATCCATGGTTTCGACCACGGTAACTAGCGGGTGGGCAAAATCTGCGAGGATGCGGCGACCCTCGACAACGTTGTTGCCATCTAGGCGCACAACGAGTGGCTTGGTTGCAGCAGAGCCGAGCTTCTCGAGAGCACCGACGATTCCGTTGGCAACTGCGTCACAGGCGGTGATTCCACCGAAGACGTTTACGAACACGCTCTTCACCTGGGCGTCGCCAAGAATGACGTCGAGACCGTTGGCCATAACCTCAGCCGAGGCACCGCCACCGATGTCGAGAAAGTTTGCTGGGCGAACGCCACCGTGGCGCTCTCCTGCATAGGCAACCACGTCGAGAGTCGACATAACCAGACCGGCACCGTTTCCGATGATTCCAACCTGACCGTCTAGCTTCACGTAGTTGAGATCCCAAGCCTTGGCCTTAGCCTCTAGCGGGTCAAGGTCGTCGCGCTCCATCTCGGCGCGCTCGTGACGAAACTCTGCGTTGTCGTCGAGGGTGACCTTGCCGTCTAGGGCAAGAATCTGGCCGTCGTGGGTCAGAACCA
>JBDLUM010000089.1:0-3142 GCA_039805305.1 Actinomycetota bacterium
GGGAGCGCCTAGCGTCACTTCGCTCGGCTATGCCGAACCTCTGCATCCAGATGCTGCTGCGTGGTCGAAACACCGTTGGCTACACGCCTTATCCAACCGAGGTCACCGAGGCATTCGTTGCTGAAGCTGCGGCTACCGGCGTCGACATTTTCCGTATCTTTGATGCTCTCAACGACATCGACCAGATGAAGCCGGCTATCGATGCCGTTTTGAAGACTGGAACCGCCGTCGCGGAAGTAGCGCTCTGCTACACAGCAGACCTGCTTGACCCTGACGAGAAGCTTTACACCCTCGATTACTACCTTGGTTTGGCTCAGCAGATCGTCGATGCCGGGGCTCACATCATTGCAATTAAGGACATGGCCGGACTTTTGCGTCCAGCTGCCGCTGAGAGACTCGTCAAGGCCCTCAGAGAGCGTTTTGACCTTCCAGTGCACTTGCACACTCACGACACCGCTGGTGGCCAGTTGGCTACGCTGATGGCCGCAATCGGCGCCGGGGTAGACGCAGTTGACGTTGCCAGCGCACCAATGGCAGGAACTACTAGCCAACCATCGGCATCGGCGCTAGTCGCTGCCCTGGCTCACACCGAGCGTGACAGTGGCATCCCGCTATCTTCAGTTGCCGAGCTAGAGCCATACTGGGAGGCTGTTCGCAAGGTCTACCACCCGTTCGAGTCAGGTCTTCCGGGCCCAACCGGCCGCGTTTACCACCACGAGATTCCGGGTGGCCAGCTTTCAAACCTTCGCCAGCAGGCGATTGCTCTCGGATTGGGTGACCAGTTCGAAAAGGTAGAGAACATGTATGCCTCGGCGAACGAGATCCTCGGCCGCCCAACCAAGGTGACTCCTTCTTCAAAGGTTGTTGGCGACCTTGCTCTCCACCTCGTAGCCGTGAACGCTGACCCTGCTGACTTCGCACAGAATCCGCAGAACTACGACATCCCTGATTCAGTAGTTGGCTTTATGGCCGGCGAGCTCGGTGACCTTCCGGGTGGCTGGCCTGAACCGTTCCGCACCAAGGTTCTTCAGGGAAAGAGCCCGAAGTTCGGCGTAACCCCAGTTTCGTCAGATGACCTGGCTGCACTTTTGGGCTCAGACTCAGCGCTCCGCCGTTCGACACTCAACCGACTTCTCTTCCCTGGCCCGACAGCAGAGTTCTTGAAGTCGCAGGAGACCTACGGCAACCTTGACCAAATCGACACCGTGGACTACCTCTATGGCTTGGAGCAGGGTCGTGAGCACGTTGTCGAAATCGCCAAGGGTGTTCGCCTCTATGTTGGCCTTGAGGCCATCGGAACCCCGGATGCAAAGGGGTTCCGCACCGTCATGGCAACTTTGAACGGCCAGCTTCGCCCGATCAACATTCGCGATCGCAAGATTGCGGTCGACACTGTCCAGGCGGAAAAGGCAGACATTGCAAACCTCGGCCACGTCGCGGCCCCATTCTCGGGTGTTGTGACGCTGCAGACCGTTGAAGGATCACACGTCGAGGTTGGCCAGCCGATTGCAACAATCGAGGCTATGAAGATGGAAGCGACAATCACCTCGAACATCGCTGGTGTTGTCCGCCGTCTAGCCGTAACCAAGACCCAGGCTGTGGAGGCCGGCGACCTGATTGTGGTTGTCGTCCCAGAGTAAGAGCTGAGTCGTTTACATGCCGGTCAGATAGACTTGTCCGGCATGTAAACGTTTCTGCGAACATTCACTAACGTAAGCAAAGCAACGAGACAAAGGAGATCGGTTTGGCTATTTGGGGTAAGAAATCAGAGGATGAGTCGTCAGACTTTCTCGCACCACGCCCGGCTACCGACATCACTGTCGAGAAGAGCCACTCACTAGCGGAAATCGCTGTGGATGCTGGTGCAGTTGACGTGACACCAAGCACTTCTTCAATTGAAATCATCTCTGAAGAGCCTCGTTTCCAGCCTCAGCAGGAAACTTCTCTGGAGCCGGTTCGTCGCAGCAACTATTCGCGACGCGACAGCCTTCGCGGTGAAAACTTCGACCAGCCAGAGCCAGCCGCGATGCTCACCGCTGATCGACTAATCGACGTATCCGCTCGCAACCGCCCAGCCCCAGAGTCTGGCTTCCGTCGCTTCCTATACTTCCTATCGCTTAAGACCATCAACCTCGGTGACTCGCTGAAGGTTCGTGAGCAGAAGGCAATTGACGCTCGCATCGGCGCCCCTTTGGATGGTGGCGCTAAGTTCCTTCCTGTGCTTACCCGCAAGGGAGGCGTTGGCAAGACCACCGTGAGCACCCTTTTGGGTATGGCCCTATCGCTTTCTCGCGAAGACCGAATCATCGCAATTGACGCCAACCCTGACCGCGGAACCCTAGCTGAGCGCGTCAGCAAGTCAACCCGTTTCACGGTTCGTGACGTTGTGAACCGCGCTGCAGCCATCGATGGTTTCACCGACTTTTCGACCATGGTTTCGCGCGATGTTACCCGTCTCGACGTGCTGGCATCTGACAGCGACCCAATGCTTTCTGAAGCATTCGATGAGGGCGACTACAACGTGGTCGCTGACATGGCCGCCCGTTACTACTCAATCGTCCTAACCGACTGTGGAACCGGTATCGTCCACTCGGTCATGCGCCCTACTCTGCAGCGCGCAAACGGCCTCGTAATCGTTTCTGGTGGTTCCGTTGATGAAGCCCGCTTGGCTTCGGAGACTCTAACCTGGCTCGAAGCCAATGGTTATGGCGACTTGGTTCGCAACTCGATTGTGGCTCTAAACACTGCAACTCAAGCGACCCAGTTGGTGAAACTAGATGAGATTGAGCAGCACTTCAAGACTCGCGTTCGTCACGTCGTTCGAATCCCTTACGACCCAGCACTTGCTGCTGGTTCTGTGATCAAGTTCAAGGATCTTCGCAAGGGAACCCGCGATGCCGCTCGCGAATTGGCTGCCCTAGTAGTCGACGGTCTAAACAGCCCGCTATAAATCCATGACTGTTCGCGAAATCCGCCTTTACGGCGACCCAGTTTTGCGCACGGTTTGCGATCCCATCCGTGAAATCGATGCCAAGGTTCGGGCCTTGATTGAAGACTTGGTTGATACCACGAAGATTCCGGGAAGAGCCGGGGTTGCTGCACCGCAAATCGGTGTTGGTCTGCGAGCGTTTAGCTACAACAT
>JBDLUM010000090.1:0-38014 GCA_039805305.1 Actinomycetota bacterium
ACGCTTTTGGCCTTGTTACTCTGCAACTGGCCGACAAAGTGCCAGATTGGGGCTGAATCGGGCATCAGCTCGGCAAGGGCTGCCGCTTTCGGCTGTGCTTCTTGATCGCGATTCTCACCAAAGTTTCGAACCCCCAGACCATAAAGTTCAACTGCTAAGTCAACTGGGTGATTTTTGGTGACAACAACGAGGGTCACCTCGTCGCGTGCTCTACCCAAGGCCTGCAGAGTTCTGCTAATGCGGCCTTCAACGGCGTCTAACCGTTGCTCGAGAGTCATCGTTTAGCGAAGAAAGTCTGGAATGTCGAGGTCGTCGCCAAAGGTGCCGTCTTCAGACTGTGGAGTCTCATCAACGGTGGTGATGGCACGGGTGGTAGGCGCTGATTCGTCAACCAAGTCATCGAGGTATGACTTTGAGCTTGATGCTGGAGCTGCGGCATCGGCATCGTCAAACCAAGATCTGGTCGGTTCTGCAGCTGGTTCCTCTACCACTGGAATCGATCCGGTGGTGGCTGCTACTGCAACTGCAGCGGGAGCCGCAGCGGCAGCGACCGGAGCGGCCGCGCTTGCCGGCGCGTAGATTGGGCGAGCTGGTCGCTTAACCTGGTTCACACCTTCGAAGCCTGCCGCAATCACAGTGATGCGAATCTCGTCGCCTAGGCTGTCGTCGATGGTGCAACCGAAGATTACGTTTGCCTGTGGGTTGACCGCTTCTTGAACGAGGCGAGCTGCTTCGTCGATCTCGTGAAGGCCGATGTTCGAAGCGCCTTGGAATGAAAGCAATACTCCGTGAGCGCCGTCAATGCTGGTTTCAAGCATTGGGCTCGAAATAGCAGCCTCAGCTGCTCTCACAGCGCGGTCTTCACCCTTAGCGCTACCAATACCCATGAGTGCGCTACCGGCGCCCTGCATTACCGAACGCACGTCGGCAAAGTCGACGTTGATTAGTCCAGGTACTGCAATCAGGTCGGTGATGCCCTGAACACCAGAACGAAGAACGTCGTCGGCAATCATGAACGCGTCGACGAACGAAACCGAGCGGTTTTCAATTTCGAGAAGCCTCTGGTTTGGAACCACGATCAGGGTGTCTACCTCAGAGCGAAGTACTTCGATGCCGGCGTTGGCCTGGTCTGCGCGACGCGCACCTTCGAATGAGAACGGACGGGTGACGACACCAACGGTTAGAGCGCCAGTCTGCTTTGCAATACGGGCAACGACTGGGGCGGCTCCGGTTCCGGTGCCACCGCCTTCACCAGCGGTAACGAAGACCATGTCGGCCCCGCGCAATACCGCTTCAATTTCATCCGCGTGGTCTTCAGCGGCCCGACGACCAATTTCTGGGTCAGCGCCAGCACCCAGGCCGCGAGTGAGCTCACGACCGATGTCGATCTTCACGTCTGCTGGGCTTAGCAGCAGGGCCTGCGAGTCGGTGTTGATGGCAATAAACTCGACTCCGCGTAGACCAGCCTCGACCATGCGGTTGATGGCGTTGACGCCACCGCCTCCGACGCCGACGACTTTGATGACTGCGAGGTAGTTGTTGCTCAGGCTTGCCATGATGCTCCTTATGAAAATTCGTGCGGCTGGGAAACCCTAAACCTCTTGCTGAGGCTTAACTACTTCCCGTTTTTGTAGTCCGCGCCAAAAAAGTAGATGAAGAAAGACCCAAACGTGGGTAGGCGGTCGGGCGTGTTGCGTGTGTGTTTGCCTAGTATCTGACTACTGGGGTCTGTGGCGATGAAACATCGTAGGTAACCCGGTCGTTCTTCGACTGATTCTCTAGCAGCGCCGCAAGCACTTTCGACTTCAAAACGGCTTGCGTTGGGTCACCCCAAATAACCTTCTGGCCCGCGTATCCACGCAAGCTAAAGCTGACATCGTCTTTACTCTTGGCGGTGACCGTCGAGATTCTCGGCAGTAACTCAGCGGGTAGCGCCAGCAAAACCTCGATCGCGGCCTTAAAGCTTGGGCTCTTGCCCGGTGTTCCAGTGATTTCTAGGGTCGGCAACTTTGAGCGGTTCTCGGCCCTGCCAACTCGCACACCAGCAGGGTCAAAGAAGGCGTAGCCATAGCCATCTACCCACACCACAGCAATCGGAGTGCGTTCGGTCACTTTGATAATGAGGGTTTTCGGCGGAGCGCTAATCACAGAAAAGGACTCAATCAGCGGAAAGCGTTTTAGCGCCTTGGCAATCTCTTCATCGTTTACCTGCGGAAGGGGCTTGCCAATCTGCCCTTTGAGCGCGGCCTTGATCTCTTTCTCAGAAACTAACTTCTCGCCTCGCACTGATAGCCGTTCGATCGCTAGCAATGGCGAATACACGGCCGCGAAAATTAGGGCGACGAGCAAGACGAACGAAGAAAACGCTGCCCAACCCCAAACTCGTTTGACCAGCGAAACGTTACCCTCGCCAAGCTTCGACAGTCTTCGGGCCCGCTTTGCCTGTTTGGCTACGGATGCGGTGCGCGAACCCTCGGCGCGAAGCAGCTTGCGTGCATCCGCGCTCTTTTTTGCAACAGGTTTAGCAGCCGGCTTCTGAGGCGAAGTACCGGCCGGCACTCGCCCTGGCCTTGAGGCTCTCGAAGGCGGGCGTTTCAAACTAACTCTCCAGTGCGGATAGCAACGCCGGAACCATGCGGTACACGTCACCACAGCCCATGGTGATGATGAAGTCGCCTTCACCGGCTAGAGATGCTGCCACCGCGGGCACGTCATCCCATAGCGGAACGTAGTGAACCTGAGCTTGGTTTTCGAAAGAGTCGCTGACCATTGCGCCAGTGACGCCAGGCTCAGGATCTTCGCGTGCTGCATAGATGTCGAGAACGACCACCTGGTCGCTAACGCTAAGCGCCTGCGCGAATTCTTGGTGCATGAGTCGAGTTCGCGAATAGAGGTGGGGTTGAAAAACCGTGATCAGTTTGCCATCGCCAACTACAGCGCGTGCAGCTGCCAGAGCTGCCGCCACCTCGGTTGGGTGGTGGGCGAAGTCGTCATAAACCTTTACCCCGCGACGCTCGCCGTGAAGTTCGAAGCGGCGCTCGGTGCCACCGAAGGTTTCAATGGCGCGAAGTGCTGGCTCAGGCTCAAAACCAAGGCCAACCAGAACCGCCAGAGCGCCGGCCGCGTTGATTGCGTTGTGCAAACCAGGAACTCTCAATCGACCATCCAGGCTCTGCCCGTTAGCACTGACCGTGAACGATACTTGAGCACCCGAGGCATCGACCGCCGTAAGGCGAACATCCGCGTTTTCGGCCTGGCCAAAAGTAATCAGTTTCTTTTCAGCAAGCATTGCCCCGACGCGCACGGCACCTGGGTCATCTGAGCTGATCGCGACAAACTCGCCAGCACCGCGCGCGAACTTCGCGAACTCTTGCTCGAACGCGTCGAGGCTTCCGTAGTGGTCGAGGTGGTCAGGGTCGACATTCGTGATCAATGCGATAGCGGTGTCGTAGTGCAAGAACGATCCGTCAGACTCATCGGCCTCGATGACGAAAAGGTTGTCTTTACCAGCGCCAGAAGAGGCACCAAGGGCAGCGATTACGCCTCCATTGACGAAAGATGGGTCTACGCCGAGTTCGAGCAGTGCAGTGATGATCATGCCCGTGCTGGTGGTCTTGCCGTGCGCACCAGCTACGGCCACAAGCCGCTTCTTTGTGGTCAGGTACGCCAGCGCCTGAGAACGGTGAATAACAGGGATGCCGCGCTCTTTAGCCAGCACATACTCGGGGTTCGTCGGCCAAAGTGCCGAGGTGACCACAACCGTGTCTGGTTCGCCCAGGTGGCTTGCATCGTGACCGATGTGAATCTCGGCGCCGAGCTCACGAAGGGCTGCAACATTCGAGGTGTCGCGTAGGTCGCTGCCGGTCACCTTGTGACCCATGCCGATAAGAATTCGGGCAATGCCGCTCATGCCAGACCCGCCGATGCCAATGAAGTGCACCACGCCTAGGTCGGCTGGTACTGGCTGTGTGAAGTCTGGTTTGATCATGGTTATCTCTTGAAGATTAGGGCAGGGTTACGCTTTGGCAGCGGGCAACACGCCTTGAACCAACTCAAACAACCGCTTGGTTCCATCGGCCACCCCAACCGACTTTGCCGCGGTTGCCATTTTGAGCAAGTTTTTGGCGTTCGAAACCATTGGAATCAACTCACGGCGAATCCACTCGGCATCGAACTCGGAATCTTTCACCAAGACTCCCCCGCCTGCGGCAACGAGCCCACGAGCGTTTAGCTCTTGCTCTCCGTTACCAACTGCGTAAGGCACGTACACGGCAGGTAGGCCGACCGCTGCAAATTCAGAAACCGTGGATGCTCCAGCTCTCGAAATCGCGAAATCGGCGGCCGCAATTGCCAGCTGCATTTGATCGCAGTAGCCGATGCGGTGGTAGATGCTGTCGACTTCTGGTTCGAGATCGCTTCGCGGCCCGGCCACATGGAGCACCTGGATGCCCGCGGCGATGAGTGCCGTTTTTGATGCCACAACCGCGTCGTTGATGCGCTTAGCGCCAAGTGAGCCGCCGGTGACTAAAAGAGTTGGCGTATTCGCATCCAGCCCAAAGCTGATGCGCGCTACTTGCTTCGCCGGCTTGCGAATGATGCTCTCAATCTCTGGTCTGAGCGGCATACCCGTGAACTGCGAGTTGGGTAGGCTCAACGCCGTTTCGAATGAAACACCAACGGCATTCGCATATTTTGCAGCACGTCGGTTAGCCATGCCCGGCAAAGCATTAGCCTCATGAATCACGAGTGCGACTCCGGCCTTGCGAGCAGCTTCGTAAGCCGGCGCGCTGGCGTAACCCCCGAAGCCGACAACCACGTCGATGTTGCGACGCTTGATTATTTGCTCGACTTGAGACACGGCCTTCAAAAATCGCAGCGGAAACTTGAGGGCGTATAGGTTCGGTCGTCTAGGAAACGGCAGGCGTTCAATGATTTCGAGTTCGTAGCCACGTTCTGGAACGAGCCTGGCCTCGAGCCCCTCGGCTGTTCCCAAGGCATAGATACCGGCATCCGGTTCTACTGCGCGGATGTAGTCAGCCAAAGCCAGCAGCGGATTGACGTGACCCGCGGTGCCGCCACCGGCAAGTAAATAGTTGGTCATCGACGAGTCCTTGTGGCTCTTCCAGGGTTGAGGTGGTTCTCGCGCTCGATGCCGAGAACAATCCCCAAACCAGCCAAGATCGCGATGATCGACGATCCACCTTGCGAAATCAGCGGCAGCGGAACACCGAGCACAGGCAAAAGCGTAAGAACAACCGAGATGTTGATGAGTGCCTGCAAGGTGATCCAGAGCATGACGCCGATAACGACCATCCGTGAATAAAGGTTTGTGCACTTAGCCGCGATTCGAATCATCACCATGGCCGTTGCGACGAATAGCACGATTACGACCAAAGCGCCGATTAGGCCCATTTCTTCGCCCACGATGGCAAAGATGAAGTCGTTTTCAGCCTCTGGAATCCATGACCATTTGAGTTTGGATTGGCCTAGGCCAACGCCGGTGACACCGCCAGAGGCGAAAGCCCAGATGCCGTGCGTTGATTGCCAAGTGTAACCGTTTGGGTCTGGCGCACTAGGGTCAAGCCAAGCCAAGATGCGGCCTCGTCTCGATGCACTGCTCATCATGATGATGGGAACGAAAACTATGGCAGCGCCGGCGATAACTGTGATCAAGCGTCTCGGCATGCCTGCCATGACCAGCATTCCAATCAGAATGGCCGCCATAACGATTACGGTTCCAACGTCGCTACCGAGAACAACCAAGAACATCACGAACCCGCCGTTGATGATCGCGCGCCACCAAACACGCTTCGGGTCATCGAATTCGTCCTCGCGCTTGAACAGCAGCTGGGCAGTGAACAAGATCATGGCAATTTTGAGAAACTCCGAAGGCTGAACGGTGAATCCACCCAAGTTGAGCCAGTTACGGTTTCCGTTACCCGAAGCACCGAATCCGGTGAACAAGACGAGCAGCTGGGCGATTGCGCCAACCGCCAAAATCGGGCCGATGAGGTTTCTAATAGTGGTCACGCGCAGCGTGCTGATGACAGCTAGACCAAACAACCCGATGATCGCTGAAAGCGCCTGCTTAATGAAGATTGAGAAGCCATTTTCGCCGTCTTTGAGAGCATCGACAAACGAAGCCGAGAGCACCATGACGAGGCCGAATCCGGTAAGAAAAATGATCAGCGAAAGCAGTTGGTAGAACTCTTTCGACTGCGCCTTGAATACCCGACCGAACCAATCTTGGGTTGCCACGCTAAGTTGGCCGAGTGATGGGCCAGCTGCCTTAGCTTTAGTTGCAGCGCTCTTTTTTGGTGCAGTCTTGGTTGCCATTAGTTCTCCCCGATTAGTGCGTGCACAGCTGCCGCGAATTGATTGCCGCGATCTGCGTAATCTTTGAATTGGTCCATCGATGCCGAAGAAGGTGCAAGCAAGACCGTGTCACCCTCAGACGCAAGATTCGACGCTGCAAGCACTGCTTGAGTCATGACTTGAGTGTTGTCATCGGCCGAGATTTCGATCACGGGTACATCTATCGCAAAGGCCGCCAAGGCATCTAGCACGGGCTGGCGTTCCGCGCCGATGACCACCGCACCTCTAAGGCGTGAGGCGTGCGTCTCGACCAGAGGTGCTATGTCCACGCCCTTGAGCAGTCCGCCGACAATCCAAACCACGTGCTCAAAAGATTCGAGCGACGCATTCGTGGCGTGTGGGTTGGTCGCCTTCGAATCGTCAATCCAGCTGATTCCGTTGTGCAGAGCCACGAGTTCGATTCGGTGTTTATCTAGCCTGAATGCACGGATGGCCGAGCGGATGTCTGCCGGTGTTGCACCACAGGCCCGCGCAAGAGCCGTTGCAGCAGCGACGTTCGCGAGCAGGTGCGGAGTTAATACGCCAATCTCGGCGATGTCTTCGAAGGTCGCTACTTCAAGCGCTTCGTGAAATCTATTTTCTAGAAAGGCCCGATCACAAAGAATGTCCTCGCTAAAGCCAATGTCGCTCGGGCCAGGCACTCCCGCGCTAAAGCCGATGGCACGACAGCCTTCAACTACATCGGCGTTTTCGAGCAATTCTTGGGTGCGAGCATCCCTGCGGTTATAAATGGCTGCCGTGACCGTGTTCTGAAAAACCTTGCCCTTGGTCGCGGCGTAGGCGTCAAAGCTCCCGTGCCAATCGATGTGGTCAAGATCAAGGTTCAAAAGCGCTGATGCCTCGGGTGAGATCTCGTCGACGTAATGAAGTTGAAAACTCGAGAGCTCGACGACCAGAAAATCAAAACCTTCTGGGTCTCGAACGCAATCGAGAATCGGAACCCCGATGTTGCCGCAGGCTGCAACTCGATTGCCGCCTGCCTCGAGCATGGCCGCTGTGAGTTGGGTCGTGGTGGTCTTGCCGTTGGTGCCCGTGATGGTCACCCATTTGGCTACCTTGTTGGTCTTATCGCGCAGACGCCAAGCCAAATCGATGTCGACCCAAACTCGAATGTTGTTTTCGGCAGCCCATCGAATAATCGCCGCTTCAGGTTTGACCCCCGGTGAAGTCACCACGAGATCTGGCTCGAAACCAACCAACTCTTCTGGAATGCCAGAGGCAGATTCTCCGCTGATGTATCGAACGCCCAGGACATCAAGAATGTCTAGATATTCCGGCTCTGCCTTTTCAGCAACCACCAAGACTTCACACCCGAGTTCGGCCAAGGTATCGGCTACCGAAAATCCGGTGACACCCAAACCAATAACCGCTACCTTAAGCTGCTTCCAATCTGAATGCCAGCTAGTCAAACTATCGAGGCTGGCCATGGGTTTATCCGTAGGTCCACTCGATGTAGAACAGTCCGATACCCAGCAAAACGCAAAGCCCACTGATGATCCAGAATCGAATCACGATGGTGATTTGAGCCCATCCCTTGAGTTCAAAGTGATGATGCAGTGGGCTCATCAAGAAAACACGCCTGCCAGTGCCAGTCGTCCATTTTGTGAGCTTGAAAAATACTCGTTGAATAATCACCGAGCCGGTGACGATTACGAAAAGTCCACCGACCAAGAGAAGCAGCAGTTCGGTTCTGGTCAAGATTGCCAGCGCAGCCAACACTCCTCCAAGGCTCAAAGAGCCGGTATCACCCATAAATATCTGTGCTGGCGATGTGTTCCACCATAGGAATCCGATGAGTGAACCAACCACCGCCGAGGCAACAACGGCAAGGTCTAGAGGGTCGCGAACCGTGTAGCAGTTAGACAAGTTGTCTACAACGGCGCTACAGCTCTGATTGAACTGCCAAAAGCCAACCAAAACATAAGACCCGATGGCCATGATGCTTGCTCCGGTTGCTAGACCATCGAGCCCATCGGCAATGTTCACGCCGTTAGAGGTACTGGCAACCAGAAGGTAGATCCAAATCGCGAGCAAAATGCTTCCGACGACGCCGCCAAAGACTTCAAGAAACGAAAAGTCAGTGTCTCTAAAGATTGAGATGTTGTGCGATGCCGGAAGAATGAGATCGTCATCGGGGCGGCGAAGCGCAAAGTAGGTAAAGATAAGCGAAACCACCAGCATGCCGGCCATCTTGGCCCAGCCGGTGAGGCCAAGGCTTCGTTGTTTGTGAGTTTTGATGTAGTCGTCGAGGAATCCGACCAAACCCAAACCGACCATCATGAACAGTGCCAGCAATGCAGAGATGCTAGGCACTTCAAAATTCACAGCCTTGGCAACAAAGTATCCAAGCAAAGAACCTGTAATGAACACGATTCCGCCCATGGTTGGGGTTCCGCGTTTGGTGTGGTGCGTTTGGGGGCCATCATCTCGAATGAACTGCCCCCACTGCAGTTTCTTGAAAAGCCAGATAAAGGCAGGAGTTGCAAAGAGCGTGAAGAACATGCCCAATCCGCCAGCGACGAGAATTGCTCTCATTAGTTCGCTCCCATCAAGGCATCACCGAGGTGTCTTAGGTTGGCAGACTTAGAAGACTTGACCAGAACTATGTCGCCAGAAACTAGCATTTCACGAACGGCTTCTAAAGCCGTGTCAATCGAGTCGAAGAATTTTGATTCTCCATCCCACGAGCCCTCTTGAGACGCTCCCATGTGAATGAGCTTTGCCTTCTCGCCCACCACAAACAATTGGTCGATGTTGAGACGAACCACGAAGCGGCCGATGGAGTCATGCTCCTCTGCCGAAAAACTTCCCAGTTCTGCCATTTCACCTAGCACGGCAATGGTTCTGCGGCCGGTCTCACGACCAAGAATGGCAAGGGTTTGCAGCGCTGCCTTCATCGAGTCAGGGCTGGCGTTGTAAGCGTCATTGATTACTGCGACACCATTGACAACGGCAAGCTGCATGCGCCAGCGCTCGGCAAGCGGCAGGGCGGCTAGCTCAGATATCACCAAAGCGCGGTCTAAACCGAGACTGTCGCAAACGGCAATCGTGGCCAACGCATTCATAATTTGGTGCTCGCCGAGAATCTGCAGTTGAAGTTCTGCGCTCTGGCCATCTGGGTAGGTGATTTCGGCCGTTGTGCCATCGAGGCTCAGTCGGTGACCCGAAGCCTGGTAGTTTGCGTGGCCGGTGCCGAATGAAAGCTTGCGGCCGGCAAACCCCTCTGCCATGGAGCTGCAGTACGCGTCATCCGAGTTGAAAACCAACACGCCGCCGGGCCTGATGTGCTTGATCAGCTCGGCCTTGATCTTGGCTGTAACTTCGATGCCGCCGAACTCACCCACGTGCGCAAGCCCAACTTTTAGTTCAACCGCTACGTCTGGTTTGCACATGTTGGCGAGGTAGTCGATGCTGCCTAGGCCATCGGCCCCGAGTTCGACCACAAGGTAGCGGGTATCTTCGCTGGCCAACAGCATAGAAAGGGGTGCGCCCACATGGTTATTGAACGATTCGCGAGGAGCAATGGTCTCGCCGAATTGGCTGAGCGCCGCTCGCAACATGTTTTTGGTAGATGTTTTTCCGTTAGAGCCCGTGATTCCGATGACCGTCAGTTTCGATGATTCGCGAAGTCTGCGCAACACCTCGGTTGCCAGTAGACCTAGGGCTGCGACAACGTCGGCAACCACTACTTGAGGAACAGTCACATTCAATTCGCGCTCAACTAACAGCGCGCAAGCCCCCGCCTCGATCGCGGCATCGGCAAAATTGTGGCCATCGGTCTCTTCACCAGGCTTCGCAACAAATAGATACCCAGGCTTGATGAGCCGCGAGTCAATTTCTACGCCAGATTCAACGGCCAAGTTTGCATCGCCGACCACTCTGCCGCGCACGGCATGGGCAATTTCGCTGACGGTGAGGCGAATCATTTCCAACCATTTTCAGCTAGCGCGTCTCTTGCTTCCTTGCGGGCAGAGTAAACGGTGCGAACTCCCCTAATGTCGCGATAATCCTGGTGACCCGGGCCTGCCCACAAGATGGCATCACCCGGCTTGGCTAAGGCAACGGCCTTGCGAATGGCTGCTTCTGGCGGGCTCACTTCGAAAATCTCGAGTTCTGGTCGGGCTTCGCGTGCAGCATCCACGAGTGTCTGTCTGATCGACGCAGGGTCTTCAAATCTCGGGTGATGGTCGGTAACCACCAACACATCGCAACCCTCAGCAGCCACCTGCGCCATGGCCGGACGTTTGCTCGCATCACGATCACCATCGGCACCAAAAACCATGAACACTCGACCCTTAGTTACCTTGCGCACTGCAGCAAGGGTGTTCAGAAAAGCATCTGGGCTGTGGCCAAAATCTACATAAACATCTGGCCCTGAATCTTTGGTCACACGCTCGGTACGACCAGGTAGGTAGGCGTCTACACCGACGCTGAGAACTTCAACCAGGCGTTTCCACTCAAAGCCAGCCTGCAGCAGCATCACAATGGCAAGGCCTGCATTGGCTGCCATGTGAGCCCCGATGATGGGAACTCTGCTCATTAGTTCGCCCTGCGGACCAACCAGCTTGAACTCTGTGTGACTTGGCTGCTCGTCGAGAACCTCGACCCGGTAGTCGGCTGCCACGCCCAAGTGAGAACTGATTGTCACAACTGGGATGTTCGCCAGCTCGACAACACGGGCACCGTAAGGTGAGTCGAGGCTCACCACGGCGCGTTCAGCACGGCCATCGGTGAATAGCCCGAGTTTCGCCTTGAAATAAGTTTCCATGTCGCCGTAGTCGTCAAGGTGGTCGTGGCTCAGATTTGTGAACGCTGCTACATCAAAGTGAATACCGTCTACTCGAAGTTGGGTGAGCGCCTGCGCCGAAACTTCGAGAACTGCCGAAGTGACACCCTTTTCTTTCATGCGCGCCAGAAGGGCATTCATCTCGGTGCTTTCAGGCGTAGTGAGTCGACTGACGATGACTTCGCCGGCAATGTGGCGCTCAGCGGTTGAAGTGAGTCCGGTTACTTCACCTAATTGGCGCAACATCGCTTCAAGTAAATAGCTCGTTGAGGTTTTTCCGTTGGTGCCGGTGGTAGCGAAGAGCTTCGGCATCGTGCCTGGCAGATTGCCATAAACGAAGGCGGCTAGTGCACCGAGTGATCGACGCGGATGCTCGAGCAGAAGCACCGGCAAACCAAGGTCTCCCAGAAGTTGCGAACCTTCGGTGTCTGTGATGATTGCGACAGCGCCGGCATCTTTTGCCTTCTGAGCAAAGTTTGCACCATGGGTCTTTAAGCCGGGCATTGCAATAAACAAATCACCCTCGCGAAGGTCAGAAGTATTCATCGAGATGCCGGTTACAGCCAGTTGCGAAACTTCAGAAATCCACTCGAGCTCGAACTGTGCGGCAATGTTTTGCAGAGGTACAGCGACAACGTTGTCTGGCCTCAGTATCGGAGGAATTGATTCCTTTTGGTCTACCACTCGGTATCGATCTTCTTTGACTTTGTGGTTGCCGGTGGCACACGGTAGTTGAGCAGCACCTGCTCCATGATGCTTCTGAAAGGTGGTGTTGCGCCAATCGAGTTACTCACGGTGCGTGGCTTGTACACAGTGACAGCGACGACATATTGTGGGTCTTCAGCTGGAGCCATGCCGATGAACGAAATGGCGTAGCGAGTTCCGTAACCGGCACCATCTTTGATCTGTGCCGTTCCCGACTTGCCGGCCACGCGGTAGCCGGGTACATCAGCCGTGCGACCGATGCCACCTTCTTCGACCACTTTTTCAAGCATGTCGATAGTCGAGCGAGCGCTTGCAGCGCTTACCGTTTGAACACCAGGCTTGACGGGCGTGGCCACAACGTTGCCGTTTGCATCGCGACAACCCTCAATGAGGCGCGGCTGCAACCGCACACCGCCGTTGGCAATCGCCTGATAGAAGAATGCTGCCTGAATGGGCGTGACGGCAATACCCTGACCGAACATCGAGGTCTTATCGGTCATCTTGTCCCAGTCTTTCCAGTTTGACAGCAGACCTGCAGTCTCTCCTTCAAAACGAACGTCGGTCTTTTCACCAACGCCAAACTTCTTCAAATAGTCGAAGCGAGTCTTGGTATCGACTCGAGCACCAAACTGAATGATGCCGGTGTTCGAAGAGTCACGTAGAACGCCCGTAAGGGTTAGCTTCTGTGTTTCGTGAAAGTGGCTGTCGGTGATGTCTTGACCCCACGGCAGATGAAAGCGATATGGTGCTTTGATCTTTGACTCGGGAGTTGCCTCGCCTTGGTCGATTACGGTGGCAGCGGTAACGGTCTTCATAGTCGAGCCCGGCTCAATGCTGGCTTGAAAAATTCGCGACCCACGGTCTGCTGCGTTCGACTTTCCAGTGGCATTCGGGTCAACACTTGGCGCTTCGGCGGCAGCGAGAATGTTTCCGGTCTTAACTTCAACCACCACCGCGCTGGCCCAGTCTGCGCGCAGCTTGCTAACCGTATTGGTTAACACCTGCTGGGCGTAGTACTGCAGGTCAGAGTCAATCGTGAGCACAACATCCGAGCCGTTACGCGCTTTCTGAGCGATAACCGCGCTATTTGGAATGCGAATGCCGTCGGTTGCGCCACGCTCAAAGGTTTCTTGGCCATCGACACCTGCGAGGCATGAGTTGTACTGGCGCTCAATGCCGGCTAGTGGCTCTCCATCAACACCGACAAAGCCGAGAAGGTTACCTGCCACGGCACCACTTGGGTAAACGCGTGCAAGCTTTTGGTCAAAGTAGATCCAAGGAATTCCAAGATCTTTCAATTTGCTGTAAACAGAGGAATCAACATTTTTGGCTAGGTTGGCGTAGTTCGAAGTGCCGGCAATCTTCGTCATGACCTCTTCTTTGGTCATGTCTAGAATGGCGGCTAGCTCAGTGGCTTGCTGATCTACCGAAATCTCTACCGATGCACCCGAGACCGAACGCATGATGGGTTTTACGTTGATCGGGGCTGCGTTGATGTCGTATCTGTAGACACTTCGCGCCAATACGTTGCCATCAGAATCTTCAATAGAACCGCGAAGTGCCGGCAAAGTGCGGGTGACAGAACGCTTTTCTTTCGAAATCTTGTTGATTTCGGCGGCTCGAACTACCTGAAACTCGACGAGCTTCCAGGTGAAAGCGAGAACGACAACCATGACCACGGCCATAAACAGGCGAAGACGCTTGGCTGGGTTGCCGGGCTGCATGTAGCTCATTTAGCCCTCTTCTCGGAGATTAGTTGGTTGGTGAGGCGAGTAATCCCTCACCTGAAAACGCTACTTGAGTAGCCGTGGTTTGCGAGTTAGCGACATCCTTGACGGTCACGGTTTTGACCGACTCAACTTTGGTTGCGGCAGCGGCTTTAGCTGCAGCCTTGGCAGCGGCTTGAGCAGCCTTGATAGCGCCAAGGTCGGTGGTGCTCACGAGTGCGCTGTTCGGAACTAGGTTTCGAGCGACTTTCGCAGAATCGTTAGCGCGAGCCGCAGTTGGCTTACCAATAATCTGCTGGTCACCGACGTTCAGAAAAACCGGGTTTGAGTTCGCGACCATGCCAAGGCCCTGAGCTGCGTTGGCTAGATTCTGCTGTGAAGACAAAGAGTCAACCTCAGCCTTCAAAATCTCACTGGTGGTGCCTAGTTCGTGCTTATAAGCCTTGAGCTGGGCCAACTCATATGCGCCTTGGCTAATGAACACACCGATTAGAAGCTGTACGAGTTGAATTCCTACAAGGCCCAGAACAACGATCAGCGGCACGGCCACCTTGGTGCTTTTTAGGTTCGGTACCGAAACTGGCCTGGATGCTCTTGACGATGTTCTAACGCCCACTACGCCGAGGGTGCTCATGCTGCCTGCCTTATTTTTTCGGCTGCGCGAAGGCGAACCGATGCTGATCTTGGATTTGCTGAAATTTCTTGCTCGCTTGCCTGCTCTGCGCCACGCACAACCAAGCGAAGTGTTGGTGCGTGCTCTGGAAGTTCGATTGGCATGTCAAGTGGCGCTGAAGAAACCGCTGCCGCACCAATCGCGCGCTTCACGATTCGGTCTTCTAGAGACTGATAAGAAAGCACGAGAATGCGACCGCCCACGCGAAGAGCGTCTAAAGCCTGGGGAACCGCTGAGGTTAGTGCGTCGAGTTCGCCATTCACTTCGATGCGGAGGGCCTGAAAAACTCGCTTGGCAGGGTGACCGCTGCTTTTACCAGGGATGAACGGCACTACCTTCACGATGAGACCAGCGAGTTGGGTGCTGGTGGCAAAGGCTTCGCTCTTGCGTTCAGAGACTATGGCACGGGCAATTTGGCGAGCGAAGCGCTCCTCGCCGAACTCTTTGAAGATTTTTACCAGTTCAAGCTCGTCGTAAGTGTTGACTACATCAGCAGCAGTCATTCCTTGGCTGTTGTCCATGCGCATGTCTAGTGGAGCCGGGTAAGAGTATGCGAAACCGCGCTCTTTCTCATCGAGTTGCATCGATGAGACCCCGAGGTCCATCAGAACTGCGTCTACTGATTCGATGCCTAGCTCGCTCAAGGTTTGTTCGATCTGGTCGTAAACCACGTGACAGAAGGTGACTCGGTCACCAAATGCGGCAAGCCGTTGCTTAGCGAGTTCTAGAGCGTTTGGGTCGCGGTCTAGGCCAATGACTCGAAGGTTTGGAAAACGATTCAAGAAACTTTCGGTGTGCCCACCGAGCCCGAGCGTGCAGTCGATCATTACTGCTTCACGGTCTTCAAGCGCTGGGGCAAGCAACTCAATGCAGCGTTCTAGCATGACTGGTTCGTGGAGGTCTGAGATTTGCATAATGCTTCCGACTCCCCCGGCCCATCTTCTAGAACCCCAACCGTGGTCCGACCTTAGGGAAGTAGGTCGGCGATGACGGTTGAAGATCTAGCTGATGGGCTAGAAGATTCCTGGAATCACCTCCCCATCACGGCTTGAGAAGGCGTCCTCTTCGGCCTCTTGGTACTTGTTCCACGCCTCGGTGTCCCAGATTTCTAGGTGGCTTCGCACTCCGATCAGAGTTAGGTCGCGGCCGAGCCCGGCGTATTTGCGAAGAGCTGGATTGATGTTGATTCGACCTTGACGGTCGGGAAGTTCATTTGAGGCACCAGCCAAGAACAGACGAAGGTAAGAGCGCTGAGCGGCGTTGGTTAGTGATGCGGCATCAATGTTTTCAACCAGCTCGTTGAAGTAACCCGATGTGTAGACGTAGAGGCAACCCTCTTGACCTTTGGTAATGAAAAGGCCGCCCTGAAAGAGTTCACGAAGTTTGGCCGGCAGAATCATGCGGCCCTTCTCATCGAGCTTTGGCTCGAAAGTTCCTGAAAACATGCTGACCTCCTTTCTGTTCCCTTTTGGTGCATTTTCATCCACTTTACTCCACTATTCCCCAAAACTGACCGAAATACGCAGATATCTTTCGATATCGATTAGGTAACAATGATGTATTTACTGCTATTTAGGCAGGTGGTGCAAAGTGGAGGGTTTTTTAGATTACGCGTCATTCAGGAGCGGGTCAAGGGCAAAGAAAAAGGAGCCCGAAGGCTCCTTAGGTTGTTGCGACGCTTAGTTAGCGGTTACTGATCCATGCGCTTGTTCCAGCGCTCTTCGAAGAAACTCCCCTTGGTCTGGTCTCGCTGGTTCGCCGTGCCAGTAGGGCTGACCCTTGGCTTTGCGGCAGGCTTCGCGTCACCTTTGGCTTTACCGCCGCTTGAACTGGTGGCGACCAGGACTCCGGCCAACATGAGAGCGAAACCCACAACACCAAAAACTGTTAGCTGGCTTACTACTGCAAAAACGAGGATAGATAGACCGACGACCGTTAGAAGCGCTCCCGCTACGATTCGAGCAGCAGAATTGTTTGGCCCAGCGCTAACCTTGGTGGCAAATTTGGCATCCTCGGCGTAGAGGCCGCGCTCAAGTTCTTCAAGAACCTTCTGCTCGCGCTCTGACAAACCCATGGGTGCCTCCGTTGGTAATCGGTAACTGTTCAAAGTCTATGACCAGCGAGCAAGTTAGGCTATTCCCGTGAGTGAAACCAAGGTGCTTTTAGATCTAGTCCAACGCGAGCTGGACGGCTTTTGCGCTACCAGAAAAACGGAATTCACCGGAATCTCCGAAGACCTCAGCGTACTTCTCGACTACACCAAAGAGTTGTTAGCCGGAGGCAAACGCTTCAGGGCACTTTTCTGCTACTGGGCTTGGGTAGCCGCACTTGATGTATCAAACACCCAACAAGATTCGGCAACTCGTGCACGCTCAACCGAAGCGATGGTTGGTATCTGTTCGGCCCTCGAAATGTTCCATGGCGCTGCACTTGTTCACGATGATCTGCTCGACCAGTCTGACACTCGTCGTGGAGTTCCCGCTGTTCACAAGCGATTCGAATCAATGCACACCCAGCACGGATGGGCGGGAAGCCCCGAACGTTTTGGCCAAGCTGGCTCGGTTCTCGTGGGCGACCTAATGCTCGCCTGGAGCAGCGAAATCTTCGGCAACGCGTTGCTGAAATCTCCAAATTCACAAATCGAATCGGCTTGCCGTGACGAGTTTTCAAAAATGCGCATTGAAGTTATGGCCGGGCAGTACCTAGATGTTCTAGAAGAGAACGCCGCCCCTACTCGCGCAGTTGAAGAAGCCGTTGGTCGCGCAAACCGAGTGATTCTCTACAAGACCGCCAAGTACAGCATTGAAGCGCCACTCTTAATCGGCGCAGCATTCGCGGGTGCTGACCCAGCCGTGCTTCGCGGTTTGTCAGCGTTTGGAATTCCGCTCGGTATGGCGTTCCAGCTGCGCGACGACATACTCGGTGTTTTTGGTGACCCAGCAGTAACCGGTAAGCCAGCCGGTGATGATCTTCGAGAGGGTAAAAGAACGGTCTTGGTTGGCCTCACTCGAGAATCTCTCACCCCGACCGTAGGCAAGATTTTTGACGAACTGCTCACCCACCGAGAACTAGATGCCGAGCAGATTGCCTTCTTGCAGCAAACAATCAAGGGTTCCGGTGCTCTAACAAAAACCGAAGCGATGATTGAAGAGTTGGCCAACGAGTCGCTGCTCGCTCTTGATCAGTTGCAACTCGACCCAACCGCCATGATGCAGCTTCGCGAGCTAGCCGTTCGGGTCATCAACCGCCAGAGCTAGGCTATTGCGCTAGAAACTGAGCAGCGCGTCTGACTGGCGATTTGTGCCCAGCCAGAAGAGCCTTCATTGGCGTGCCACCGTGCTGTTCAAGGTCTTCGTTCTCGGTGTAGATCCACTCGACTGCATCTTGGATGTTCAGCCCGCAGTCAATCAACATCATCACCGTTCCGCGCAAACTGTGCAACGGTTCGCCATCGACGATGGTCTCACGTGGGATAAGTTTCTTGCCGTCGATCTTCACCTCGATGAGGCTGTGGTCTTCGACATACCTGCGGATTTTTCCAACCGATACACCCAAGGCGTCGGCAGCTTCTTCAAAGGTAAGAACTTCTAGGTTCGAAAAGACATCATTCACACCTCAACATTGCCACACCCAGCAGCCTGTTAGGAATAGTTAGCCATGCGTGGCACGATATTGGTCTAGCCGAGAAGAAGATGAACACTAGCCAAAACCAAGATCGCGTGATTGACGGGCGTTACCGAATCATCCGCTCGTTAGCCGCCGGCGGCATGGCTCGCGTGTTTCTTGCTGAAGACTTGCGACTAAAACGGCAGGTTGCGGTGAAGGTTATTCACCCTCACCTTGCCGACGACGAGGGTTTCATCGCCAAGTTTCGTCAAGAGGCGATCTTGGCAGCCAACCTCAGCCACCCGAACCTCGTGAATGTTTTTGACCAAGGCACCGACTCTGGAAGCGCCTACCTGGTCATGGAGTACGTTGCCGGGCAAACCCTTCGTGAGGTCATTCGTGATTTTGGTGCACTATCTCCAAAGCGCGCACTTGGCGTGCTCGAGTCGGTGCTCGCAGGTTTATCAGCAGCACACAGTGGCGGAATCTTGCACCGAGACATCAAGCCCGAAAACGTTCTTCTCGCTGATGATGGGCGAATCAAGCTAAGCGACTTTGGCCTAGCGCGCCCAATCTCTGCCCACACCGAAACCGATTCGGTGATTGGTACGGCGGCTTATCTTTCTCCCGAACTTGCCGCTCGAGGTTTGGCGGATGCACGATCAGATGTTTATGCCGTGGGAATCCTCGGGTTTGAGCTGCTCACCGGCAAGCAACCGTTTACTGGTGACGTCGCGGCGGCGGTTGCAGCTCAGCACCTAACCTCTAGTGTTCCTGCGCCTAGCACGCTCGTAGCGGGGTTGCCAGCATCGGTTGATGAACTAGTGCTCTGGGCAACAGAACGAGACGCAGAACTGCGACCGGCCAATGCCGGTGAACTACTTGAGTTCGTTCGCCAGGTTGCAGCAGAACTTCGCGGCGAAGCATCCGCGCCGAAATCGAAGCCTGCGAACCGAGCAGAAACCAGAGAGCCAGCGGTTGAAGATCAGAGTCAGACGTTGGTTCTAGATTCAAACGCTACGCAGCTTCTGAACGCTTCTGGTGCAGAGCAGTTGACGCAAGTGATCAATTCGAATGCCCAGGCAGAGCATGAAGAGCAAGAACTAGCCTTCAGCAGCTTCAACGGCGGAAAGTTTTGGCGTTGGGTTGTTTCTACCATCGTCGTTTTCGCTTTGGCTGCCGGCCTGGGTTGGTGGTTCGGCGCAGGCCCGGGTGCTCTTCGGTCACTGCCTGAGCTAAAGGGGCGTACAGTCGCTGCAGCGCAGGGAACGCTAAGCAACCTAGGGCTAAATGTGATTGTCGCGAACGAGTACTCGGCAGATGTCGCCCAAGGTTTGGTAACTAGAACAGAACCGAGCAGTGGCTCTCTGGTAGCGGCCGGAACCGGCCTGAAGATTTATGTGTCGTTGGGCCCAGAGCTCAAGGCTGTCCCCCAACTCACCGGGCTAAATGTCGCCGAAGCAACCATTGAGATAACCAAGGCTGGTTTTAGGTTTGGAGGCGCGGATGCCTGGTTCAACAACGCCCCCGCCGGGCAAGTTTTTGACTACCTAGGTAGCGACAAACAGAAACTACCACTCGGCAGTGAGATCACCATAAATGTTTCGCTCGGCCCGATTCCTCTGGTTGAAAATCTGTCTCAAGATGTAGCGGTCACGCTACTAACCACCGCAGGTCTGACGGTGTCAGAGGTGAAAACTGAGTATTCCGACAGCGTGCGGGCCGGCAACGTAATTTCGATGACCCCTCAAACCGAACCGCTAGGCGAGTCAGGTTCGGTATCACTCACGGTTTCGAAGGGAAGCGACAAGGTCGTGATGCCGAAGGTTGTCGGCGAAACCATTGCCGCTGCAAAATCTGCTCTGGAGGCGATAGGGTTGCGGGTGACGGTTGACACCAATCAGCTGAGCTCACGCTGGGGTATCGCCAAGGTCAAGGGCTCGACGGTTAAGGCTGGAACCACACTTCGTCGAGGCGACGCTGTAACGATTATATCTCGCTAGGTTGTTAGCGCTTACCCAAAGCTTCAGCCACCAAGAACGACAACTCGAGCGATTGCGAGTGGTTCAGTCTCGGGTCACAAAGCGACTCGTAGCGCTCTTCAAGAGTTGCCTCATCGATGTGCTCAGAGCCACCCAAGCACTCGGCCACGTCATCGCCGGTAAGTTCAACGTGAAGTCCACCAGGCACGGTGCCTAGCGCACGATGTACCTCAAAAAATCCTCGAACTTCGTCCATCACATCATCGAAGCGACGTGATTTGTAACCGTTTTTGGTTGTGATGCCGTTGCCGTGCATTGGGTCGGTGATCCAAAGCGGTGTTGCTCCTGAGTCGCGAACCGCCTCGACAAGCTTTGGCAGCTCCTCGCGAATTTTTGTCGCTCCCATGCGGCTAATAAAAGTCAATCGACCTGGCTCTCGGTTCGGGTCGAGCTTGTCAATCAGATCGAGAACGTCTGAGGTCGAAGTGCTTGGGCCGAGCTTGACACCAATTGGGTTGCGAACACGCGACATGAAATCTACGTGTGCTCCATCTAGCTGGCGGGTTCGCTCCCCGATCCAAATAAAGTGACCGGATGTGTCGTAAGGGGTTCCGGTGCGTGAATCGATTCTCGTCATCGGGCGTTCGTAGTCGAACAATAGAGCTTCGTGACTTACGTAGAACTCTGTAGTGCGCAGTGCGTCAAAGTCTGCCCCGCAGGCCGCCATGAACTTGATAGCGCGATCGATTTCTTTCGCCAGTGACTCGTAACGAGCGTTGGCAGGGTTGTCTGTGAAGCCGCGGTTCCACTCGTGAACCGAGCGAAGGTCGGCAAAGCCACCTTGGGTGAATGCGCGAATCAAGTTCAAGGTTGAAGCAGAGGTGTTGTAGGCCTTCAGCAAGCGCTCCGGGTTAGCGGTTCTCGACTCGAGGGTGAAGTCATAGCCGTTTACGGCGTCGCCACGGTAAGCCGGCAGCGTGACATCCCCGCGGGTTTCATCGTTAGAAGAACGTGGCTTGGCAAACTGGCCAGCCATGCGACCCATCTTGATTACCGGCAAGGATGCTCCGTAAGTAAGCACCACGGCCATCTGAAGTAGGGTCTTGACTCGGTTTCTGATGCGATCGGCTGTGGCATCAGAGAAGGTCTCGGCACAGTCACCGCCTTGCAGCAAAAATGCCTCACCCTGGGCTGCCGAGGCTAATCGATCGCGAAGAATGTCAACCTCACCAGCGAATACCAGAGGTGGAAGCTTGGCTAACTCAGAACGAACCCGCGCCAAATCAGCCTGGTCGGGCCAGGTTGGCTGTTGGGCAGCAGGCAGGTTGACATAGTTGTCTAGACCCGCGATCACCGCTGGGTCTGCTGCAACTACTGGTTCATTCATTCTGCTGTCCTTGACGTTGATGGCTTTGGCTTTTTCATCGAGGTTGCATAGACATCGACGTATTCTTGGCCGCTAAGTTTCATGAGCTCGTACATAATCTCATCGGTGATTGCTCGAAGAACGATTCTGTCGCCCTCCATGCCGTCAAACCTCGAAAAATCTAGAGGTTCACCCACAATGATTCCGATTCGTCGAACTCGCGGCAGGCGCTTTCCAATTGGCTGAACCTTTTCGGTGTCAATCATGGCAACCGGCAAGATTGGCACCTTGGCTTCTAGAACCATTCGTGCAATACCCGTGCGGCCACGGTAAAGGCGACCGTCTGGGCTTCGGGTGCCTTCTGGGTAAATGCCAAGAACTTGACCTTGGGCCAATACTTTGAGCCCGGTGTTTAGTGATGCCTCGGATGCTTTGCCACCGCTGCGGTCAATCGGAAGCTGCCCGGTTGCCTTGAAGAACCATCGAGTAAGGGCACCTTTGACGCCCTTACCTGTGAAGTACTCAGACTTTGCCAAGAAGACCACTGGGCGGCGTGACTGCAACGGAAGAAAGATGGAGTCGCTGAATGAAAGGTGGTTGCTGGCTAGGATGACCGGCCCAGATGCCGGAATGTTCTGCATGCCGCGAACCCAGGGTCTAAAGATCAGGCGCAGCAGCGGGCCAAGAATGAGACTCTTCAAAATGAAGTACGCCACTTGCTCTCCCGCTTTTGTCTTCGAGCCAACCCGGTTGGCTGAAGTTCAAGTTTACTGCTTAGCCAACTCGAGTCTGGCTAGGTCAGCGGCACCAACGACGCCGGCATCGTTGACGAATTCAGCGGTGACGATTTTGAGATGTGGCCTGAAGTTGGCTGCTGGCAAATGTTTTAGGTAAGACTCTCGAATCGGGGCAAGCAGTAAATCGCCGGCAGCGCTGACCCCTCCGCCGATTACCACGATCTCGGGATCTAAAACCGAACAGATTGTGGCGATTGTTTGACCTATCGAGTCGCCAAGTTCTGTTAGCAGTTCGACAGCGCCGGGGTCACGTTCTACTAAGGCTTGATATACCTGCACGCCAGTTAGTTCGCCGTTTTCATCTTGCAGCTGAGCGAGCCGAGACGCCTTTGGGTCTGCGCTTGCGACTAACTCTTTGGCAGCTCGAAGCAAGGCCGTTCCAGATCCGTATGCCTCGATGCATCCCTGTTGACCACAACCGCAAAGTCTTCCGCCGGGGATGAGCGACATGTGGCCCAGTTCGGCTGCAAGGCCAAAACCGCCGCGAAGCAACTGGCTGTTAACTACGATTGCGCCGCCGACTCCCGTGCCGATGGTCAGCATGACCATGTGTTTGTGCCCGCGTCCGGCACCAAACCGAAACTCGGCCCATCCGGCTGCGTTCGCATCGTTGTCGATGAATACAGGCGCTGAAATCTTGGCTTGAAGTTTCTCTTTGAAAGGCTCGTTACGCCAAGACAGGTTCGGGGCGTAGACAATGTTTGAACGGTCAGCATCGACAAACCCGGCGGCGGCCACGCCCACGCCTTCAATCTGAACGCCTTCAGCCAACTCATTTACCAAACCAACCACTGCCTCGGCAATCGCATTCGCGTCGTCTGCAGGAGTCGGAACGCGAGAATCGCGAATGATTGAGCCATCGGCAGAAACAAGCGCACCGGCAATTTTGGTTCCGCCGATGTCAATGCCAATCGCGTACATGAAGTCCTTTTGCCAGATGCGGAATTAAAGCTTTGTGCAAGTTTAGCCAAGTGTCGGAAAGGTACGAGAAACATTCGGCCTTGTGCATAGTGACTATTCGCGATTTCACGCTTAGGATTTTTCTAAACCTAAAAGGAGCGGCATGCAACAGTACGAGATTCCACGTCACATTACTTCAGACGCATCAGACAACATCACCGACCTTTTAGTCGAGCGTGTCAAGAAGACTCCTAACCTTCCTCTCTATGCTGTGCAAAACGATGCTGGCGAATGGCTACCAATCACGGCCATCGAATTTGAGACACAGGTAAAGGCCCTTGCAAAGGGACTTATGTCTGCAGGAATTCAACCTGGGCAAGCGGTTGCAATCATGTCTAGAACTCGCTACGAGTGGAGTCTCGTCGACTTCGCGCTTTGGTACGCCGGCGCTGTTTCGGTTCCAATTTACGAAACCTCTGCTCCTGCGCAGATGGAATGGATTCTCTCGAACTCAGATTCTGTAGCACTCTTCATTGAGAATGCTGAGCACCTGAAGCGCTACGAGGAGATCAAGAACAACACTCCCCTAGTTCGCACCGTATGGCGTTTCGATCAGAAAGACATCGAAAATCTAAGCGCACAAGGCAAGGATGTTTCAGACGAACAGCTCGAAGCGCGACGACGCTCGGCAAAGCTCGCCGACCTTGCCACCTTGATCTACACATCTGGAACCACCGGAAAGCCAAAGGGCTGCGAGCTTACCCACGAAGGTTTCGTTGAGCTATCACGCAATGCCCAGGTAGAACTGCCAGAAGTTCTTTGGGAAGGCACCTCAACGCTGCTGTTCCTGCCAATGGCACACGTATTCGCCCGCTTCATCGCTGTGATCGCGATTCACTCTGGCGTAAAGGTTGGCCACCAACCAGACGCAAAGAACGTCGCGCCAGCTATGGCGAGCTTTCACCCGAACTTCTTGCTTGCGGTTCCACGCGTTTTCGAAAAGGTTTACAACAGCGCAGAGCAAAAAGCAGAGGCCGGCGGCAAGGGCAAGATTTTCCGCGCTGCCGCAGAAACCGCTGTTGCTTGGTCGATTGCTGACGAGGCTGGCAAGGTTCCTCTAGGCCTGGCCCTCAAGCACAAGCTTTTCGATGCGTTGGTTTACAAGAAGCTACGCGCCGCCATGGGTGGAGAAGTGAAGTACGCAGTTTCTGGTGGCGCTCCACTGGGTAACCGCCTCGGCCACTTCTACCGCGCAATCGGCCTGACTGTGCTCGAAGGCTACGGTCTCACTGAGACCACCGCTCCGGCAACCATCGGTCGCCCATCCAATGTAAAAATCGGCAAGGTTGGCTATGCGCTACCTGGCACAAAGGTCGCCATCGCCGAAGACGGAGAGATTCTTCTCGGTGGCTACAACATCATGCGTGGCTACTGGAGAAACCCTGAAGCAACCGCAGATGCGATTCGTGGTGGCTGGTTCCACTCCGGAGACATCGGCGAGCTAGACAGCGACGGCTTCTTGAGCATCACCGGTCGTAAGAAAGAACTCTTGGTCACTGCAGGTGGCAAGAACGTTGCCCCCGCTCCACTTGAAGATCCTCTACGCGCGAACCCGCTCATCGGTCAAGCAGTGGTCATTGGTGACCAGAAGCCTTTCATCGCGGCGTTGATTTCGCTTGATTCCGAGATGCTGCCAATCTGGTTGGCTAACAACGGCGGAGACAAGTCGATGTCGGTTGCAGAAGCCGCTAAGACCGACCTCGTTCGCAACGAGATTCAGCGTGCAGTCGACGAAGTTAACCGTTCGGTTTCTAAAGCCGAGTCGATTCGCAAGTTCGTAATCATTGAATCTGAGCTAACCGAAGAGTCGGGTCACCTAACCCCTTCGCTGAAGATTAAGCGCAACCAGGTTATGAGCGACTTCTCTCCGGTAGTCGACGAGATATACGGATCTGGCCCGTCAACGGTTGAAGCTGCGGTCAACGGCTAGTAGAACGTTCGCGCAAAGCAACTAACTCTTCAAGAACCAATCGGTTTCGCGAAGTTTCTTCATTGCAGTTCGACGTTCGTCGATCTCTAAACGGTCTAGGTAGACGAACCCGTCTAGATGGTCGCATTCGTGCTGCATGGCTTGTGCAAGCAAACCTTCGGCCGTAACGGTAATGGTTGACCCATCGAGCAATTGGCCCCTAACCACGACTTTTTCATAGCGAGGTGTTGGGTGCCAAAGGCCGGGTACAGATAAACAGCCCTCATCGGTCGGCGTCAACTCTCCGAAGGTTTCAACTATCTCAGGGTTAATCAAGTACCCCAGGTTTCCGTGAACGTTGTAGCTGAAAGCTCGAAGTGAGACTCCGATTTGTGGTGCAGCGACTCCGGCTCGTCCGGGTAACTGGGTTGTTTCGAGCAAGTCTTCAATCAACGTGGATGCAGCGGCAAAGTCGGTTATCGAATCGCAAACTGTCTTCAAGACAGGGTCGCCAAAAAGGCGGATTTCTCGAACTGCCAAAGGACTAGGCGTTGTCTCTCAGAGCGTCAACCACAAGCGCTGCAAGCTCGCGAGCGGCTTCTTGAGTGCCTTTTTGTAGCTCGCTGAATTTGATAACTGAACCGGCAGCAAGCGACGGGTCGTAAGGAATGCGAACCACTTCACGAACACGAGTTCTGAAGTGTTGTTCAATTTCGTCTAGTTTTACGAGTTGAGTCGCCTGAGTTGCTGTGTTCAGAGCCACGATCGAGTTTCTGACGAGGTTGCCATAACCGTTGGCTTCGAGCCAGGTAAGAGTTTCAGATGCGAGACGTGCTTCATCAACCGATCCTCCCGACACAATAACGAGGCCGCTGGCGCGCTGAAGTGTAGGTCGCATTACAGAGTGCACGATGCCGGTACCGCAGTCTGTCAAAACGATTGAGTAGTAACGAGCCGCCATGTCGGCAACCACGTTGTAGTCACCTTCATCGAATGCTTCCGAGAGCATCGGGTCTGAGTCTGAGGCTAGAACGTCAAGGCGCGTTACATCGCGCGAAACCATGGTTGAGAAATCGGTGAAGCCGTCTACGGCCGAGGCACGGTTGACCACATCGCGAACCGTGAAACGGGTCGACTTGCTGACACGTTCGGCAAGGGTGCCACGGTCTGGGTTGGCATCAATAGCGATTACTCGGTCTTCGCGAGCCATCGAAAGTGCCATACCAAGCAATGTGGTTACGGTGGTCTTTCCCACGCCACCCTTGCGGGTTAGCACTGGAACAAACTTTGCACCGCCCTCTAGCGCCATACCGATGCGAGCATCAATTGCTTTGCGTTCGCGAACCTTGCGTGAATCACCGAGGTTGATGGTTTTGAGCGAAAGAAAGTAGAGGAATCTTCTAAAACCAGAGGTTGGAGCAATGCGGTTTTTTGAGGTGGTGTCAATCAAGCGATCTGCAGTGAGCATCGCAGCCGGCTCAGGCTGGTCGAAAGATTCACCGCGCAGACTGTCACGACGAGAGTAGTTGGTGCGTCTAGTCAGCGACTGTTCTAGAGGTGCTTCGACAACCACGCGCGGTTCTTCGCGAATGATTTCAACGCTGGCGGTTGCTGGGGTTACGTCGACAGTACCGGCGTCGATGCCGGCATCACCCAGAGAGTGTGAACGCACTAGCTCCTGTTCAGACCCTTGGGTCTCACCCGAAGGCTGATTCACTTGATCGTCAAACTTGTCGTTGAAACCCACGTTGCTCCTGAATTGTTAGCGCGCTCTCCCCCAGAGCTACTTAGGCAAGTCTAACCGAGGTTCCCAAAAGCACACATGTTCTTTGGGCTGCTTTACTCTGCTTCGATAACCAAAAGCAGGTCGCCTGCATCCACGTTCTGGGTTTTTGCAATCGCGATTCTACGAACGAAACCAGACACGCTTGCAGTGATGGTTGCTTCCATCTTCATGGCCTCGATTGTGGCGACCGCCTGACCAACTTCGACCCTTGCACCCTCGACAGTCGCGATTGTCACGACCCCTTGGAATGGAGCCGAAACGTGCCCCAGGTTCTTTAGGTCGGCCTTTTCGGCCTGCGGAGCATTCGAGACAATCTTCTTGTCACGGATGTTGATTGGCCGCAGCTGCCCGTTGAGAGTGGCCATAACGGTTCTGAAACCTTTGGCGTCTGGAGTTCCGATGGCCTCGAGGCCAACGTAGAGCCTGATTCCCTTGGTGATTTGAACAACGTGTTCGCGACCCTGTTCGAGGCCGTATAGGTAATCGACCGTGTCGACCTCGTCGAGTCTGCCGTACTTTTCGCGAGTCGCCTCGAAATCTGCGGTCGGGCCTGCGAAAAGTAAACGGTTTAGTGTCGAGCGGCGCAATTTTGCGTCATCCGAGGTCAAAGCAGAAAGATCTGCATCGCTTACGGCGGTAGTTCCGAACTTTGGGTTCTTGCCTTGAAGAACTTTGGTTCTGAACGGCTCTGGCCAGCCACCAGGTAGATCGCCCAATTCGCCAGCCATGAATCCGATCACAGAATCAGGAACGTCATAGTTTTGCGGGTTCTCGGCAAAGTCGTCGGGGTCTGCGCCAACGGCAACAAGGTGAAGGGCTAGGTCACCAACCACCTTCGATGATGGTGTCACCTTGGTTGGGCGGCCGAGAATGCGGTTAGCAGCCGCGTACATATCTTCGACTTTTTCGAACTGGTGACCAAGACCCAGCGCGATTGCCTGCTGACGAAGGTTCGAAAGTTGACCACCGGGTATTTCGTGCTTGTAGACGCGACCTGTCGGACCCGGCAAGCCGGACTCGAATGGTGCGTAAACCTGGCGTACGGCCTCCCAGTAAGGCTCGAGTGCCGTTACCGAGTCGAGTGGAATGCCACTGTCGCGATCTGTGTGCGCAAGGGCCGCAACGAGCGCTGAGGCTGACGGCTGACTGGTGGTTCCAGCCATTGGTGCCGACGCAACATCAACCGCGTCTACACCCGCGTCGATTGCAGCCATGAGCGTCGCTAGTTGGCCGCCAGCGGTGTCGTGGGTGTGCAGATGAACCGGAAGGTCAAAACGTTCTCGTAGCGCCTTGACGAGCTTGGCAGCCGCAGCCGGACGCAAAAGGCCAGCCATGTCTTTGATCGCAAGGATGTGCGCACCAGCGTCGACTATCTGTTGTGCTAGCTCGAGGTAGTAATCGAGCGTGTAGAGCGTCTCGGCCGGGTCTAGTAGATCACCGGTGTAGCACAGCCCAACTTCGGCGAGCGCTGTTTCGGTTCTCAGAACTGCATCGATGGCCGGCTTCATTTGACTGACATCGTTGAGCGCGTCAAAGATTCTGAAAATGTCTACGCCAGTAGCCGCAGCCTCTTTTACGAAAGCCTCGGTGACCTCTGTCGGGTATGGAGTGTAGCCAACGGTGTTTCGACCTCGAAGCAACATCTGAATACATAAGTTTGGAAGGGCTGTTCGCAGCGCTGCTAGCCGCTCCCACGGGTCTTCGCCCAAGAAGCGCAGAGCTACGTCATAGGTTGCTCCACCCCAGGCCTCTACCGAGAGCAGCTGGGGAGTCAGGCGAGCAACGTACGGTGCGACCTGAACGAGGTCACGCCCGCGCACGCGCGTTGCGAGCAACGACTGGTGCGCATCCCTGAAGGTGGTATCGGTAATGGCAACGGCTTGGGCCTGGCGCAACTGCTCGGCGAACTTCTTTGGGCCAAGCTCTAGTAGCGCTTGCCTTGATCCGGCCGGCGCAGCGCCCGTGAGGTCAACCTCGGGCAGCTTTAGAGCAGGGGAAATTCGGCCATTACGCGGCCCGTACGGCTGATTTACCGTGACATCGGCAAGCCAGGTAAGGATCTTGGTGCCACGGTCTAGTGAAGGGGCTGCGGTGAATAGCTGAGGGCGCTCATCGATAAACGAGGTGCTCAGGTCGCCGCTGGCAAAGGTTTCGTCGTTCATGACTGCTTGCAAGAACGAAATGTTGGTAGACACACCACGGATGCGGAACTCGGCGAGCGCGCGCCTGGCACGAATCACGGCTGTAGGAAAGTCTTTGCCTTTGGCAATTAGTTTCACTAGGAGAGAGTCAAAGTGCGGGCTTACCTCACTACCCGCGGCAATGGTTCCGCCATCTAGGCGAATACCGGCACCACCCGGTGAACGGTAGGTAGTGATTTTGCCGGTGTCTGGTCTAAAGCCGGCTGCCGGGTCTTCGGTGGTGATGCGGCATTGCAGAGCAAAGCCGTGCATCTTGATGGTGTCTTGGGTCAACCCCAGTTCTGACAGGGTCTCACCCGAAGCAATGCGCATCTGACTTTGCACCAAGTCGATGTCGGTGATTTCTTCCGAAACGGTGTGCTCAACCTGAATGCGAGGGTTCATCTCGATAAACACATGCTTGCCGGCATTTGGCCCCACGGTGTCGATCAAGAATTCAACGGTTCCGGCGTTTGAGTAGCCAATCTGCTTAGCAAATGCAACGGCGTCGCGATAGAGAGCCTGGCGCAGGTCTTCATCGATCAGCGGAGCAGGCGCAATCTCAACTACCTTCTGGTTGCGACGTTGAACAGAGCAGTCGCGCTCGAACAAGTGAACAACGTTGCCAGAACCATCGGCAAGAATCTGAACCTCGATGTGACGTGGACGCAAAACGGCCTGCTCAAGAAACACTCTTGGGTCGCCGAAAGCGGCATCGGCCTCACGCATTGCTTCGGCGAGTGCTGCAGCTAAACCAGAGGCCTCGTTTACGCGGCGCATTCCGCGACCGCCACCACCGGCCACCGCCTTTACAAACAGAGGAAATCCGATTGCGTCACCTTGAGCGAGCAATTCGGTGACGTCAGAAGATGATGGTGATGAAGCCAGAACAGGTACACCGGCTGCGATAGCTGCCTCTTTGGCATTCACCTTGTTACCGGCCAGCTCTAGAACGTCTGCCTTAGGGCCAATAAACGTGATGCCGTTAGCTGCAGCGGCTTCGGCAAGGTCTGGGTTCTCTGAAAGAAAGCCGTAGCCGGGGTAGATTGCGTCTGCACCAGATTCCTTGGCAACGCGAATGATTTCAGACACATCAAGATACGCGCGAACAGGGTGGCCTTCTGTTCCGATTTGGTACGCCTCGTCAGCCTTTAGTCGGTGGCTTGAATTTCGATCTTCATACGGAAAAACTGCCACAGTTGCAGCGCCCAGCTCATAAGCGGCGCGGAACGCGCGGATAGCAATCTCACCACGGTTGGCGACAAGGATTTTCTTGAACATCGAGTCCTAGTTTTGCTAAGGGTCTTGGGTGTTATGGCGTTTATAAAAAGGTAGCCTATAGACGTGTATGTTCTCAGCGTCAGCTCCCTCAAGGGAGGAGTCGGAAAGACCACAGTTGCCTTAGGTATGGCATCTGCGTCTTCGGCTCGCGGTCTGCGCACTCTCGTGATCGACCTCGACCCTCAGTGCGATGCAACCACCGGTTTAGGTGCCATTGGGGAGTTCAACGAGACTTGTGCCGACGTTTTGAAATCGCCCAAACACAACGTTGTGCATAAAGCAATCGTATCTAGTACTTGGGCGAAAATTCACTCCACGAAAATCGATGTCATGGTCGGCAGCCCTAAGGTGCAGCAGGCCGACGCACCGAGCCCCTCGGTTCGTGACCTCTGGAAACTTGAAGAAGCACTTGCTCGCATTGAGACCGACTACGACCTCGTAATTATCGACACGCCTCCATCAATCAACGGGCTTACCAAAACCGCTTGGGTCACGTCAGATCGCATTCTGATCGTCACTGAGCCGAGCTTGTTCTCGGTGGTGGCTGCCGAGCGCAGCATCCGTGCCATTAACGAACTTCGCAAGGCGATTACCCGACGCCTCAAGATTTTCGGCGTGGTGGTCAACCGTTACAAGCCGCTCAGCAAAGAACACCAATTTCGCGTCGCTGAGTTGAACGAAAAGTATCCCGGCAAGCTTCTCCCCCAGCTGTTCGAAGAGAAGTCGACGATGCAGCAAGCACAAGGTGCTGCCATGCCAATTCACTCCTGGCCTGGCGATACTGCGGCAGCAATCGCGGCATCATTCGACCACGTGCTTGACGCCCTGATGCTAGATCTGACCGAACGGGTCTACGACGAAGATAACGAAAAGTCGCGTCGCAACCGTAAAGAGAAGCGTCGTATGAAACTAAAACGCGGCAAGGGCATCGAGGCCTCACCGCTGGCAGTGCTGATGGGCGCTGACTACGACGGCGAAGATAAACCGAACGTTGACCCGCTGGCCGAACTCATTTCGAGCGCGAGCGACGAGCAGTCAGAAATTGTTAGTGACGCGGATGTTGCGGCAGAAGTTAGCGATGCCGAATCGGGTTCAGACGGCGCAAGCTCGTCAGACTAAACAGCGCGTTTTGCGCTTCGACGAGCAGCAAGCTCATCAATGTCTTCAAGTGAAGATGGGGTCATGTTGACCAAGGTCGCCTCAACCTCGCGAAGCACGCGGCCGACTGCGATTCCAAACACACCCTGACCACGACCAACCAGGTCGATAACTTCATCTTGGGTCGTGCACAAATAAACTCGAGCGCCATCTGACATCAGTGTGATCTTGGCCAAGTCTCCGAAACCAGCTGCGCGAAGTTGGTCTACCGCAAGACGAATCTGCTGCAGTGATACTCCGGTGTCGAGCAGACGCTTGACCAGTTTCAAAACCAGAATGTCGCGGAATGCATAGAGTCGCTGTGATCCTGAGCCAGATGCGTGACGCACGGTTGGCTGCACCAACCCAGTGCGGTCCCAGTAGTCAAGCTGGCGGTACGAGATTCCAGCAGCCGAAGCAGCTGGTATTCCTCGGTAACCAAGCTTTGGGTCGAGGGCAGGCAAGCCCTCAGTGAACAACATGTCTTGGGTGTAGTCGGCCTGAGGTTGGGTAACGTCTTCTGACATCGCTCTCCTTCAGGTTCAAGTACAGGTTTAATTGTTGGCTAACGCAAGCCTAAACGCCTGTTAATTTCAAGGTTCGGCGTGTCGCGGTTTGCTACTGGTCCATCTTTGAGATGACCGAGCGCACTAGTTCCGAGTGGATTGCTGCAAATTGGTTAGAAATCTCGAGCGCGTAGTGCGCTGCTCTCGATCGGCTGGCGGTGTCGTGTTTTGCCAACACCGGAGCAACTACACCCTCAATAATGCCTACTTCACGGTCGGCAGCGGCCTTGATTCCGCGAAGGTGGCGTGGGGCGATTCCGAACCTCTGCAGATGCACGATCGCCTTGGCGATTTCTACATCGGATGCGGCGAACGGGGCTTCTGAGAGAAGACCAACCTGGCGAGCATCCTCGATTAGAGCCGGGGTGATAGCAGTTTCAGCGATCAACTCAAGTTCGGTGAACTTACGAGTCGGAGCCTGTCGAAGGTGGTCGGTGACAGTTGCGTTAGTGCCTGGCAACGTTGGGGTCTTACCCTCGTCGATGTCAGACAGATACTGACGAATGACCTTCAGTGGCAGGTACTTGTCGCGCTGAAGTTCAAGTGCAATCTTTACGCGCTCAACATCTTGTTCGGTGTACTTGCGGTAACCAGATTCGGTTCGCTGAGGGAACACCAGTTTCTGCTCTTCAAGAAAGCGAAGTTTCGATGGCGATAAGTCTGGAAAGTTTGGCTGCAGAAGCGTGAGAACTTGCCCGATGGTCAGCAGCTTTGCCGAACGCGCGGTGATTGAAGTAACTGCAGCAACTTGAGCCATGGCCTATTTGTCTGCCTTAGCTGCGAAGAATGTGAGCTTGAACTTGCCAACCTGCACTTCGTCGCCATCGGTTAGCGCAATTTCATCGACCCGCTTGCCGTTGTGGTACGTGCCATTCAACGAAGCTAGGTCTTTGACCGAGAAGGTTTTACCATTGCGCACGAATTCTGCGTGCTTGCGAGAGACGGTTACGTCGTCAAGAAAAATGTCTGCGTTTGGGTGGCGGCCAGCAGTAGCGATGTCTGAGTCGAGAAGAAAGCGAGAACCTTCTTCGTAGCCACGTTTCACAATCAAAAGCGCATGCCCGGCTGGTAGAGCGTTGATCGCCGTGTGCTCTTCTGAGTTCAGCCCAGATTCATCTTCGGGTAGGAGTTCGCCGCCAAATCGCTGTGTTGATTGAACTTCGTTTTCTTCGAAATCTTGGTTTGACATGGCCAGATCGCCCTCCTTCTTTTGCTTAGCCTAATCGGTTTTTCTTGCCTCGAAAACCACGGAAATAACTTGCTTCACATAGAGCACACCAGACCACCAGTAGAGGCCGATCCCCCAGATTGCAAAGGCCCAAGAGAGGGGCAAAATCACAAACTGGGCGTCTTGCCACACCTGGGCAAGAAGCAAAAGCGGGAACGCATAAAGAAGAGCGAAGGTGCCCGCCTTACCTAGGTAGTGAACGGGTAGTGGGCCATAGCCGTATTTGGCAAGCACAGGAACGGTGAGCGCGAGAAGAACATCTCGGCCAATGATTACGAAGGGCAACCAAATCGGAATGTTTCCGGTCACAGCCAAGCCGATCAGGGTGGCAAGAATGTAAAGGCGGTCTGCGGCTGGGTCTAACAAGGCTCCGAGTCGAGTGGTTTGGTTCAGTTTTCGCGCCAGGAACCCGTCAAGATAGTCGGTTGCAGAGGCCACGATAAGTGTGATGAGAGCTAACCCCTCTTGCTCGCTCAATACCAGAATTAGAAATACTGGCACGAGCGCTAGCCTCAAAAGGCTGAGCATGTTGGGTATGGTCTTCAGCTCTTGAAGTAGTGATTTTTGTTCGACCATATTAAAGAAGTTTATGCCTATTGTCGGGCTAGCCGGATTTGAACCGGCGACCCCTTGTCCCCCAGACAAGTGCGCTACCAAGCTGCGCTATAGCCCGTTGGTGTTAGACCACCGAGAAAAAGTTTAGACGCTACTAAGTGCGCTTACGTTTTTCACGAACGCGCATCGAAACCTCAATAGGCGTGCCTTCAAAACCGTAGGTTTCGCGAAGTCGTCGAGCAATAAAGCGGCGGTAGCCAGGGTCGAGGAACCCGGTGGTGAACAGCACGAACTTTGGCGGGCGTGAGCTGGCCTGAGTTGCAAAGAGGATGCGCGGCTGCTTGCCACCGCGAACCGGGTGAGGGTTCTCGGCAACTAGTTCTGAAATGAATGCGTTTAGCTTGCCGGTTGGAATGCGCTGATCCCATGAGTCGAGTGCAACTTCGAGGGCCGGAACAAGCTTCTCAAGGTGGCGACCTGTCTTGGCCGAAATGTTTACTCTCGGAGCCCAGTCAACGTGCGCCAGGTCTTGCTCGATTTCACGCTCTAGGTAGCGACGACGCTCATCATCTAGAAGATCCCACTTATTGAAGGCAAGAACTAAAGCGCGACCCGACTCGAGAGCCATGTCGATAATGCGAATGTCGGCTTCAGAAACTGGCTGCGTGACATCGAGTAGCACGGTGGCAACTTCGGCGCGCTCGAGGGCCGCTGCAGTTCTTAGCGATGCATAGAAGTCTGCACCTTGGGCAAGGTGCTTGCGGCGTCTGATTCCAGCGGTGTCGACGAAGCGCCAGACTTTTCCGGCAATCTCTACCTGCTCATCGATTGGGTCGCGAGTAGTACCGGCTAGTTCATTCACGACTGCGCGTTCGCTACCGACAGCTTTGTTTAGCAGCGAAGACTTACCTACGTTTGGACGACCGATGAGTGCAACGCGGCGTGGGCCGCCAACTTCTTGCTTGGCAACGTTGCTGATCTTAGGTAGCACCTTCATGGCGGCATCAAGCATGTCGGCTACACCGCGGCCGTGCAGAGCCGAGACCGGATATGGCTCGCCCAAACCGAGCGACCAAAGGCCGGCAGCCTCAGGCTCTTGACGTGAGTCGTCGATCTTGTTGCCTACCAAAATCACAGGCTTTTTGCTTGCGCGAAGCATCTTTACAACGCGCTCGTCGGTCGAGGTTGCTCCAACAGTTGCATCAACCACGAATAGCACTGCGTCTGCAAGCTCAACGGCGATTTCAGCCTGAACCGCTACCGATAGGTCGATTCCCTTGGCGTCTGGCTCCCAACCGCCGGTGTCGACGAGGGTGAACTTGCGTTCGTTCCACTCGGCCTTGTAAGAAATGCGGTCACGCGTAACGCCCGGCTTGTCTTCGACCACGGCCTCGCGGCGACCGAGAATTCGGTTCACCAAAGCTGATTTACCAACGTTTGGTCTACCGACAATTGCCAAAACCGGAAGAGCTGGCAAATAGATTGGGCCGTCGGTTGCTTCGTCGAGTGCGGCCAAGACATCAAAGTCTTCGTCGTCTAGCTCATACTCATCGAGGCCAACGCGAAGCGCACGCTCGCGGGCAAGTTCTTCTTCAGAGCTGAGTTCACTCAAACGCTGAAGAAACGCCGGATCAACCGGATCGGCCACGAAATCTTCTTCAGACACTTTTTACTCCTAGTTAGTCGCGAACAACCGAAAGAACGGCGGCAACGGTTTGCTCGAAGTTCAGTTCGGTGGAGTCCACGAGGGCGACACCCGGTGCGGGTGTCATAAAGTCAACTACTTTGGCGTCTTGCGCATCCCGCCTAGAAACCTGACGCTCGACGTTCTTAGCGGCCTCTGGTGAGAGCTCTGCGGAACGTCTTATAAGTCTAACTTCTTCGGCGGCAGTTAGCAGTATGCGATTTTTGGCATCTGGAGCGACCACGGTGGTGATGTCACGCCCTTCGACGACCACGCCGGGCATCCCCGAGGCTTCGACAAGGTCGCGGGTCAGCGTTTTCATGAATTCACGAACATCTGGATGCTTGGCTACAGAGCTCACGTTTTCTGCCACCGAACTTTCGCGAATGGCATCGGTTACATCAAGCTCGCCAACTTTGACCCAGTAATCGTCTGGGTTTAGCGAAATCGAATAATCGAAAGCACGGATGCTCTCCTGAGCACTCTCGCCCTCAACCACGGCAGGCACCCAGGCGTTCATCACCGCAAGCGCTAGGGCTCGGTAGGCGGCGCCGGTGTCTAAATAGCCAAAGCCGAGTTCGCGTGCCACCTGCTTTGAGACGCTCGATTTGCCAGAGCCAGCTGGCCCGTCGATTGCAATGATCTCTGTCATTAGCCGGCCAGCCTCCAGCCGCGCTCGGTAAGGGCCGTCACCAAAGCAACCTCAACCTCGGGTAGCACGAATAGTTCAACAAGACCGATTTGGGCACCCGGTGAGTGTTCTAGTTTGAGGTCTTCAAGGTTGATGCCAATTTCACCGATTTCGGTTAGCAACTTAGCCATTTGGCCCGGCTTGTCGTCGATCATGACCACAACCTGGGCATAGTTCGTAGCGGCGTTGCCGTGCTTTCCTGGAATGAGCGCTACACCACGGTTGCCTGCCAACAAAACTTCGCCAAGTTCGCTGAGCGCACCCGGTGCGTCGAGGTCGTCAAAAGATTTGATTACTCGGGCGAGATCAGCGGCAAACCCTTGCAATGCGACTTTCACGTCTGCCGTGTTACCGGCCAGAATCTGCATCCAAAGCTTTGCATCACTAGCCGCAATTCTGGTGGTGTCGCGAAGGCCTTGACCAGAAAGGGCTAACTCGGTTTGCTCAGCGCGATTTAGCTGGGCAGCCAGAAGAGACGAGACCAGTTGAGGTAGGTGTGAAACCATGGCCACGGCGCGATCGTGATCGGCAGCCGAAAGTTGCGCTGGAACACTGCCGAGATCTAGTGCTAGTTGTTCGACCAACAAGGTCGAATCCGCCGTGCTCTCTGGGTTCGCGCAGATTACCCAAGGTCGACCAAAGAATAAATCGGCTCGACCGGCCAGCGCTCCCCCGCGCTCGCGCCCAGCCATCGGGTGCGAACCTACGTAGCGAGTCAACGGTGCACCGGCTGCATCCAATTCTTCGAGAATGCTGTTTTTCACCGAGGCCACGTCGGTGACCACAGCGTTAGGGAAAGCGCGAAGTTCTGCCAGAACAGTGCGAGCGGTGACGTCTGGTGGCACACAAACAACAATGAGTGCGGGATCATCTGACGAGGCAGGTTTGCGCCCGGCACCGTAGTCAATGGCAAGTCGTTGGTTAGCAGGTGAGACGTCGTCGATCGAAACATCCACGCCGATTTTCTTCAACGCTAGACCGATACTGGTACCAATCAGACCGGCACCGACAATTCGAACCGATCCGGCTAAGCGATTCACTGCGCTAGATCCAAACGAAGAGCTGTCGCGCCACGAAGATAAACATGCTGAATCTCGCCGCGAGCTTTATTGATGTCGGCGTGAATCATGAGGCGAATGACCCGTGGCATGGCATGCTGAACATCCATTTCTACGAAGCACATCAGCGGAACATCCCCGAGGCCAAGTTCTCTGGCAGCAAGTGCAGGAAACTCAGAAGTAATGTCTGGCGTTGCCGTGAACAATATCGAAATCAGCTGTGATGAATCGATGCCATTGGCGTGCAAAGTTTTTGAGATCAGCTCGGCGGTCGAACGCAACAGGTGTTCGCGTTCGTCGGTGTCGATTTGAATGGCACCTCGAATGGCTCGAATCGGCAAGGTTAGGCTCTTTTCTTGGATGGCCGTGGTGGACGGCTCGGCTTGCCTGTCGCGGCTTTGAGCAAGGCACCTATTTCCATTTTATTGAGTTGGCGAATGTGCCCCTGCTTTAGGGTTCCCAAGTGAATTGGACCAAACTGCTTTCGTACCAAACCAACTACCGGGTGGCTAACGTTCTCAAGCATGCGTCGAACGATTCGGTTTCGCCCAGAGTGCAGCACGATTTCGACCAGGCTGTGCCCCTTTGAGATGTCGATTACGCGCGCTCGGTCGGCCTTGATGAAACCGTCTTCGAGCTCAAACCCGCTCATCAGCTTGTGAATCGTCATCGGCGTCACTTCGCCGACCACGCGAGCGATGTAGGTTTTCTCGACTCCAAACGACGGGTGTGAAAGTTGATTGGCAAGTTCGCCATCGTTGGTCAACAGCAGCAAACCGGTAGTTTCGGCGTCAAGTCGACCAATGTTGAACACTCTGTCGTAGTCGGTGACGAACGAGCTCAGATCTGGGCGACCTTCTTCATCGGCCATCGTCGAAATGATTCCGGCTGGCTTGTTCAAGAGAAGGTAAACGCGAGTCGTGTCGAACTGCACCGGCACACCGCGAACGGTCACCTTGTCT
>JBDLUM010000091.1:0-3033 GCA_039805305.1 Actinomycetota bacterium
CGCATCGATATCCACACCAGTTTCTACGAGCACACCACGTTTACGGTCTTCGAAACAGACCTCTCGCGAGAGTCTGGTGTGCAGAAGGAAGTTGGCCGCTACGAGGCTAAAATCGAGGGTAGAGGAATGCAGTACCAAGCTCTAGAAGTAGAGCGCTGCATCCATGCCGGTTTGACCGAGAGCCCAATCATGAGCCTCGATGAAACCGTTTCAATCATGGAAACCATGGATGAAATTCGAAAGCAAACTGGCGTTAAGTATCCGGGAGAGTAATTGTCTGAATCAACAAAGGGTTTTCCGTATTTCAAGGATGTAGCTAAGGGCACTGGCATCGGCCTCGGTGTTCTGGCCTTGATCATCGGCGGATTCAGCGTTGGCGGAATCGGCACGGCTGCACCTGCCGAATCAACTTCGGCAGAGCAGAGTGCGTCTGCGTCGGCTACCCCGAGCGCAACCCCAACCGATGCTCGAGCATGCTCGGTTGCTGCGGATGCCCTTGACCCACGTCTAGGTAACCTTCAGGCCGTGGTGATTGACGCCGCGACCGACACCGTTCTCTTTGACCGCGGTGCGGATAAGCCGGCTGCAACTGCGTCGACCATGAAACTCTTGACCGCTGCCGCGGCACTCAACATCCTTGGCCCGAACTACCGCGTGGATACTCGCGTTTACCAGGACCCAGCTCAGCCTGGCACCATCATCCTGGTTGGCGGCGGCGACCCGACTCTCTCACGCACCGCACCTGGTCAGCAGTCGGTTTACCGCGACGCACCAAAGCTTTCAACTCTTGCCGTTGGTGTGAATGCCAAGATGGCCGGAGTTCCGATTACCAAAATCGTCGTCGATGGTTCGCTCTTCACCGGCCCTACCTGGGATGCCAGCTGGGAGCGCAGCGAACAAACTCAGGGTTACATGTCTGAAGTGACCGGTTTGCAGGTAGATGGAGACCGCCAGAACCCAGCTTCAAACACTTCACCGCGTTCTACCACTCCGGTTTTGAATGCTGGCAAGTACTTCAAGAAGGCACTCGGGGCATCTGCTGCCGGCGCCACCATTGTTGAAGGCAAGGCACCCGGCGCTGCAATCGAAATCGCTAAGGTTTCGTCGCAGCCAATCAGCGTTTGGATCAAGCACATGCTTCAGGTGAGCGACAACACCGAGGCAGAGGCGCTGGCCCGTTTGGTTTCGCTAGATCTTGGCTACGACGGCTCGTTCTCATCACTAAACCTCGCCATCAAGAAGGGCTTGGCCAACACCCAGCTCGACTCGACCGGCCTAGTAATCAAGGATGGTTCGGGGCTAAGTGCGCAAAACGCCGTCCCGCCTACCTACTTGGCAAAGCTGAGCAAGTTGGTCATGACCGGCTTTGCCGATTTCAAGGTCATCCGTGACGGTCTTCCAGTCTCAGGTGAGTCAGGCTCTCTTTCAGCCCGCTTTGGCGGCGACTTGAAGGACGCAGTTGGCCAGGTTCACGCCAAGACCGGCTGGATCAAGAATGGATACACGCTTGCCGGCTACATCACGGCTCGTGACAAGACCAACCTCATCTTCGCAATCTATGCTCTCGGCAACGTCAAGGATGATGCCAAGGATGCGATTGACAAACTCGCAACAGGCTTCTTCCGCTGCGGCGCTCAGCTATCGAACAACTAGGCTATTTGAATGCCCTCAGCAACCGACAACAGAATCCGCCTCTCTCGAAAGGGTGAGAACGGCCACTTGGTCGCCGAGATCACTCGCGTTGGCGCGGCTCTGCGTTACCTTGCGATTGATGGTGTCGAACTAGTCGAGCCTGGAGTTTTCGACTCGCTCAGCCCATTCTGCGAAGGCGTGGTTATGGCCCCGTGGCCAAACCGCACGGATGGCGGCAAGTGGACTTATGAGGGTCGCACTCTCGAGCTTCCGATCAATCTGCACGCTCAGCAAAATGCCAACCACGGCTTGTTGCTTGATCACCACTACGAAGTTTTGGCTCAGACCGAGTCATCAGTAACTCTTGGCGCTTTGATCCATGCCCGTCTGGGTTATCCATTCGACGTTCAAACCACTGTCACCTATGAACTTGTCGACGGCGGCGTGAAGGTAAACCACACTGCGGAGAATCTTTCAGCAGCCGATGCTCCATACGCCGTCGGCGGGCACCCGTATTTCAAGATCTCTGGTGTCGACACCGAAGACCTTTACTTGCGCTCCGATGCGGTCACCGTGCTGGTTGTCGACGACCGCCAGATTCCTACCGGCACCATGCCTACCGCTCACTCTCGCTTCGATATGCGTTCGGGCGTGCGCATCGGCGACAACTTCTATGACCATGACTTCACCGATCTACCCCGTGACTCGGATGGGCTGGCGCACACCTACCTAACCGCCACTGATGGCCGCGGTTTCGATATCTGGCAAGACGAGCATTTCAAGCACACCGTAATTTTCACCCCCGACTTTTACTTCGCAAACGTGGGCGAGGCCAAGCGTTATGCCTGCGCCATCGAGCCACAGACTTCTGGCCCGAATTCGTTCAACACCGGCGATGACTTGCTCTGGCTAAAGCAGGGTCAGACGTTCAGTGCGACCTGGGGTGTCAATCTGTTAACCAAGTGAAAAGATAATTCACTTGATAACAATCACCTCGAAGGTGAACAGCAGGTTAACGGTGGCAAGATAGAACCATGACTACGCCAGCAAAGACCCCTGTAAAGCGTGCCCCTGCAGCAAAGCCTGCAGCTCGCACGACCGTTCGCTCAGCAGCCAAGCCTGCAGCTAAGGCTGCAGTTGCAGTCGAGGTTGCCGCCAAGCCGGACTTCACCAAGCGTTACAAGATGCTCACCGGCATCGACAACTCAGAGTTCTGTGCCAAGGTTCGCTTGCACCTAGACAACGGCTACGCACTCCACGGTTCACCTGTGATGGCATTCAACTCTCTTGAGGGCAAGATGTACGTCGGCCAGGCTGTCGTCCTAAAGAAGCTTCCAGCAAAGAAGAAGGCTGGCAAGAAGAAGTAAATCTTTTCTTGGTTCAAAAACCCCGGGCTCGCCC
>JBDLUM010000092.1:0-3939 GCA_039805305.1 Actinomycetota bacterium
GGTCGGTGGCATCAAGTTATCCACTTAATTTTCTGAACTCGGATGCTTCGCCCAAACTTGTCCGATGCTCTCTTGCATGCAATACATGGTCGAAAGTCTTGACGAACTAAACGCACTGCTCGGCGGTGCAAAACCAGATGTGGGTAGATGGAGTGGGCCTGCGGCACTGAGCTTTCAGCGAGAGGTTGAGCAGTTGTCGCACGACTTGCTCGGGCTTCGCAACCAACTCGCCACGTTGCCTCACTTTGCGGTGGTGGTTGGGTGAGTGGGTTAGTTAGTTACGGGGGTGATCCGGCCATCATCGCCAGCATCGACGAAATCGAGCGCTCGCGGTCAACGCTCGAGTTGGTGCAGCAGCGTTTGCTCAAAGAGTTTGAGTTGCTCGATTTCTTGGTCGACCCAGTCGCACGAGCGGCGCTTGCTCTGCACGCGCCCGTCTTGCTGGCTCGCCTCGAAAAACTCAAGTGGGCGGCCGGGGTCGCGAGCGACTCCTACCTGTCGGCCGAAGCCCGCATCACCAAGCAACTCGACTGGGTAACTTCTGCGGTCGCGAAGCATCCGTGGCTGTTGAATATTTTGCCGAATCAGGTTCGCTCGGCGTTGCCGACGGTCTTGGTGGCGGGTTCGTTGGTGGCCACCGTGGTCGACGGCAAAGCGGCTCGGGTGATCGCTCGAGAAACCCTCAACCTTTGGCCAGCTTTGGCAACTGGGCAAAAATCTTCGGGGCAAGACTCAGTGGCTGCGGCCAGCTTGGCCGCAGGGTGGCTCGGGGTTGCCACTCGAGGTGGGCGAAACGGCGCAGAGGTCGAGAAGATCGGCGCTTTAGGCATGCGGGCTGCACCAACTTCAATCGGCGCGATTGCCGAACGTGTTGCCGCCACGCACATCGCCGAAAAGCCAACCGTGGTTATCGAGCGCTACACCGACGGCAGCCGCTCGGTTTTTGTGGCCTACCTGCCCGGCATGCGCAGTCTCGATGTTGACTCGAGTTCTGAACCTTTCGACCTAAGCGCCGGAGTGCAACAGTTGGCAGATCCCGACTCGGCCGGCAGTCAGGCGGCTGTCGAAGAAGCACTCAGGGCGGCCGGTGTCAAACCAACCGACGAGTTGGTTGTGGCTGGTTACTCGCAGGGTGGCATGGTTGCCGGGGCTCTTGCTTCGGGTGCAGGCGGTTTCAACGTTTCGGCCATCGTCACCCTCGGTGCCCCGATTGCGCAACTCGACCTTCCGGCCGAAACCGCGGTGATGGCAATCGAACACAGCAACGACGTTGTGCCTGCCCTGTCGGGGGCCATCAACCCGCTCACCGAAAACTGGGTGACGGTGGGGCGCGAGATCGAGTTGCATTTGGGCGAAAGCGCGCTGACCGCGCACGAGCTCGATAGTTATGTCGAGACATCCAAGTTGGTTGACGAAGACGATGGGGTTGGTGTCACCCGCATTCGCGAAACGGTGCTCAAAAAGTTCGAAGGTCTGCGCCTCGTTGAGACACAGACCTTCGAGTTAAAGCCGGTTGATGTTTAGAGAATGCGCAAAGCCTTGAACAAGCCACGGCTGATGAATGACGCGAACGACATGATTAGTGCGCCCAGAATCGCCCAACCGAATGACTCGATGCTGAGGCCGGTGGTGGTGAATCCGTCAATGCTGAAGGTTCCGCCATCGACCAAGCTGCTCAACCAAGCGACAAACAGCAGCAAAGCGCCGTTGATCACGAGAGAGATGAGGCCAAAAGTGAGCAGGTAAAGAGGTAGCGCAACAATTTTGATTACTGGCGCGATGATCGCGTTTACCAGGCCGAAGATTAGGCCAACAAGTAGGTAAGACAAGATCGTGCTCCAGATATCGGCGCTGCCGTAAGGAACCAGCTTGATGGCTGGAACCAGCGTTGTTACGGCCCAGAGGCCAAGGGCGTTGATAACTGTGCCAACTAGAAAACGTTTCATAGAACGATTCTTGCACCTAGCGACTAAATTGGAACTCGTGACTGCCCAAGAAACCCCCAATGTGCCGATGGTGCAACTGCTCTCGCCAGAGGGTGAATATGGCGTTCCGAAGGAATGGGCTGAGTACGGCAAGTACATCGACCGCCTCACCGAAGCCGATTTTCTAAAGTTCTACCGCGACATGGCGCGCATGCGTCGATTCGACCGCGAAGCCGAAGCGCTTCAGCGCCAGGGTCAGCTTGGCCTCTGGATTCCAGCAATTGGCCAAGAAGCAGCGCAAATCGGCTCGGGCTATGCAGTTGGCCACAACGACCACATCTTTCCGTCATACCGCGAACACGGTGTAGCAATCACCCACGGCATCGACCTGATGTCGATTCTCAAAATGCTGCGCGGGGTAAACCACGGCGGTTGGAACCCTGAAGAAACCCGCTTTCACCTCTACGCCATCGTGCTCGGCACCCAGGTGCTGCACGCCACCGGCTATGCCATGGGCGTGAAGATGGACGGCAAAGTCGGCACCGGCAACCTCGATGAAGACCTAGCCGTGATCTCATACTTCGGCGATGGCGCAACCGCCGAGGGTGACATCAGCGAATCCTTCCTGTTCGCCGCCATCAACAACAGCCCCCTCGTCTTTTTCTGCCAAAACAACCAGTGGGCAATCTCGTCTTCGGTTGCCAGCCAAACCAAGGTTCCGCTGTACCAGCGCGGTGCAGGATTCGGTGTGCCGGGCATCCGCATTGATGGCAACGACATTCTCGCCTCATACGCGGTGACCGCAAAGCACATGGATGACGCGCGCGAAGGTGCCGGCCCTTACATGATCGAGGCGCTCACCTATCGCATCGGTGCCCACACCACCTCTGACGACCCAACAAAATATCGCGATTCGGCCGAGGTCGAATATTGGAAAGCCCGCGACCCACTAATTCGCTTCGAAAGCTTTCTGCGTCGCCAGGGCATCAACCAAGATTTCTTCGACGAAGTCGACGAGGCTGGCGAAAAACTTTCGACCGAAATTCGTGAGGCAACCTTCGCATTGCCCGAACCACCGGTTGAGAACATGTTCAAATACGTCTACTCAGAACCGCACCCACTTCTCGAAGAGCAGCTCGACTGGCTTAAGCGCTACGAAGCCGGCTTTGGTGAGGGGGCGCACTCATGAGCAACTTCGTAGAACTTTCGATCGCCAAGGCAATCAACGCCGGTCTGCGCAAGGCCATGCAAGAAGACAGCAAGGTCATCTTGTTCGGTGAAGACGTAGCTCAGCTCGGTGGCGTGTTCCGCGTAACCGAAGGCATTCACGCAGAATTCGGCGACAGCCGCATCTTCAACTCACCGATCGCCGAATCTGGCATCGTCGGCACCGCAATCGGTTTGGCCATGCGAGGTTACCGCCCGGTTGCCGAGATTCAGTTCGATGGCTTCATCTTTCCGGCCTTCGACCAGATCGTTAGCCAGCTAGCCAAGATGCAAAACCGCAGCGAGGGTTTCACCCCAATGCCGGTCGTCATTCGTGTTCCTTACGGTGGCGGCATCGGCGCTGTCGAGCACCACAGCGAAAGCCCAGAGGCATACTTCGCCCACACCGCCGGCCTTCGCGTGATCAGCCCGTCGAACCCTAACGATGCTTACTGGATGATTCAGCAGGCCATCAAGTCAACCGACCCGGTCATGTTCTTCGAGCCGAAGCGTCGCTACTGGCAAAAAGGTCCGGTCAACCTAGACGAGCCACCGATGGGCGCATACCAAGCCCGCGTTTTGCTCGAAGGTTCACAGGTAACCATCGCAACCTACGGCCCGATGACGGCGGTGGCTCTGCAGGCTGCCGAAATCGCAGCATCCGAGGGAATCAGCATCGAGGTCATCGACCTTCGCTCACTCTCACCGATCGACTTCGACACCATCATCAACTCGGTCAAGAAAACCGGCCGCCTGATTGTGGCTCACGAAGCCAGCACCTCGGTTTCGATCAGCAGCGAGATTGCCG
>JBDLUM010000093.1:0-7048 GCA_039805305.1 Actinomycetota bacterium
ACACTGAGCGATACACTTTGGTCATGACCTGGGGGAAAATCGCAACCACTGCAGCGACGGTGTTTTTATTAACCGGATGCTCTGCACCAGCACCACAAGCCTCGAGCCCAACGGCAGAGCCATCGCCTTCGGCAACATCCGATTTGGTAATCGAAACCATAACGGGTGAACCTAAGGTTGATAAGTTCATCGCCATTCTGAACGCCAGCTGCAAACTTGCAGAAAGTGTTGGCTTAGTGGTGACGACACCCGGAAAAAATTTGACCACTTACGGTTTCCCAGCAACGAACACTTTGCTCGGGTGGGACCCTTGGAACGTTATGACTAAGACAACCGATGGGTACGAACTTGACGGATGGTTTTCAGTTGATGGCGACATTGTGTGCAATGAAGCGGGGTATGCAAACAGGGTCGTGCCGGAGGGTACCCCGCCCAACTCGGAGGGAGTGACCTTTGCATACAAATACGTTGAAGTTGAACAAGGAACAGTCGACTGGTCTGTCTATCGACAATCTCCATCACTTAGCCCCGTGCGGGTTACTTTCGCCAATGGCCTCGTCACATCTGTTCGGTTCCCAAGTGATAACTATCTCTTGGAGTTCGGCTACGGCCCTTTCACCAAAGCTCTAAAAGATATACATAAATCCCTTCTGAAAAAATCGGGAAAGCAGTACATGTATCTCACACCACCCATGTGGGGAATGACGCTCGACGAGGCCAAGGCCTACGCAAAGAAACAGGGACTCACTGTGGTTGTAGGCGCACAAGATGATGAGATTTTCGAGGTCGAAGGTCCATCTGACCCCAAACGTATGATCGTAAACATCATGGAAGGTGAAGTCGTCTTCGTTTGGACCGAATAGCTAGTCGGCCGCGAGGCTGCTATTCGAGGTTGGCGTCAGCCCAGATCACGATGGCATCGTGGTTGTATTTGGCCAGCCCAGGTTCAACAGCCTCGATGCTGTCGCGGTATGGGCTCGGCAGCAGGTAGCTCATAGCCAGTGACTTATATGCCTCGCGAGTGGGCTTCCAAAACTTCAGGCAGAAGGCGTAGTGTTTGGCGATTGCTTGCTGCGCAGCATCCGAGTCAATAGGCTCGCCGGCTAAAAACGCCTCACGCAGCTCGAACATGATGGCCCCGAATTCGGCCTCGAACTGCTCATTTTGCTCGGCCGTGTAACTGCCGCCGTAGGCCTCGCCGTGAATGCCAAGTTCTCTAGTCATCAGGGTTAAAAGATACCGCCCCGCCGGAAAGGGGGATAAACGGCGGGGCGGAACTTGGTCGACTAAAGGTCGAATCGAGCGGATGCTCGGCTCGTCGATTTAGTCGAAATCTAGAAATTCGCTCAAGAAGCTCTTCTTCTTGCGGTACGGCTGTTGGGTGTTCTGCGGTGGGTAGTAAGGCTCAGAACTCCGCTGCGGTGCGGCAGGTGCTGCCGGGGCGGCCGGAGCAGAGAAGTCTGACTCTGCGTTGATTAGGGCCTCGAGTTCACCACGGTCTAGAAAGATACCTTTGCAACCGGTGCACTGGTCAACGTTCACGCCGTTGCGCTCATAGGTGCGCATCGACTCTTGGCATTTGGGGCAGGTTAGCATTGGGGTCCTCTCGGGCTCGGGTGCTCTTGCTTGAAATAAACAGAACGACCCCCGCGAATAATCCACGGGGGTCGAAATTTCTGTTCGCTCTAAGCGAGCCGAACTGGTTGCCGGCAGGGGCTAGCTAACTACTTGCCCAGTAGGTCAACGTAGCTTTTGCCGGTTAGCACAATGGCAGCCTGGGCGGTCGCATAAACATCGCCAGCTCCAGCTGACCATGCCGACTTGATGCCGCCGTCGGTCGCCAACTTAGACACGAGCCAAGTCTTGATTGGTGCGTGTGGCTTGCCAACTGCGATGAGACCCTGACCCGCGTATCCGGTGCTGTTGGTGTTGAAATCACCGTAGGCCTCGTAGTGGTCACGGGTCACCAGGGTGCGGCGCAAGTAGTTGACCGCCTTGGTTATTGCAGAGGCGATCGCGGTCTTGTGAGCGGTGATGCCCTGACCCTTCACCACTGCGAATGCCTGAAGCACGATGCCGGTGCCGTCTGCACTCGAGGCTGTGGTGTCGTACCCGTCATTGAAGCCGCCATCGACTCGCTGCTGCTTAACCAACTTGGCGGCCAACACGGTGGCTTGCTTTTCATAACCGTTTGAGTCGAGCGCCAAAACTGCCCAAGCGCGGTCGTAGGTGTTGTAACTGGCCGGTAGGTCGCTGGTTGCATCAATCTTGTTGACGATCGCCTTCACCACGGCTGCACGAAGAGGGCCATTTTTTGCCGAAACAACCTTGCTCACAAAAGCGAACTTGCCAGCGGTGCCGAGTTTTAGGTTGCCCTCGGCGTCGAATAGGTAACCGCCACGCTTGGCGGTGGTGCCGGTGATTGCCGTGTTCTCAAGGTTGTAGGCAACTGCCTTGGCGAGCCCAGTCGTCGAGTCGCCGAGAGCCTTGCGCTGCAAGATGCCCTCGAGCGTGAAGCCGAAGTCGGCAACACCAGGGGTGAAGCCTTCGATGAACTGGCCGTTCACGAACTTGCTCTTCAAGAAGGCAAGGGTTTTGCTGTTGGCGTTGGCGGCGTTGGCCGGAGCCACACCGAGCGACAGCACAGCTGCTGTCACGATTGCTGCGATCACGCGCAACCCAGATTTTGTTTCGAACATGCGAAACCTTTCTCTAAGCGCGATCTGAATGTTCGGCCGGTGAAACGACAAAACCCAGTTGCGAATGGCAACCGGGTAATCGGATCTCTCCGACTCCACCCGTAGACCTCGACGGTTATTCATTGGAGTCTTGCTCTTAGGTGGGCATTCCGACTTTTCTACACGGATGCTCAGCGCGAGCATCCTCGTGGAATTTACGGTTGCGGGTCAGCGCCGGATTCTCACCGGACTTCCCCCACTAAAGGGCAAAGCACATCGTTTGATGTTCTCTTAGGTTAGTGGATTTGCGCCGGCTCGGAGTGAGCGTTGCCTTTTGTTGCGCGTGCCGCGAAGAACGATGCGATGAGGCCGATGGCGAGCAGCCAATACATGTTGAGCATGCTGTTCCAAGCTTCGGCGACGAAGCCGAGCAGTGGTGGGCCGACCAAAAACGCGAAGTATCCGCTGGTTGTGACGAAGGCCACGGTTCGCGCGCCACCTGGAGCTTCGGCCGCGGCTGAGATGAACAGCGGAAAGCCGAGAGCCACACCGGCACCCCAGAGAGCCGCGCCGACAATGGCGAGCACGATGTTATGGCTGAGAATGATGAGCAGCAGACCGATGATGCCGAACCCGGCCAACACCTGAAGCACTCGGCTGCGACCAAACCGGTCGACTAGGTTGCCACCGAAGAAGCGAACCACGGTCATGCTCAGGTTGAACACCGCGAAAGCCAAACCGGCCAGCTGGTTGCTCACCTTGTAGTCGTCGACAAGACCAATGGCCAGCCAGTCATTGGCGGCACCCTCGGCGATGGTGATTCCGAAGATTCCGATGCACAGCGCGATGATGCCTGCCGAGATGAAAACCTTGCCTGGGCGAGAGTCGGCTGGAGCATCTTTGTGGTGATGCGGGTCGATGCCGTTTTTGGCCGGCAGCAGACGCGAGAAAATCACTGGCACGATCAGGCTTAGCGTGGCGAGAACCACCACCTGCCAGAAAAGGTCGATACCGAGAGCGATGGATGCTGTGCCAATGCCGGCGCCAGCAAATGCGCCGATCGAGTAGCCGGCGTGCATGCGCGGCAGGGCCGAACGACCGAGGCGCTTTTCGATCTCGGCACCGTCAACGTTGATGCCAACATCGGCAGCGCCGGCGCAAAAGCCAGAGAAGAATGTGGCAACGGCAAAGAGTCCTGGGCTGTGCAGATAGGCCGCGAGCACAGAGGCGAAACCGGCTAGAAAGAAGCCGATCATGCCCGGGATGATTGCTGGCTTTGTGCCGAAGCGCGCGATGAAGCGGCCAACCAGGCTAAGCGAGGTGATGGCACCAACGGCACCCATGAACAGCAGTAGACCAAGGGTCGAAACACTCACTCCGAGCATTTCGCGCACCTCTGGCAAGCGCACGATGAACGACATGCTCGAGATGGCGAACACACTGAAAAACAGCAGGATGCTCATGTGCCAACGTTTGAGGTCGGCCTCGTTTTGGATGCTCGCAGGGGTCATTAGTTCAGACTAAATGACCTCGGCGGTTTGCAACCGTTTACGGGCTAAATGGCACGTTTTTGCAGGTATGTTCGACACTATGAAAACGCAAAACTTCACCCCGTTTGCACGCCTCGGCCGAGTGTCAAAAACCAAGTCTGGCCTCACCGCCGAGCTACTTGGTTCGGGCGCCAGCGAGCAACTTCGCATCGACGTGGTCGCCGCAGACGTTTTGCGCATCAAGATCAGCAAGGGTGGTGCGTTTGATGAGCATCCGAGTTTTGCGGTTGCCAACGAACCGAAGCTTGGCAAACAGAAGTTCAAGCTGGCCAGTGCCAGCAGCGCTACCACCCTCACCACAACGCAGCTCGTAGTCACACTTACCCACGAACCATTCGCTATCGACGTTCACCGCGGCGACGGCAGCGTGGTGTTTGAGTCGGTGCGCGACGACAAAGGCGCGTGGAGTTATGCGAGCGACGGTGAAGGCTTCATGATTCGCCGCAAGGTTGGCGAAAAAGACCCGATTTATGGTCTTGGCGAAAAGACCGGCAGCTTCAACCGACGCGGTCGCGACTTCACCATGTGGAACACCGATGTGCTCAACCCAACGGCCTCAGGTGAGTTCACCGGCCAGTACGACAAGGGTGATTTGCGCGCAGACAACACCAGCACCGAGTTTGACCCTTATTACGTGAGCATCCCGTTCTTTTATCACCAGGATGCGAACGAGGGCGACATGAGCGGTTCGTTCATCGACAACCCATACCGCGGCCACTACGACCTCACCCCGACCGATGAGATTCAGATTCACTTCGGTGGTGGCCAATACACCGAGTATGTTTTCGGCGGGCCGATGATGTGGACGATTCTTGAGCAATACACTGAGCTCACCGGCCGCACCGCTTTGCCACCACTTTGGGCACTCGGCTTTCACCAGTGCCGTTGGTATGCCTACAAGCAGGCCGACGTTGAGGCGCTCGCAGCAAAGCACGCCGAGCTCGACATTCCGCTCGACTCACTTTGGCTCGACATCGACTACATGGACGGCTATCGAGTCTTCACTTGGAACAAAGAGCTTTATCCAGATGCACCAGGCATGTTGGCGCGCTTGCGTGAACTTGGTGTGAAGGTCATCACGATCATCGACCCAGGTGTCAAAGAAGATCCGGGCTACGAGGTTTATGACGACGGGCTCGAGAAGGGCGTGTTCGCGCTCAAAGAAAACGGCGAGGTTTACATCGGTCAGGTTTGGCCGGGCGACACCGCTTTCCCCGACTTCGCCAACGCAGATGCTCGCGCCTGGTGGGGCGAACGAAACGCCGAGCACGTGCGCAGCGGTTTGACCGGCATCTGGAACGACATGAACGAACCGGCCACCGGCGACAAAGACCCACTGCCAATGCGCTTCGACCGTGGCACCTATGAACACGAGCGTTTTCACAACCAATACGCATTGCTTATGGCGATGGGCACGGTCGATGGCTTGCGCAAGACGATGCCAGACCTACGCACCTTCGTGCTCAGCCGCGCCGGCTCGCCTGGCATTCAGCGCTATGCCGCCAACTGGATGGGCGACAACATGTCACGCTGGGATCACCTCTGGTTGAGCATACCGATGGGTAATGGTTTGTCGGTATCGGGTCAGTCGTTCGTGGGTGCCGACATCGGTGGGTTTGCCGAAGACACCAACGCCGAACTTTATGCCCGCTGGATTCAGTACGGAGCACTCACCCCGTTTGCCCGCGTGCACTCGGTGATCAACACCATCGACCAATACGTTTGGTCGTTCGGTGAGCAGGTGCTCGACATCGCCCGTGAGTCGCTCAAGCTGCGCTACCGCCTGCTGCCCTACATCTACTCGTCGTTCGTCATCTCGTCTGAAACCGGTGCGCCGATTCAAGAACCGATGATTTACAACGACCAGTGGGACACCAACCTCTGGAACATCGATGACCAGTACATGTTTGGCCCGAACCTTCTGGTTGCGCCGATTTATGAGCCTGGCAAGACGAGCCGTTCGGTCTATCTGCCTCGCGGCGAGTGGTTCGACTGGCACACCGGTGAGCATTTTGTGAGCGAGGGTCGTTACGTTGTGGTCGATGCTCCGCTTGAGAAGATTCCGATGTTCGCTCGTGCCGGTGCGGTGATTCCAATGCTCTCGGATGCTCCGCAGAACACTCACAACCTGGCACCCAAGCAGCTCGAACTGCATGTCTTCTTGCCCGAGGGTGAAGGTGCCTATCGTTCACTTCTTCAAGAGGATGACGGTCTAACCTTCGACTCGCTCGATGGCAGACACGTGCGCACCGAATTCAAAGTGGTTCGTGCCGCCGACCGAAGCCTGCTCGAGGCCAACACCACTGGCAAGGGCTTCTCGGCTTTTGCTCGCGAAGGATTCGAGTTGGTTTGGCACACGGCCCGCGGGGTAACTCGCAGCAGCTTCGAGAACAAGGGCGAAGGGTTCAGTGTCTTTGGCAGCGAGTTGGCTGAGGGCAGCTCGCTTGTCGTTGTTTCGCAGAAACCAAAGAAGCGTCGCCGCTAGCGAGCAACCACGTTGATGGCACTGGTGTCGCTCGACGGCTCGACACCACCGGCCTTGTCTAGCTTCGCGCTGCGCAACAGCATGAGCGAGATCAGCGCACCCGTGACCACAACCAAACCGCAGGCAAAGATTGTGTAGCGAATGCCGATTAGGTCGGCCATGAATCCGATCAGCGGCGAGCCAAGCGGCGTGCCACCCATAAAGATCAGCAGGTAGATTCCCATAACGCGCCCGCGAAGAGCCGGCTTGGTTGAGGTTTGCACATACGAGTTGGCCGACACCAACGTGAGCAGCGCAATCGCGCCGCCGAACGGAAGACCGAGTGCGAACATCCC
>JBDLUM010000094.1:0-7845 GCA_039805305.1 Actinomycetota bacterium
AGGCGCTCGTGGCTGCCGGAGCTGATGTTGAACTAACCGCAGATCGCACCAAGGTTCTTGAAGCCGATGGCCTAGTGGTGCCGGGTGTTGGTGCTTTTGCCGCTGTAATGCAGAGCTTGAAAGCCATTGGAGCCCCCGAACTAATCGACAAGCGCCTGACCGGTGGCAAAAAGGTTCTGGGCATTTGCGTCGGCCTCCAGGTGCTTTTTGACCGCGGGGTAGAACACGGAATCGATTGCGAGGGTCTGGGGCAGTTGCCAGGGCTCGTTGAAGAACTCGATTCGCCAAAGCTGCCGCACATCGGTTGGAACACTGTGGATGCTGCGCCCGGGTCAACCTTGTTCGAAGGTGTCGAGAACGAGCGGTTCTATTTCGTGCACTCCTACGGCGTTCAAAACTGGCAACTTGAGGCGATGGGTGCCTTCATTCCGCCAAAGGTTTCGTGGAGCGAATACGGGTCGCGATTCGTGGCCGCCTGCGAGGTCGGACCATTGGCTGCCACACAGTTTCACCCTGAGAAGTCGGGCGAGGCGGGCATCCGCTTGTTGACCAACTGGGTGAACAGCCTCTAGCCGCAAGTAACTTGATTCAGCCACAAAAGAGAGAACCGATGTTTGAATACCTAGAACTACTTCCGGCCGTGGATGTTGCCGACGGTAAGGCCGTTCGCCTTACTCAGGGCGAGGCCGGTTCAGAGACCGACTATGGCGACCCTGTTGAAGCTGCCATGACCTGGATCAATGCAGGAGCTGAGTGGATTCACCTAGTTGACCTCGACGCAGCATTCGGTCGAGGCGAGAACCGCGCCGTTCTGCGCGAGGTGGTCAGCGCTGCCAGTGCGGTAAAGATTGAGCTTTCAGGCGGCATCCGTGATGACGCATCCCTTGAGGCTGCCCTCGAGGCAGGGGCAACCCGCGTGAATCTCGGCACCGCCGCGCTCGAAGACCCAGAGTGGACCAAACGTGCCATCGCTCGCTTTGGTGAGAAAATCGCTGTTGGCTTGGATGTTCGTGGCACGACCCTTGCAGCTCGCGGCTGGACTCGCGAGGGCGGAGACTTGTTCGAAGTGCTGGCTCGACTCGAAGATGATGGCTGCGCTCGTTATGTGGTAACCGACGTGACCAAAGATGGCACGCTACGCGGGCCGAACCTAGAGCTGTTGGCTCAGGTGATGGCCAAGACGAACAAGCCGGTGGTTGCCTCTGGCGGAATCTCTTCACTTCAAGACATCTCCGACCTTCGTGCGATGGTGGGCCAAGGCCTAGAAGGCGCAATCTTGGGCAAGTCGCTGTACGCCGGCAAGTTCACGCTCGAAGCAGCTTTAGAAATCGCCAACGCCCGATAAGCATGAGCCACGATCACGAGCACATCAACCAAGACCGCATGGCCGATTCGGCTGGGGTTCCTTGGGCTGGCCGTTCGTTCGAACCAAACTCATGGGCCGGTGACAATGGCCAGGCCGACGAAGCATTGGTGGCGAGCATCCACGCACTAGCTTCTGGCGCGGGCTCAAACGAGCAAGTTGTTGCAGCGCTATCTGGTGCGCGAGTGTTGATTCCCCTTCTGGCTGAGTTGGGGGAGTCGGGTGAGGGTGCTCACGGCCAAACGGTCGACAAGAGCGCAGACCTTGCCATCGTCACCGTCGAAACTCCAGACGGCCAGGATGCTCTGCCGGTGTTCAGCTCGGTTTCTGCCATGAAAATCTGGAACCCTACCGCTCGACCAGTGCCGGTTTCGGCGCAGAAGGCAGCAATCGCCGCCGCGCAAGAGGGCAACACTCGAATCGTGCTCGACGCAGCCAACGACACCGAGTTCGTTGTTCGCCGCCCAGCGCTCGCGGCGATTGGTCAAGGACTTGCCTGGGTGCATCCGGTTCGTGACGGGCGGGTAAGTTCAGCCTTTGCCGACGCGACAGCGAGCATCCCAGAAATTCTGAAGTTTGAACTGAGCGATTGCGATCCGCTATCGCGTCTGGTCGCCGCCGAAGTTCAGCTCGATTTGACGCTCAAGCCTGGAATGTCGCGCGATGAGCTTGATGAAGTTATGCAAACACTTGCCAAAGCGCTCGCGGCGAGTGAAGCCGTGGCAGAGTACGTCGATTCGCTACGCGTAAAGCTCGTTTAGTTGACCGGGCCGGTGTATTTTTCGCCGGGGCCAGCGCCTGGGGCGTCTTTAATCACGGATGCTTCGCGGAACGCCAACTGAAGAGCACGTAGCCCGTCTCGAAGTGGCCTCGCGTGGTGGTCGCCGACCTCGGCAGCTGCAGCGGTAACTAATCCCGCTAGAGCCGTGATCAACTTGCGTGCCTCATCGAGGTCAGCTGGGTGACCGTCTTCGCCGAGTCCAACCTGCACTGCGGCAGCGCTCATAAGGTGAACGGCGGTGGTGTTAATGATTTCGACCGCTGGAACCTCGGCGATGTCTCTGATCTCTCCGCTAACGTCAGTGAACGAAAATGACTCTTGAGATTCAGACATCTTTGGGGGTTCTCCTTTTGAACTCTTTCTGCTAGGCTATCTCATGGCTCCGAGGTCAACTCGGTCAGAAGTGGATTCATTTCCCACCCGCGTTCATCGCTTCATAAAAGATGGCCGGGTAAAGCTTTGGAAACTTTCGTTTCTGTGCGCTCTAGGGTTTTTACCCTAAGGTGTGGCCGTTTGTCACATTACCTTTAGGAGCAGCAATCAGCGATCCACGTATTAATGAGCGCATCCGTGTGCCTGAGGTTCGACTAGTCGGATCAGCAGGCGAGCAAATCGGAGTAGTTAGCATCGAAGATGCACTTCGCATGGCCCAAGAACAAGATCTTGACCTAGTCGAAGTTGCACCTACATCGAAGCCTCCGGTCGCAAAAATTATGGACTTCGGAAAATTCAAGTACGAAGCAGCCCAGAAAGTTCGCGAAGCCCGCAAGAACCAGGTAAACACCGTTCTCAAGACCGTACGTTTCGGACTCAAGATTGACGCTCACGATTACGGCACCAAGCGTGGCCAGATCGAGCGCTTCCTAAAGGCGGGTGACAAGGTCAAGGTGATCGTGGTGTTCCGCGGTCGCGAGCAGTCTCGCCCAGAGATGGGTATGAAGCTGCTACAGAAGCTGGCTGAAGAAGTAACCGAGTTCGGTTCGATTGAATCGACACCGTCAATTGACGGTCGCAACATGGTTATGGTCATTGGCCCACTTCGCAACAAGGCTGAGGCTAAGGCTGATGCAAAGCGCGCTGCAGACAAGGCAACCGCGCCGTCAACCGAAGCAGAAACACCAGCAGCGTAAGGCTGCAACATTAGAAGGAGAAAGTAATGCCAAAGCAGAAAACTCACTCAGGTGCCAAGAAGCGCTTTCGCTTCACCGGCAGCGGCAAGCTCATGAAGCAGCAGATCAACATGCGCCACAACCTCGAGCACAAGTCGAGCCGTCGCACCCGTCGTCTAAACCAAGACCAGGTTGTCTCGGCTGCTGACTTCAAGACCATCAAGACCCAGCTCGGCAAGTAGAGAAAGACTTTAGGAGTAAAAAATGGCAAGAGTAAAAAACGCGGTTAACTCGCACAAGAAGCGCCGCACAGTTCTCGAACGCGCCAAGGGTTACCGTGGCCAGCGTTCACGTCTCTACCGCATGGCGAAGCAGCAGATGCTTCACTCGTTGGTTTACGCATACAACGACCGTCGCGCTCGCAAGGGTGACTTCCGTCGCCTATGGATTCAGCGCATCAACGCTGCATCTCGCGCCAACGGCATGACCTACAACCGTTTCATCCAGGGTCTAGGCCTTGCTGGTGTTGAGGTTGACCGTCGTATCTTGGCTGAACTAGCTGTGAACGAGCCTGCAACCTTCGCAAGCCTCGTTGCGACCGCTAAGGCAGCACTACCAGCAGACACCTCGGCTCCAAAGGCCTAGTGATTTGCTAAACGATCCCAAAGCGAACCAAGTTCGCGGGGTCGCGAAGCTCAACAAGAAAGATGCCCGGTCTGAGACCGGGCTCTTTCTGCTTGAGGGTCTTCAAGGCCTAAAAGAAGCGCTCGACCGACCCAAGCTAATTCGAGAAATCTTCGCCACCGGCGTTGTAATTTCGGCTAACCCGGACATTTTTGCCAAGGCCGCCGCTGCTCGAGTTGAGGTCGTCGAGGTAACCGAGCAAGTTCTTGCTGCGCTAGCCGACACTCGCACGCCACAGGGTGTGGTTGCCGTTTGCGAACAAACTCACGTCTCTTTCGAAGATGTGCTTTCCGCCGAACCAAAACTTTTGGCTCTTTTGGCCAACATCCGCGACCCTGGAAATGCCGGCACCGTATTGCGCGCTGCCGATGCGGCTGGTGCTGATGCGGTTGTCTTTAGTGAAAACAGCGTCGATGTATACAACCCGAAGGTTGTTCGTTCAACTACTGGTTCGATCTTTCACCTGCCTGTCGTTCTAGGTGCAAACCTCGAAACAACTATTGCTGCAGCCAAGCAGGCCGGTTATCAGGTCTTTGCAGCCACAGCCGGCGGCACCAAGTTGCCCAAGCTTGAGCAGAGCATCCTGGCTAAACCAACCCTGTGGATGTTCGGCAACGAGGCTTGGGGTTTCGAACCACACATTCTCGAACTTGCCGATCTGCAGGTAGCGGTTCCAATTTATGGCGCTGCCGAGAGCCTAAACCTGGCGACCGCCGCGAGTATTTGCCTGTATGCCACTGCCTTCGCCCAGAACCGCTAGTTGGTAGGCTAAAACCCTATGTCTGAGAGCATTTCAATCAATTCCTCAACCGTCGACCCGGTAGTCGCCGAAGCGCTTGCTGCTATTGCAGCGGCGGGTGACATCGCTGCCCTGCGCGCCGGTCGAAATGCAACCGTTGGTGAGCAGTCTCCGATAGCCAAACTAAACGCTGCATTGAAAAGCCTGCCTAACGAAGAAAAGGCTGCCGCTGGCGCTCTGATCGGCAAGGCCCGAGGCGAACTCAATGCAGCTTTTGCCGCTCGTGAAACCGAACTTGGCAAGGCCGACGAGTTGGCAAAGCTTGCTGCTGAGGCAGTTGACGTAACCGCAGCGCCAGTGCCTTCAGGGCTAGGTGCCAGACATCCGCTTTCGCTTTTGCAAGATCAAATCAGCGACATTTTTGTTGGCATGGGTTGGGAAATCGCCGAAGGCCCCGAGCTCGAGAGCGAGTGGTTCAACTTCGACGCGCTCAACTTTGACGTCGACCACCCGGCTCGTGCAATGCAAGACACTTTCTTTGTTGACCCGGTCGATTCACACCTAGTTCTACGTACCCACACTTCACCGGTGCAGGTTCGCTCACTTCTAGAGCGTGAACTGCCGGTTTATGTACTGTGCCCAGGCCGCGTGTTTCGCACCGACGAACTAGACGCCACGCACACTCCGGTCTTTCACCAAGTTGAAGGCTTGGCAATTGACAAGGGCCTAACCATGGCCGACCTTCGTGGCACTCTCGAGCACTTTGCCAGAGCCATGTTTGGTGAAGAGGCCAAGATTCGTCTGCGCCCATCGTTCTTTCCGTTCACCGAACCTTCGGCTGAGCTAGACGTCTGGCACCCGGGTGCCAAGGGCGGCGCCCGTTGGGTCGAATGGGGCGGTTGCGGCATGGTGAATCCAAACGTGCTTCGTGCTGCCGGAATCGATCCAGAAGAATTCCAAGGTTTCGCCTTCGGTATGGGTATCGAGCGCACACTTATGTTCCGCAACGGAGTACTCGACATGCACGACATGGTCGAGGCCGATGTTCGTTTCAGTCAGCAGTTTGGAGTGGTGCTCTAAATGCGCGTTCCATTGTCATGGCTAGCCGAAGCTGCCACCCTACGTTCTAACTCAACCGCCGAGACGGTCATGGCCGAACTGGTCAAGATCGGCCTCGAAGAAGAAGGCGTTCACTCATTCGGATTGACCGGCCCACTAGTGGTTGGTGAGGTTCTTGAATTCGTAGCCGAGCCACAGAGCAATGGCAAAACCATTCGCTGGTGCCAGGTTCGTGTAGCTCCTGCAGGCGCAAAGGCTGCCGACGGCGGCGAGGATGTTCGTGGCATCGTCTGTGGGGCTGGCAACTTTGAGGTTGGCGACAAGGTCGTCGTTTGCCTACCTGGTGCTGTTCTACCTGGCGATTTCAGAATCGCAGCCAGGTCTACCTACGGTCACATCAGTGATGGCATGATGGCTTCGGCTCGAGAGCTGGGCATAAGCGATGACCATGCTGGCATCATCCGCCTTCATGAGATGGGCCTTGACCCTAAGGTCGGCACAGACGCAATGGAGCTTCTGCACCTAGCCGATGAAGCAGCCGAAGTGAACGTGACCCCAGACCGCGGCTACTGCTTCAGCATCCGCGGTGTTGCTCGTGAATACTCACACGCCACCAACACTCTGTTTCGCGACCCGATTGGTCATGCCCAGCCAGAGCACGTTGAAGGCTTCGCGTTGCAAATTGCCGATCAGGCACCTATTCGCGATCAGGTTGGTTGCGACCGTTTTTACGTTCGTGCAATCAAAGACCTCGACGCAACCGTGCCGACCCCAGCCTGGATGGTCACCCGCCTGAAGCTGGCCGGTATGCGCTCAATCTCGTTGATTGTCGACGTCACCAACTATGTGATGCTCGAACTTGGCCAGCCGCTGCACGCTTACGACCTAGACAAACTCAAGGGTGGAATCACAGTTCGTCGCGCAAGCGCGGGCGAAACCCTAAAGACGCTAGACGGTCAGGTTCGCAAGCTTGACGCAGAAGACCTTCTAATCACCGACGAATCTGGCGCAATCGGCCTGGCCGGTGTTATGGGTGGCGAGAGCACCGAGGTAAGCAACACCACCAAGAACGTGCTCATCGAAGCTGCTCACTTTGACCCAATCACCATTGCCCGCTCGGCCAGACGTCACAAGTTGCCGAGCGAAGCATCAAAGCGTTTTGAACGCGGCGTAGACCCTCAGCTTGCCCCATTTGCGGTGGCGCGCGTGATTCAGCTTCTCGAAGTTCACGCCAAGGGGGCGGGGCAGAACTTTGGTGCAGACCTAAACAACCTTCCTGCAATCGCCGCCGTCGAACTGCCAGCAGGCTTCGCCGCTGCACTCGTTGGTGTTGACTACACCGACGACGAAACCGTCTCAGCCCTAGAAGCAATCGGATGTGTCGTGGCTCGTGTCGAAGGTGGCTTCGAAGTCATTCCACCGTCGTGGCGCCCAGACCTTCGCCACAAAACCGACTTGGTCGAAGAGGTAGCTCGAATCAACGGTTACGACCGCATTCCTGCAAGCCTTCCGGTAGCGCCTCCGGGTCGCGGCCTAACCAAGCGTCAGAAATCGCGTCGCGCCGTGCTCACTGCGCTGGTTGGCAACTCGATGACCGAAGTGCTCAACTACCCGTTCTTGAGCGAGGCAGAAAACCGTTGGTTTGCTAGTGATTCGACCACTGCCGTGCGTCTGGCAAATGCGATGCAAGAAGATAGCTCTGAGCTTCGGCTTTCGCTGCTTCCGGCTCTGATTCAAGCGTCGGCCAGAAACCTTTCTAGAGGCATCACCGACTTAGCTCTCTTTGAAGAAGGATCGGTCTTTTTGCCAGACGGCCAGGTTGCCAAAACTGCCGACCTTCCAAGCGGAATCACAAAGCCGACAGCAGGCCAACTTGCCGAGCTCGAAGCCACCATTCCAGACCAGCCAAGACACCTAGCCGGTCTGCTAGTTGGTAACCGCGTGCAAACCCAGGTTGGTGTTGCAGCCGTCGAGTATGACTACAGCGAGGCTATTCACGCGGCTCGTCTGGTTGCACGCGCTGTTGGACTCGAACTAAACACCCGCCAGGCCTCGCCGAAGGGTTACCACCCGGGTCGCACCGCCGAACTTGTGGTGCACACCGGCGACA
>JBDLUM010000095.1:0-3457 GCA_039805305.1 Actinomycetota bacterium
GAGGCCCAGGCCCAACTTCGCGAAACAGACAAATCTGAACTGCGTGCTTGGCAGTCCCAACAAGCAGAACTGGGCTTTGAAGAGGAGATTGCAACTTCTCTAGACGAAGAACTTGCACCGGCCGAAGCACCGGCTGAACCTGCCTCGCTTGAATCTCAGAACGAAGTCGTCCCTTCTATCGAGATCGCAATCGAACCGATTGTTGCCACGCCAATTGAGGTTGTAGTTCATACGAAACGCCTAGCTAAGGATCCTTCGTCAAGCCAGTTCTGGGTGTGGCTGCCTATTTCGGGCTCGTTGTTGCCTTTCGGCATGGCCCTTTGGCTTCGAAGCCTCGGTCTAACTTTCGAGCAATCCCTGACCGCGGTGCTACTCGGGATTTTCTCTTCGGCCGGTGTTGTGGCTGTTGGTGCGATCGCGGGCAAGCGTTCCTCGTTGCCGACCATGGTGCTCTCAAGGGCCGCGTTCGGTGTTTTCGGAAACCTAGGTCCAGCGCTAGTTCTGGTGATGTCTCGACTGTTTTGGTCCCTCGTGCTAGTAACTCTTGGTTACCTGCTTATTGCCCAAAATCTCACCTCGACATCATCAATGTCTGGCGGTTCCGGGCCTGTGTCTTGGGCCGCGGTTCTAGTTTTAGCGGTTGTCGTCCTCGGGTCAGCCGTGTTGTCATCTTTGGGCGGAAGGTTCCTGATCTGGGCGCAGCGCGTCAGCGGGGGGCTCGGTATTGCGGTAGCAATCCTGCTCGCTACTGCAAAGATTAGCGGCGCGGGTATTGCGATGGAAGTTGGTCAGGCCGGATCATGGCTTCGAGCTTTGGGGGCAGCTGTCGTGATTTTTGCAATCTTTGGACTCGCATGGTCCTCTGCATCTTCGGATTACGCAAGTGGGCTGCCGGTCAATGTTAGAGGTTGGAAGGTCGCGGGTTGGGCCCTGTTGTCTATGGGTGCCGTTCCAGCGGTGCTCGCTACATTAGCGCTATTGGCTTTTGGTGCCCTAACTGACAGCGATTTCGCAACCTCGTTCAACGGATTAGTAGCTGGGGACTCATCCACGACTCTCTCGGTAGTCGTCCAGATTTCGCTGATTTTCACCTTGGTCACAACCATCGCGATGTCACTTCGTTCATCGAGCATGAGTTTCGAGTCGGTTCAGTTGAAGTTCAAAGCCTCGATAGCCACTCCTGTGATAGCGATCGTGGCGATAGCAATGGCCGTACTCGGCCTTTCATACCTTGGTGCGAGCGGTTTTTGGTTCAATCTCCAGGGTTACGCCCTCTTCCTTGCTGTTCCGGTCGCGGCATGGTCAGGCATCTTCGTTTCGGACGTGCTAATCCGACGCATCGCGTATCACGAGGTTTCCCTGAGTCGCAGCTACGGCTTCTACAAAGCGGTCAACATAACCAACACCGCAGGTTGGCTGCTTGCTGTCGCGCTTGGTTGGGGGCTCCTAAAGAGCGATCTGCATGAGTTCCAGTGGCTTGGATACTTGGCCGATTTGACCACTAACGCCGAGTTTTGGGCACAGAGCAACTTCGGCGTCGTCATAGCATTCGCGATCGGCTTGTTGCTTCCCGTAGCTGCAGGTATCCCTCGCATAAAGCGACAAGAGCAAGAAGTGCTGGCTATCGAAGCCAGAAGAAATGACCTGAGAGACGTGTTGGGATTGGTGGACTAATGGCCGCAGTGCTTCGAGACTTACTAGCCGCTCTAGATGAGTTTTGGCCCCTTGCTAGCGCTGATGATTGGGATGCCCCGGGTCTCGTATGTGGCTCGCCCGCGATGCGCGTTTCACGAATCTTGATGTCGGTAGATGTCACCGACCAAGTCGTTGAAGAAGCCATTTCCGGCGGCTTTGATCTGATCATCGCTCACCACCCGCTTCTATTGCGTGGCGTTAAGTCGCTGGCCGAGGACACCGCGAAGGGGGCAATCGTGTCCAAGGCCATTCGCGCAAACATCGCCATTTATGCCGCCCATACCAACGCGGACATTGTTCCCCGAGGCGTATCTGCGGCTTTGGCATCCTCGTTCGGGTTGGAAAATATTCGACCTCTTGTCGAGACTGGTCCTCAAACGGGACACGGACGTGTTGGCGTTTTGGCTGAGGAATCGACTCTCGGAGAGTTTGCCAAGGCTGTTGCACGCGTACTTCCGCCAACCGCTAGCGGCGTTAGAGTCGCCGGTACCTTCTCCGCTACTATCCGCAAAGTGGCTCTCTGTGGCGGTGCCGGTGATTCATTTATCGACATCGCGTATGACAGCTGCGTTGATGTATACATCACTTCTGACTTGCGGCACCATCCGACTCAGGAGATTCTCGAACGCGCGAGCGCCGAGGGGCGACAGTTCGCGCTCATCGACATTTCGCATTGGGCTGCTGAGTGGGTCTGGTTGGAATGGGCAGCTTCAGACATCCAAGGTAGATTTGCTTCTATTCAGGTTGTTGTGAGTGAACTTCGCACCGATCCGTGGGATTTCGCAGTAACGCAGTAACGCAGCAACGACTAACTAAAGAAGGCAGCATATGAAAGCAACCGAGGCTCAGCAGGCAGATTTACTCAGTTTGGCGAATCTAGACCAGGAGATCTCACGCTCCAAGGCAGCTATCAAAAACCTTTCGTCGGGCTCGCAGTTCGCAGCTCTGCGTGAAACACAGCGCGATCTAGCCGCCAAGTTGATTAATGCTCGCAACGCATTGGACACGGTCGAGCTAGAGCTCAAGCGCTCTGAAACCGATCTCGAACTCGTCGAGCAGCGCATTGCTAAAGACCTTTCAAGGTTGAACAGCACCAATAACGCAAAGGATGCTCAGGGCATTCAAAGCGAGTTGGAGTCGCTGAATCGTAGAAAGTCTGACCTAGAGGACATTGAACTGGCCATCCTTGATCAAAAGGAGGAAGCCAGTGCCGCTTTCGCAACTGTTGCGAGCGATAAGTCTTCAGTCGATGAAGAGCTCGCCACGGCGGAAGCTGGGAACGAGGCAGAAATCATGAAGCTGCGGTCAGGTCTAGACCTCTTGAGCAATAACCGAGCCCAGCAGGCCGCCCGTATCTCAGGTGAACTCATTGATCTATACGACAAGAAGGCTTCGCGAGGCATTCCCGTTGCGCGCCTGGTCGGGCGAGACTGCGGCGCCTGTCACATCAGTCTCGGCGCGGCAGCCTTGAATGAGGTTCAGGCGTTACCTCGTGATGAAATTGCTATCTGCCCAGAGTGCCAGGCAATTCTGATCCGATGAGCGGTCCATCGAACCTAATAATCGAGGCTGATGGCGGTTCGCGAGGCAACCCCGGAATCGCGGGTTCAGGCGCATGCGTTATCAACGCAGATACAGGCGAAGTTGTCCTCGAAATCTCGAAGTTTATCGGTGTTGCAACCAACAATGTGGCTGAGTACCTCGCTTTAGTCGCTGGACTTGAGGGGGCTTACTCCTTGAATTCTGAGGCGCGCATTCTTGT
>JBDLUM010000096.1:0-6046 GCA_039805305.1 Actinomycetota bacterium
GCTAACGTGATTGCTTCTTCGATGGATGCTCACGCAAGGTTTGGGGGAGTAGTACCCGAGATTGCGGCTCGAGCTCACCTCGAGGCTCTGCAGCCAACACTGCGCGAAGCTCTTCGAACCGCCGGTGTGAGCTTGAGCGAAATCGACGCCATTGCCGTGACGAACGGGCCGGGTTTGGCTGGTGCGTTGATGGTTGGTGTTGGTGCAGCTAAAGCGCTCGCCGTGGCCACCGGCAAACCGATCTACGCCGTGAACCACCTGGTTGGTCACGTGGGCGTGGACGTGCTTGAGCGCGGCGAGGTTGTCACGCCAACCATTGCGTTGCTCGTTTCGGGCGGCCACACCTCTTTGCTACTTGTGCGCGACCTAGTTTCAGACGTCGAGTTGCTCGGCGAGACGATTGATGATGCCGCCGGTGAGGCGTTCGACAAGGTTGCTCGCCTACTTGGTCTCGGCTATCCGGGTGGGCCAGTGATCGACCAGGCAGCCGCCGAGGGCAACGCCAAGGCCATTCGTTTTCCGCGCGGGCTCACCCTGCCGAAAGACATGGAAAAGCACCGCTACGACTTCTCGTTCTCTGGGCTCAAGACCGCGGTCGCCCGCTGGGTCGAAGTAGCCGAAGCCAAGGGTGAAGACTTTTCGATCGCAGACGTAGCGGCTTCGTTCCGCGAGGCTGTGGTTGACGTGCTCGTCACCAAGGCCGTGGCAGCCTGCCTCGACAACAATGTGCCGCGCCTGCTTCTCGGTGGCGGTGTCGTTGCTAACCGCAGACTGCGCGAGGTGGCCGCCGAACGTTGCGAGGCCGCTGGCATCGAACTGCGCATTCCCGCACTAAGCCTCTGCACCGATAACGGCGCGATGATTGCCGCACTCGGAGCCCAGCTCATCATGGCCGGCCACGAACCATCAACGCTCGACTTCGCCGCAGACTCGACTCTCGCGGTCACCAGCATTCAAACAAGTTAGGGTTTTCTCATGTCCAATGACAGAATTCGCGCCGAACGACGAGCCGTAGCGCTCGAAGATTTTCAAGCCTTTCGCAAAAAGGCACGCATCTATTTCTACGTCTTCGTAGGCACTCCTCTTTTTGTTTTTCTCACCATCTTCTTTCTCACCGGCATGGTGAACGGGCCGTTCGACGCGTTCGCCAAAGCGGCATTTTGGCCGATCATGTTTTCGGGCATGTTAGCCATGCCGTTGTCACTTGCCCTTGGTCTCGTGCAGTGGATGCGGGCTAAAAACCTGAAAGACATTCACGGATTCACCAAACCCTACGACGCTTAAAGCCGCACTTTCGGGCATCCGCGCAAAATGTGAATAACTCGGATGTCCCCCAAACGGGCGACATGACCAGCAAGTCAAGCGCTCCGAAGTGGCGATACTCTGGCATCAAGTTCTGCTTAGAGAAATGAGTTGCCGTGTCTAATCCAGTCAATCCATACGCTGAATCCGATGTCGCTGAATCTCAGCGCAAAACTTTTCAAGGCATCGGATGCTTTGCTGGTGCACTGGCTTTTCCGGCACCCTTCCTCTTCGGGTTCCCAGGTGGCTTTGGCATGGTGCCGGTGCTCATCATCATCGGTTTTGTGTTTATGTTTTTGGCCATGGGCGCAAAGAGGCGGAGAGACCGGATCGTCGGGGCTGTTGCTCTGGCGCAGCAAGGTCAATTCCCCCAGGCTCCTGCAGACCCAGCCGCAACTCCAACTAGCCCAGACGTTGACTCAAGCGATCCAGAGGCCAAGCTAAGCCAGCGTCTAAACAAAGCAAAGAAAGCCGGTCTATAAATGTTCAAACCACTACCGGCCAGCGCTAAACTCAGGCTTTAGCCAAAGAACGCCTAGCGCACATACAGGCGCTTTGCAGGCTTCTCCCAGACTCCGCTGGTCAACTGACACCAGCCGAACAAAGGAGAACCCCAAATGGCTGAAAAGAACCAGGCAGTAGAAATCGACGAAGTCGTGGCCGAAACCGCCGCTACCCCAAAGCAACGTTTCAACTTCAACAACCTCAACACCCTCTCGGTGGTGTCTCTCGCAACTTCGGTTACCGGTTTCGGTGCCCTAGCCGGCATCATCACCGGTCACATTGCTCTTAGCCAGATCAAAGACTCAAAGCAAGCCGGTCGACCACTCGCTCTTGCCGGTGTAATCGTCGGCTACAGTTTCATCGGCCTCGGTGTGGTCGCCACTATCGCTCGCGCAGTCATCGGCCCTAAGTACGGCTTCGAGCCAATGGGCTTCAACGGGCTAATGCCAGGTAACCCAGAACACATGCCGCAGTTCGGCAATGACGACATGGGCGGAATGATGGGCGGCGAGCACGGCGAACGCGGTGAGCACGGACAAATGGGCGACATGGATGGCCACGGTGGCATGTTCCGCATCGATCCAACCGACCCGAACAACCCGGTAGACCCAAACTCTGTCGACCCGAACGCTACTCCTGAGGCACCAGCCCCAACCAACTAAGCGAGCAACCTCGACTAGTTAGGTAGCCGAGCCGCGAATCGGTGCGACCACCAAAACACGGTGAGCGTCGCCAACCCTCGTAACAATGAGGGTGGCGGCGTTTTCACCTTTAAGGGCCATTTCTTTGCGCAGTGCTTCGGGCGAGACATCCGAGCCGCGCTTTTTAATCTCGAGCACGCCAATACCCCGCTCACGCAAATAGGCCTTGAGGCGTTTGCGGTCGAACGCGAGTTCGTCGAGAACGCGATAGCTGCGCATCCACGGGCTTGAAACGCGGATGTTCGTGCTCAGGTAAGCGATCTCTGGCGCAAACAGGTTCGCGCCGTGTTGCTCGGCCAGTTCGCCGACGAGGTGTGAGCGAATGATGGCGGCATCTGGCTCGTGAACGTATTCGCCGCGTTCACCCAGTGGAGCATCGGTGCGCGTGAAGCTAGCCGAGGTTAGCTCGTGCGTGCCCGACTTGCCGAGCAGAAGTGCCGATCGAGCCACACCTTCGCGGGCGACCGAGCCGAACCAGAGCGTGCACTCGACCAAATCGCCATCAACCGAAACCCACTGCGCCTCGGCATCGGCCGGAATGCCTTCGTGCGGATGCCCTGGGCCGAGTTTTATGCCGGTCGGGCGTTTGCGCGCCTGCTCGAGCACCCAGTCGAAGTTTGGCGAGTAGTCGGCAGGGTTGAACTTGCGAAGCACGCGCTCGCGGGCCGGGCCACCGAGTTCACGCCTGGCCGGGTCAAACATCAGCGCCTCGAAAGTGCCTGTGTCGAGGGTAGTCACGTCGGCTTGGCTCACCTCGGCGTGCTCGAATGGTGCCAGGTTGTAACTCGCTACGGCAGCGGTAACCTCATCAATCTCAAAAGCAGCAACCTTCAGACCGAGTGACGCCAGTGCCATCGATTCGGTTCCGATTCCGCATCCGAGATCGGCAACCTGGGTTATGCCGGCTGCTCGAAACCGCTCGGCATGTTGGGCGGCAACGCTCAAACGAGTTGCCTGCTCGAGACCTGCCTCGGTAAACAGCATCGATTCGGCGAACTCACCAAACTTCGAGGCCGCTCGACGGCGCAACTTGGCCTGGCTCAGCACCGCGGCGACCAACGCCGGGTCGTGGCCCTCGGCACGAAGCGTGCTAACCAGCTTGAGAACATCCGCTTTGTCGTCGTAGTGAACGCGCTCGAGCAACGCCAACCCCTCGAGGGTTAGTAGTTGCAGTAGATCGTCACGGTTCACGAAAACAAGGCTATCGCCAATAGCGAACTGTTAGCACTCGCATTGCCTGAGTGCTAATCCTCGTTTATGATTGAAGAGAAGTCGCAGCCCGCGACAACCAACCAAAGAACTTATCTATCAGAAGAGGTCAAAGTGTCGGTAACAATCAAGCCGCTTGAAGATCGCATCGTCGTAAAGCCAGTCGAGGCAGAGCAGATCACCGCATCTGGTCTAGTCATTCCAGACACCGCAAAAGAGAAGCCACAAGAGGCAGAAGTAGTTGCAGTCGGCCCAGGCCGCGTAGACGACAAGGGTGTTCGCATTCCTGTTGACGTAGCTGTCGGCGACAAGGTCATTTTCTCGAAGTACGGCGGCACCGAGCTAAAGTACAACGGCACCGAGTACCTAGTACTCAGCGCCCGCGACGTGCTTGCAGTAATCGAGCGCTAAACAAGCTTCAAAAAGACCCGTTCCACCTGATAACTCGGTGGGGCGGGTTTTTTGCTAAACAGACAAGTTCGGCCTAAAGCGGAATAGTCTGTCTGCGTGGGGGCTTTAACCCTTCGCTGAAAAATCTTCGACTGCGCATTGATGCCGGTCTGAATAAAAGCCCTAGGGCTGCAAGAAAAGGGAACCCAATGAAATCTTTGAGCCGCATGGTGTCTGGCAAAGTTGCCGCCCCACTGGTGATGCTATTTGCTCTCGCCTTCGCCGTTTTTGCCTTCACTCTGCCTTCAGAGTCTGAGTCGGCCCCGACTTCGGGTCTCGCCGAAACTAGCGAAACTGCGATTGTGGCGGATGTTCTGGCCGAACTACCTGGCCAAGACGGCACCGCGGCCATCGTCGTCTACCGCACCGCAGATGGCTCGGCGATGACCGACGCCCAGCAAGAGTGGATTCTTGGCGAGAAGAAGGTCATCACACCTTTCCCTGGCGCTCCAGAGATCGTCACCTACGAAGGTGGCGCTAATGAGAAGTTCGCTGAGTTCAGCAACCTCGAGATCGAGGGTGAAGCATTCGTTGCTCCGGCTTCGCTAAGCGATGACAAGAGCACCGCAAGCATCTTCGTTTCGCTAGACGAATACAACGCAGAAGCACCTTGCACCCCGGTTAAAGCAACCGAAGAGGTCGAATGTTCGACCGTGCAGTTGACCACCTTGCGTGTGAGCGAGATGCGTGCGCTTGCTGCCGACAGCATCCCAGCAGGTTTGAACACTGCGATGACCGGCCCTGAAGGTTTTCAGGCCGACCTAAACAACGTTTTTGCCGGAGCTAACTTCACCCTGCTCGGCACCACTGCACTCGTGGTCATCTTGCTGCTGCTAATCACCTACCGCAGCCCTAGCCTCTGGATCATTCCACTGTTCGTCATCGGTACCGCCGACGGTATGGCCGGCCGTCTGGCCGCAACGGTCGCGCACTGGTTCGGCATTGAGAACTTGGATGGTTCGGTCACGGGCATCTTGTCGGTGCTGGTCTTTGGTGCCGGCACCAACTACGCGCTGCTGATGATTTCGCGTTACCGCGAAGAGCTTTTGAAATATGCCGACCGCCGCGAGGCCATGATGGTTGCTTGGCGAGGAGCAGCCCCCGCAATCATCGCTTCGGGTCTAACAGTGATTTTGGCACTGACCACACTTACCCTGGCTGGCCTTGAAGGCACACGTGCCCTCGGTATCGCTTGTGCAACCGGTGTGTTCTTGGCCATGATTGCAGCCCTGTTCGTTCTGCCTGCAGCTCTAGTTAGCTTCGGTCGCTGGATCTTCTGGCCAGTTGCTCCAAAGGTTGGCGGCGTCAACAAGAGTGACAGCGGCCTGTGGGCAAAGCTAGGTCGCGGCGTAAGCAAGCGCCCGGTAATCGTTGCCCTTGTAGGTCTTGGTATCTTGGGCGGTCTTGCCTCAGGTGCGACCGACATCAAGATTGGCCTCTCAGCCAACGACCAGTTCGTTAGCAAGCCAGAGGCAGTAATCGGTGCCGAGTACCTATCGGCCGGTTTCGGTTCTGAAACCACAGTTGACGTAATCGCAAAGAACGGCTTCGAAGACGAGGTAGTCGACGCTGCTAAGAGTGTGACCGGCGTGAAAGATGCCGAGGTAGCAACCCTGCCAGTCACCAACGAAGTTCTAGCTGGCGATGAGTACACCAAGGTCACCGTTACCCTCAAGGGCGAGTCACTTTCTGAAGAAGCCTTCACCGTGATTCGCGATTTGCGCACCGAGTTTGCCACGATGCCGGATGCCGGTGCTCTAGTTGGCGGCCAAGAAGCTCAACAGCTCGATGTGAAAGATTCATATCAGCGTGACCAGACCCTGATCATCCCGATCATTCTTGGTCTCGTGTTCATCGTGCTGCTGCTGTTGCTTCGTTCG
>JBDLUM010000097.1:0-8993 GCA_039805305.1 Actinomycetota bacterium
GGTGCAATATCTTTGAAGGCAATGGCGTGCTCAGACTCGGCAAGTAATTCGGTGCCAAACTCGCCAGCAACGATTTTGCAAAAAATGCAGTTGTCCAAACTTTCCTCCTGAACCAATCTAATCCCAGTAGCCAAACTTGGCCGCGAGCACAGAGATAGCCGCCATACCTGCTGTCGAGGTTCTCAGAATGCCTGAGCCAAGGTGAACCCGCTTCGCGCCAGCCGATTCGAAGAGTTCGAGCTCAGCATCGGTGATTCCACCTTCTGGCCCAACAATCAGCGCAACCTCACCAGTGCTAGTTAGCTCGACTTGATTTAGCGACAAAGTCGCGGTTGGGTCAAGCACCAAAAAGGTGCCAGCGGACTCAGAAATGTTTTTGGCAAGTGATTTTGAAGACTCCACTTCATTTACCGAGGGAAACCACGGTCTGAGCGCCTGCTTGGCCGCTTCGTCGACAATCAGTTGCCAACGTTCGCGATTTTTGGCCTCTTTGCCGTCCCATTTAGAAATCGAGCGATCTGCCTGCCAAGGAACGACCCTGAATGCACCTAGTTCGGTAGCGGCTTGAATGGCTAGTTCATCGCGATCACCCTTAGCGACAGCCTGAACCAAGCAAAAAGTTACCGCTGGTAGTTGCGAGCCTTCGATTGACTTCACGCTCACGGTCAATTGTTTTGGTTGAACCGCGCTGACGACGCCTCTTGCCTTGAGGCCTCTACCGTTGGTCAATGCGATTGACTCACCCACTCGCATTCGTCGAACGGCAGCGGCGTGGTGGCCCTCAGGCCCGGTTAGTTGAACCTCTTGCCCCGCTTCAAGTGGCTCGGTATAGCGAAAAAGTGGTTCAACCATCAGCGCTTCGACCTGAAGGTGCCCTGCTTGTGTCGAACCAGCTTGGGTTCGTCGTTCTTGCGCAACTTTTGCAACTGGCGGAAAAGCTCTTTTTGCTTGTTATCTAGCTTGGTAGGCGTCACAACCTGCAGGGTGACTTTTAGGTCGCCGCGGCCACTTGAGCGAAGATGGCTGACGCCCTTGCCCTTGAGAGTCACCACATCACCGGTTTGAAAACCTGGCTCAATGTCGACCTTTTCGTCACCATCGAAGGTTTCGATGTTGATCATGGCACCCAGCACTGCGTCATGCAGCGGCACCTCGAGCGTGCAGTGCAGGTCGTCGCCCTGACGGCTGAAAATTTCGTCGGCGCGTACCGAAATGTCAACGTAAATGTCACCGTTCGGTCCGCCAGCCTGACCCACTTCGCCCTGACCGGCAAGTTGAAGTCGCAAACCATCTTCGACGCCACCCGGGATGTTCAGATCGAGGGTTCTGCGTGATCGCACGCGGCCTGCTCCGCGGCAGTCGACACACGGTGAAGGAATGGTCTGCCCGTAGCCCTGGCAAGAGTTGCAAGGAGCGGTGGTTAGCACGTTGCCCAACAATGATCGAACCTGGCGCTGAATCTGACCAGATCCACGACAAATGTCACAGGTCTTAAGCGAAGTGCCGGGCTGGCAGCAGCTACCGGCACAGGTTTTGCAAAGCACGGCTGTGTCAATATCGACCGACTTTTGAATACCAAACACCGCTTCACGAAGGGTTAGGTCAACGCGCAGAAGCGCATCCTGACCCCTCTCAACTCGCGAACGTGGCCCGCGTGAACCGCCGCCACCGAAGAAAGAGTCGAAAATGTCACCGAAACCGAAACCACCCGAACCACCAAATGGGTCTGAGCCGCCCATGTCATAGTTGCGGCGCGCGTCTGGGTCACTCAAAACCTCGTATGCGTGAGTGACAGCTTTGAAGCGTTCCTGGGCGGCAGGTTCTGGGTTCACATCTGGGTGCAGTTCGCGAGCCAGCTTGCGGTAAGCCTTCTTGATTTGCTCTTCGGTGGCGTCACGCTCGACGCCTAGGGCTTGGTAGTGGTCGCTCAAGTTATTCTCCGAGAATCTTGGTTAGGTAACGGGCAACCGCTCTGATGGCGGCAATGTTTCCCGAATAGTCCATTCGAGTTGGGCCCAGCACGCCGAGTTTGGCCACTTCTGCACCTTGGTTTTCATAGCCGGCAACCATCAGTGATGTTTCGTTTAGTCCAGCAATACCGCTTTCACGCCCGATTCGCACGCCTACGCCGTGCTGCTCCGACTGCATTTCGCTCATGAGACGAAGCAACACAACCTGCTCTTCTATGGCATCCAGCACCGGTGTGATTGACCCTGCAAAGTCGTTCTCACGTCTGGCAAGGTTTCCGGTACCGGCAAGAAGGAGCTTTTCGGTGCGGTTGGCGTCAACGCTTTCGAGAAGGCCATTCACGACGCGTGCAACCAGAGGTCGGCGGTCTGGCGCAAAGTTTTCGGCGAACGTGGCGAGCAACCCTTCAACGCTGGCAAGTTGTTTGCCGGCCAGAGCTGCGTTTAGTCTCGCCCTAATCTCGGCCAAGTCGTCAAGCTCATAGCCACCAGGGGTTTCAATCATGTGCTGCTCGATGCGCCCGTTGTCGGCCACCAGAAGAATCAGAACCTTGCCATCGGTGATTGAAAGTAACTCGACGTTTCTGACCTGCGACTTGCCTAGAGTCGGAAACTGAACCATCGCGACCTGATTAGTCAGGTGGGAAAGTAGGCGAACGGTTTTAGCCAGTGTGTCTTCGAGGTCGCTGCTGGCGGTGAGCAGAGTCTCTATCGCGGCGCGTTCGGCGTTTGAAAGTGGCTTCACCTCGCTCAACCGGTCAACGAAAAGTCGGTAGCCCTTGTCGGTCGGAACACGACCACTCGAGGTGTGCGGTGCAACGATTAGCTCTTCTTCTTCGAGCAGCGCCATGTCATTGCGAATGGTTGCCGAAGAGACGCCGAAATTGTGTCGGTCAACGAGTGTTTTTGAACCAACCGGCTCTTTGGTGTTGATGTAGTCCTGAACAATAGCGCGCAGCACTTCTAGGGTGCGGTCTTGGAGCATCTTCACCTCGTTAGCACTTAGGGGCCTTGAGTGCCAATATTACCCCAGCAGGCTACGGCGAGCGCTAGATAAGTCGTCGCACAACCGCATCGGCGAGCAAGCGCCCGTTGAGAGTCAGCACTAACGAACCCGCGAGCGCGGCGGATGCTTCGACTAACCCATCGGCAATCAAAGTCGCAACAACTCCTGTTGCCTTCGGGTTAATGGCTTTAACGACATCGATAGCCAAACCGGAGCGCAACCTCAGCTCGAGAAGTAGTCGCTCTTCTAAACGAGTGGAGTCAGTGAGCAACTCTCGCCCGGCTGCCGGCGTAACTCCCTCGGCGAGCGCTGCCGCATAACCAGTTGGGTGCTTCTGGTTCCACCAGCGCACACCACCCACATGGCTGTGAGCACCCGGACCATAACCCCACCAATCCTGGGTGTTCCAGTAGGCCATGTTGTGGGCCGAGCGAGTCTGTGGGCTGCGACTAAAGTTGCTCAGCTCGTACCATTCGAAGCCGGCGGTGCTAAGAGCTGCATCCAAGTATTCATACTTGTCGGCGGTTAGATCATCATCGGGCTCGGCTAACTCACCAGACCGAATCTGCCTCGCCAACTTGGTACCGGGCTCAACAATCAAGGCATACGCAGAGATGTGGTCGGTGTCGAGCGCAATAGCGCTATCTACAGTCTGCTGCCACTGCTGCATGGTTTCACCAGGTGCTCCGTAGATGAGATCTACCGAGGTTCCGAGACCTGCCCGCTTGGCTGATCCAACCGCTGCTGGCACATTCTCTGGCTTATGAGTGCGCTCAAGTGTCTTTAGCACTTCTGGGATGGCCGACTGCATGCCGAATGAGACCCGAGTGAACCCCGCATCAGTCAAAGCGCTCAGATAGGCGTCATCTACATTGTCAGGATTCGCCTCGGTGGTGATCTCGGCATCAGCCTTGATTCCAAATGCCTCCCTCAGCGACGAAAGTGCTCCGGTTAGCTGGCTTGGCTCTAGCTGAGTGGGAGTGCCTCCGCCAAAGAACACGGTAGACAGTTCGCGATTGCCTAGACCGGCGTTTTCAAGCACCTGTTGCGAAAAGGCCAACTCGGCTCGAAGGTTGCCAACGAAGTCGCCAGGGCCGTAGCCCGGCAGTTCTGACGAGGTATAGGTGTTGAAGTCACAGTACCCACAGCGCACACGGCAAAAAGGCACATGAACGTAGGCGTGAAAGGTTTTTTCGCCTGAGTTTTCAAGCACGGATGCTGGCAAAGCGCCATCTGCAGGAACAGCCTCGCCAATCGGCAGCGGGCCAGCCAACTACTTGCCCTTCTTCTCGCCCTTTTTCTCACTATCTGATGAGAGCGCGGCAATAAATGCTTCTTGCGGAACCTCTACGCGGCCAACCATCTTCATGCGCTTCTTACCCTCTTTTTGCTTTTCGAGTAGCTTGCGCTTTCGGCTGATGTCACCGCCGTAACACTTGGCTAGAACATCCTTGCGCATTGCACGGATGCTCTCACGCGCAATGATTCGAGAACCGACGGCGGCCTGAATCGGAACCTCAAATTGCTGTCTAGGAATGAGCTCTCGAAGCTTGCCGGTCATCATCACGCCGTAGGCATAGGCCTTCTCGCGGTGAACGATTGCGCTGAAAGCATCCACTTGGTCACCCTGAAGCAAAATGTCTACCTTCACCAGGTCGCCGGCTTGCAGACCTGCCTCTTCGTAGTCGAGCGAGCCATAACCCTGGGTTCGGCTCTTGAGCTGGTCGAAGAAGTCAAAGACGATTTCGGCAAGTGGCAGTGTGTATCGCAACTGAACACGGTCTTCACCCAAGTACTGCATGTCGATCATTACGCCGCGTCTGGCTTGGCAAAGTTCCATGATGGTGCCGACGTAGTCTTTCGGGCTCAAAATCGTGGCGCGAACCATAGGCTCTAGAACCTTCTTCACCTTGCCGGTCGGAAACTCGCTCGGGTTGGTCACGGTGAACTCTTTTTGGTCTTCCATGGTGACCTCGTAGACCACCGAAGGGGCCGTGGCGATGAGGTCTAGGCCGAATTCGCGCTCAAGGCGCTCGGTCACAATCTCGAGGTGCAAGAGTCCCAGGAAGCCACATCTGAAGCCGAAGCCCAGTGCGACCGAGGTTTCTGGTTCATAAACCAGCGCAGCGTCAGACAGCTTGAGCTTGTCGAGGGCTTCGCGAAGATTCGGGTAGTCGCTGCCGTCAATCGGGTAAAGGCCCGAGAACACCATCGGCTTTGGCTCGCTGTATCCCTTTAGAGGCGTGGTTGCAGGCTTGGCCTGGGTGGTGATCGTGTCGCCAACTTTTGACTGGCGAACGTCTTTCACGCCAGTGATGATGTAGCCCACCTCACCCACGCTTAGGCCCTTAGTCGGCTCGGGTTCAGGTGACGAAACTCCAATTTCGAGCAATTCGTGAATTGCCTTGGTAGACATCATCTGAATTCGTTCGCGAGGGGCAAAAGACCCGTCAATCATTCGCACATAGGTAACTACGCCTCGGTATGAGTCATAAACCGAGTCAAAAATCATTGCGCGGGCTGGTGCATTCGGGTCACCAACCGGGTTCGGAACGGTCGCTACGATTTTGTCGAGCAATTCGTCAACGCCAATTCCGGTCTTTCCCGAAACGCGAAGGCAGTCTTCAGGGTTACCACCAATGAGGTTGGCCAACTCCTCTGCATACTTCTCTGGCTGGGCCGCCGGTAAGTCGATCTTGTTCAGAACTGGGATGATCGTTAGATCGTTTTCCATGGCGAGGTATAGGTTGGCCAGAGTTTGAGCCTCGATGCCCTGGGCTGCGTCAACTAGCAGAACGGCACCTTCACACGCGGCTAGCGAACGGGATACCTCGTAGGTGAAGTCAACGTGACCGGGCGTGTCGATCATGTTTAGTGCGTAGGTCTGGCCGTCAACTTCCCACGGCATACGCACGGCCTGCGACTTGATGGTGATACCGCGTTCACGTTCAATGTCCATGCGGTCGAGGTATTGCGCGCGCATTGAGCGATCGTCAACCACGCCGGTTAGCTGGAGCATGCGGTCTGCCAGTGTCGACTTACCGTGGTCGATGTGAGCGATGATGCAGAAATTGCGAATGAACGAGGGGTCGGTCTTGGATGGCTCCAGACTCCGCTTTGCGCGTGGCGACAAGATAAACCTCGTTGAGTTTCAGTGGCGTTGGTGGTTGCGATTGCAACTCAACTATTCTCGCACAACTCCCCCGACTTGTTGCCTTGTAGGCGTGTGTGCTGGTAGCATTTAGTTCAGTAGCGGATGAGTGTCTCCATCCAAAACCCCCTAAAAAACATTCGAGGGTTTTCCACGTGAAAATCCAAAATTGAAAGTGAAACATGGCAAACATCAAGTCACAGTTGAAGCGCATTGGCACGAACCGCAAGGCTGCCGAGCGTAACAAGGCTGTAAAGAGCGAGCTAAAGACCGCTGTTCGCGCAGCGAAAGAGGCTGCCGCCAACGGAGACAAGGCAGCAGCAGCTGCAGCTCTAGTGGTTGCAACCAAGAAGCTCGACAAAGCCGTTTCGAAGGGCGTTATTCACAAGAACCAGGCAGCGAACCGCAAGTCGGCCATCGCAAAGAAGGTTTCCGCTCTCTAAATCGAAACTTCAAAAAACACCTCGAGATTCGTCTCGGGGTGTTTTTTTTCTCTAGCTTTGCGTAGACGAGATGGGCTTGGCTCGGTCGGCGACGAAGCCGCAAAAAGCTTGAACCAGTGTCAGCCCAAAGATGATCCAGATGCCTAGAGACCAGCTACCGCTGACTTCACGAATGCCAGCCATTGAGAAGGCTACGATTCCGGCGAATACATAACCCAATCCTTGAGTCGTAGCCGAAAGCGTTGGAGTGACCGATTTATCAGCTTTAGTGCTGATCATCGTGAGTGACAGCGGAAAAGTCGCTGCTTGCCCTAGCCCGATCAAAACACACGCCAGAACCGATTGTTCTACTTCGAGGGCAAGAAAACCGGCAGCGGTTACCAGGGTCACCGCGAAGGCTAACCAATCAAGACGCTTGATCTTGGCGAATGAACTGGCCAGCAACAGACCGGTTGGTACTCCAACTATGGTCGCTAGACCCAGTAGCGAACCAGAAGCCTCGGCCGTGTATCCGCGTTCGATAAGAATGGTTGGCAACCACGAAAGTAGAACGTAGAAACCAGCCGACTGAATGCCGAAGAACCCAAAAATGGCCCAGGTTACCTTTGACCGCAGCACCAAACCAAAGTCGTTCGAACGTTTGCTTGTGGCACGGCCGTCACTCGGCTCAGCCGATGATTCTGGTTGAGGCGAGGACTTGAGTGCTAGCTTCCAAAGAACTAACGCCAGCGCAGAAGGTACGAGCCAAACCATAAGGGTGAGGTTCCAACTACCAAGTGCTCCTGCGATTGGCACCGCACTGGCTGCAGCAAGGCTGGCAGATATCGCCAGCACCGTGGTGAACAGAGCGGTTACCTGAGGCACGTGTTTTGAGAAACGCCCACGAATGACAGACGGCAAGAGCACATTCGAAACGGCGATGGCCAGCCCCGCAACCGTGGTACCGATCACGAGTGAAGTGAAACCAAACCAACCGCGCAGGCCGATGGCGAGCGTCAATACTGCCAGTAGCCAGAATAGAGATCGCTCTAAACCGAGACGCTTGGCGAGAGCCGGGCCAGCGAAGGCGCCCACTCCGAATGAGAAAACAGGGATAGCGGTAAGAAAACCCTGTTGCGCGAGGGACAACCCTAAATCTTCATCGATTAGCGGCAACAGGGGGCCAACCGCTGCCAAAGGCGGGCGAAGCACCAGCGCATACATCAAAACGGCAACTAGCGCGAGCCAGGCACCAAACCGTTTGGTCAAAGTTCACGACCCTTAACGGCCAGAAAGTGAATCAGTCGTTCGAGTCGGTAGGTGGTGTCTTTTTCGGCGCCCTTCGCGGCAGCGTCGGCATCGGCAACCATCTGAACGGCCCTACCAAGTGCTTCGTCAGACCATCCCTGCAATTCGGTGCGAGCTTTGTTTAACTGCCAAGGTGCGACTCCGAGTGAAACTGGCGTGGCTCTCGGATCTGCCGACATTTTGGCTAGAAGACGCACGCGCACCGCCAGGCCTGCAACTAGTGGAACAGCTTCTAGGCCCGTGGACAATCCGTGTCGAAGCAAAGTTAGTGCTTCAGAAGGCCTGCCACCAAGTGCCGCATCGGCGATTTTGAAAGAACTCGTCTCAACGCGCCCGCCAAAGTTGTGGTCAACCACCTCTTGTGTGATGGTGTCTTCGTTGTCGGCGAGCAATTGGTTGCATGCGGCAGCCAATTCAGCAACATCACCTGAAAATGCGTCAACTAGAGCCTTGATTGCTCCAGCCGAAATTTGTCTTCCAGCGTCTTGAAAATGACCGTTGAGAAAATCTGTGCGGCTGTAATCTTTGTCAAACTTGGGGCAAACCAGTTCGATGGCTTGGTCGCTGGCTCGAATAGCGTCGAGTAGTGCTTTGCCGCGAACGCTCGTGGCGTGGTGGCGAATCAATACAAAAGTGTCTGCGGCCGGGTTTTTAACGTAGGCCTTGCCATCTTCAATGAATTCATCGGTGCACCGATCAGCGTCATCAATGAGAATTAGCCGAGGCTCGGCAAAAAGCGACGGGCTGGCAACGTTCAGAAGCTGACCGGTTCGATAGTCGCCGGCGTTAATCTCGCTAATCTCGAGGTCTGCGTATTTTTGTCGCAGTTGATCTCTAATCGAACGCGTGGCAACATTCGCGAAATACTGTTCGGCACCCGAAATGAGCATGATGGGTGCAGGCTGCGCCCGTCTCCATTGCACTTGCTTTGCTGAACTCACTGAATAACCTTATCTTTCGCGTTCGGTCAACACGTTCAGCGAACCTTCGAACAGGTTCAGCGCTATCGCACCTTGCTGGTCGGTTCGAAAAATCGTCGATCCTGCCTTTTGAAAAATCTCGATAGCCCGCTTGGTCGGATGCCCGTAACTGTTTGACTCCCCCGCCGAAAACAAGGCAATCTCGGGCCGAAGGTCTTC
>JBDLUM010000098.1:0-10357 GCA_039805305.1 Actinomycetota bacterium
AACGCCCCAGTAGGCGTGGCTCGGCACTTCGAAATCGCCGAGTAGGTCATGTTCTAGCCTCATTGCTGACATGCCTTCAGTCTGGCACGAAAAACGTTTGTAGCCAAACGACACGGGCGGGTGAGTTCGTTTATTCGACCAGAAGACCCCGGCACAAAAAAGTGCCCGGCCATTTCGACCGGGCACTTTTTTGCACAGCTTGTTACGACAGAATGTCTGCTGCCAAGTCGCGCTTGCTCTTGGTTGCGGCAGCGACCACAAAACCAATAACAGCTGCGATGAATGGCGAGAGCACTAGAGCCCAACCCATTGGCGAGAGCATCCATGCCGATTCTGGCAAGGTTGGGTCTACGCCTTCTGCGGCAAGGTTGCCGAGTAGGTTGAAGCGGCTCATCAACAGGTAGAGTCCGGCTGCAAGACCAACTGCTGATAGCAGCGGAGCAATCGTCGACTTCCAGATGTTGAAGGTGCCATCTTTGCGAAGGTAAACCATGATGGCGATGCTCACCAACACCTCGACAAACATGATTGCAACCGCGGTGATAGCGCTCATCCAGGTGAAGAGGTTTCCGATTCCATCAAGGCCTGCCGCAGCAAAGCCAATCATGATGACCAGAGCCAAGACCGAGGTCAAGATGACGCCGTTCTTAGGCGCACCGCTGTTGTTGGTGTTGGCGAACGACGCTGGAAGGATTCCGCCACGGCCCATTGCAAAGAAGTAGCGAGAAATAGCGTTCTGGAATGCCAAGATACCGGCGAAGCAGCTGGTTAGAACTAGGTAGCCCATGATGGTTGACATCCAAGTACCGCCTAGTGAAACGTCAGCCATGTGCTGTAGAACGCCGGCAGGGTTGGTTAGGCCAATCGCTGGGTCTAGACCACCAAACTCGGCGATGTAGCCGTAGAGACCTTCGTTAGGGAAACCCTCTGGAGCGTTTGGATTGCTGTAGCTAGCCATCGCGGTCGACATGGCCAACGAAACGACGGCGAACAGACCGGTGATTAGACCAATCGCCCAGAAGGTAGCTTTGGCAACAGAGCGCTTAGGGTCTTTTGACTCTTCGCCATAGATCGCTGTTGCCTCGAAACCAATGAACGAAGCAAAAGCAAAAGCAATCGCGATGCCTGCGGTTCCGGTTACCCCACCAGCCAAAATGGCATCTGGCGAGAAGGCAGCAACGAAGTCAATCGAACCTGCGTTCTGAACCAAAATCGCAAGAGCGGTGATGACCAAAACTAGAACCTCGAGCATCATCAGAACACCGAGAACCTTTGATCCAATGTCAACGCTGAACAGCGACAGCAAAGTTGCCACGGCCCAGGCGACTAGCGCCCAGCCGTACCATGGCAAACCAGGCACCATGAAGGACATGACGCCACCAAAGAATCCATAGATGGCTAGCTGAATGGTTACGTAACCAACGATCGAGGCAAACGCCGATGCGACACCTGCGTTGCGACCAAGGCCGCGGCCAACGTAGGCGAAGAAGGCTCCCGTGTTAGTTACCTTTTGGCTCATTGCCGAGTAACCAACAGCGAAAAGAGCTAGAAGTAGACCGACGGCAAGGTAGGTGCCTGAAGCACCAGCGCCGTTACCCAGGAACATTGCAACAGGTACTGCGCCTGTCATTCCAAGAAGCGGGGCGGCAGCGGCCACAACAAAGAAAACGATGCCGGCGGTGCCGAGTTTGCCTTTGCTGAGTGAAGTGCCGGATGAGTTATCTGACATTAGAGATGTTCTCCTCATTGAGTTTGAAAATCGTTAGGGGCTAAACGATTAAGGTAAGCGTGGCGGAGCACGCGTGCTCGGTCAAGTTCATTAGGGGGCAAACGAGCAGGCTTTTCCGAATCGTTATAAAGGCGTTTTGGGTAATTTTGTTCGGGCACAAACGATTGGTTAGGCTTTTGGCATGAGCGAACTCAACGGATTCATTGCCCCACTCACCCCAAGCGGAAAATCGTCACTCGTGCCGAACATGCCTTGGTATTACTCGGGCACGTTGTTGACTGTTGAATACCTAACCGACGTGGCCAATGTGCGCGCAATCTTGCCAGCTGACCTCGAGCTCGCCGACGAGCATCCTGGTGCTGTTGCCATTATTTGGGCCGACTGGCAGTCGTGCAGCGAGGGCGGCGCAGAACTGCTCGACCCTGTGCGTTCGCAGTACCTCGAGGCGTTCGTTGTGGTTCGCTGCAAGAAAGACGGTGTCACCTACTCGCGCTGCGTTGCGATTTGGGTCACCAAAGACTTCGCCATCGCGCGCGGCTGGTTTCAGGGCTACCCGAAGAAACTCGGCTCGGTGCACGTCACTCGAATTTTCAACCACGGCAAGGCGAGCCCTCGCTTGGCGGCCGGCGCAAAACTTGGCGCGACCTTGGCTGCCTATGACCACCGCCTCGCGTCTGCAGTGGTTACCCTGCGGGAGCCAGCTGACAACAACGGCTTTGTTAACGGCCACAAGATGCTGCACAGCCGCTGGATGCCTTCGATCACCCCTGGCGCCGGCAACTCACTCGACCAGCTGATTTCGATGGGCGGCGTTGACGCAGACCTCGGCGAACCATGGATGGGCGACGCCGAACTTACCCTCGGCGACAGCCAGTGGGACGAGCTCGGCTCGATCTTGCCGGTAAAAGAGATTCTCGGCGGTTACTACCGTGAGGTCGGCGTGACCTTCAACGGTGGCGTGCTGATCGAGGACCGCTCAACCCCAACCGTTTAGTAAACCTCGAAGTACTCGTCGATCTCCCACTGGGTTACATCGCGAGTTGGCTCTGAAACCGAAGCCTCATAACGCTCAATCTCGTCACGTTTCATCACCAAGAACACGTTGATGAGCTCTGGTGCGATGTAGTGGGTGAGGTTTTTGTTTGCCTCGAGTGCGTCGAGCGCCTCGGTGAAGGTCATCGGCAAAACCGGTGACGATTCGTCTTCGTAGGTCATGCCCTCAGATGCCTCTGGGCAAGGCAGGTCTCGCTTGATTCCATCTAGAGCAGCGGCGAGGATGCCCGCAATCAAAAGATATGGGTTGGCCGCGCCGTCACCAACGCGAACTTCAAGTCGGGTACCCGAACCACGCTCTGGCGGAACGCGAGTCATGGTGCTGCGGTTGTCATAGCCCCAGTTGGCTCGGTACGGAGCCAGAGTGTCTGGGCCGAGGCGCTTGAACGCGTTGACAGTTGGGTTGGTGAAGGCCGTGAGAGCGTGAGCATTGGCTGTAACACCGGCAATCATCTGCTTGGCGATCTTGGAAAGGTTGCCAGCGCCATCGTGCATCTGGTTTTGGCCCGCGAGGTCGGTGACCGAGAAGTGCAGGTGGAAGCCGCTGCCACCCTCATCGCTCCAAGGTTTGCCGAGGAAGGTTGCGTGACGGCCACGTCGAGTCGCGACATCCTTGATGGCTGCCTTGAATTTGAAAGTGCGGTCGGCTGCGTCGAGAGCCTCTGAGTGGTAAAGGTTGATTTCATACTGGGATGGGCTGAACTCGGCGTTGCCGGCGAAAACGCCGATCTGCATCTGGTCGAGCATGCGCATCAGGTGCAAGAAGTCGCCGTTAGGGTCGGTCATCGCACCAGTGGTGTAGACCAGACCGGTCTTCTCGTGGGTGCGGCGGTATCCGCCATCTTCTGTGTGGTCAGCGAGATAAAACTCGAGCTCTGGGCCGACCACAGGCTTTAGGCCAAGCGCGTGGTACTCGGCGATAACCTGCTTGAGCACCGAACGTGGAGACATGAGGTTTACCGAGCCGTCTGGGTTGAAAGCATCGGCGATCGCGAATGCAACGCCGGGCTCCCAAGGCAGGTCGGTGATGGTGTCTGGCTCTAGCCGGCTGACCATGTCTTGCAAACCATCGCTGGCGATGTTGTTTGCCTCGAGAACTCCGCCTCGAGTGTTGGTCACCCAGATTCCCTGGCAGAAAGCCGGGCCGTTGTGAGCGCCTTTGTCGAGCTGGCTAACGAGCAAGTCTTTCGAACGAGTCACGCCGAGCACGTCTGAATAAATCAGACGAAGAACGTCTACTCCGCGGGCCTTCAGCGATTCTCTGAGTGCGACAAGGTCGGTGGTCATTGCAACTCCTTTGTAACAACTTGGCTCATAACAACAATCGTTAGGGCTCAAACGAAATAATAACCCTATGGTGTTGTTTCACACTTCGAAGTTTTGCGAATCGTTATAAGAGGTTATGAATGAAGGTTCTTTTCATACAGCACGACCACGTGAGCCCCACCGGCCCGGTCGGCGAACGCTTTCGCGAGCGCGGATTCGAGACTCAAGAAATTCTTGTAGTTCAAGAGCACCAGTTCGGCGAACCAAACGTGGCGTTCGAGTTCCCAGACGCATCCGACTATGACGTGATCGTGCCGCTCGGCGCACCCTGGGGCGCTTGGGACGACGCCTGCATCGGAAACTGGCTGACGCCAGAAATCGAGTGGATACGCGCTGCGGTCAGCAGCGGCAAGCCGGTGCTCGGCATCTGCTTCGGTGGTCAACTTATTGCTCGAGCCATGGGCGGCGCGGTTGCGCCGGCACCAAAGGGCGAAATCGGCTGGACCAACATCTGGAGCGAGCGACCAGACCTGATTTCGAACGGCCCGTGGTTTCAGTTTCACTACGACCGCTGGCAGCTACCGCCAGGCGCAGTTGAGATTGCCCGCAACCCGGTTGCGTCACAGGCTTTCATGATCAACAAGTCGCTTGCCGTGCAGTTTCACCCCGAACTAAACGCTGCTGGGCTCAAAGGCTGGCTCGACTGGGGCGGCGACAAAAAGGTGCTCGAAGATGGGCAAGACCCAGTCGTCATGATGCGCCAAACCGAGGCTGAAGAAGCGGATGCTCGCGCACGAACCTTCGCGCTAGTCGATGCGTTTATCGACCAGGTGTCGGGGCTTTAGCGCAGGTTCACCTTTACCGGCATGCGCTTGATGCCGTGCACGAAGTTGCTGCGAAGGTAATCAATCTCGCCATCGACTTCAATCGAGTCAATGCGCTGAATTAGGTCTTCAAACATGATCTTGAGCTCGATACGAGCCAAGGCATTGCCGAGGCACATGTGAGGCCCACCACGACCGAACGTCATGTGTTCGTTTGGGTTGCGCGTGACATCCATGCGGTTCGGATTTTCAAAAACGGACTCGTCGCGGTTACCCGAAGCAAACCAAGGAACAACCTTCTGCCCTGTCTTGATCTGAACGCCACCGAGCTCTACGTCTTGGGTCGCGGTGCGTCTGAAGTGGTAGACCGGGCTAGCGAAACGCAAGAACTCTTCGACGGCCCACTCGATTTTGTCTGGGTTCTCTTGCAAGAAGCGCAACTGGTCTGGGTTCTGAATCAGGTTGTTCATGGTGTGGCTGATGGTGTGACGGGTGGTTTCGTTACCGGCAACAACCAACAGCAAGAAGTTGGTGTGAAAGTCGCGATCGGTTAGTGGCACGCCATCAGAAGGCATGGTGTTGACGAGGCGCGAGATGAGGTCGGTGCCGTCTTTGCCCTTGCGCTCTCGAGCTAGAGCGTCGCCGTATTCAAAAACCTCAAGAGCGGCAGGCGACTTGAACGGAACGAGGCGATACTTCTCGCTCTCTGGGTCATTGATCAGAACATCCGCGTGTTCTGGGTCATCGAAACCGATCATGCGGTTACCCCAGTCGATTAACTGACCGGCATCTTCTTGGGGCACATCAAGCAGGCGAACGAGAACGTTGATCGGAAAGTCTGAGGCGACTTCTTCAACGAAGTCGAACGAGCCCTTGGCGAAGGCGTTGTCGAGAGTTGTTGCGGTGAGACCGCGAAGAAAAGTTGCGTAGCGAGCGACGGCCTGCGGAGTGAACTCTCCCTGTAGCAAGCGGCGCAGAGCGCGGTGACGCGATCCATCGGTCTCGAGCAGTGAGCGACGAGCCTCTTCTTGCTCGGCGTCAACCTCTTCGAGGTTGGTGAAGCGCTCAGAAGTGAACGTAGCCGGGTCACGCAGCACCTTGACGATGTCGTGGTAGCGGGTTACCGAGTAGAAGCCAGAGTTCGGAGCTTCTTCTTCGTTCCAGTGAATCGGGCTGTTGTTGCGAAGGTCTTCGAAAACCTTCCAAGGTGCACCGCCTTCGAAGAGGTCAAGATCGGCAAGTGAAACGCTCGACATTGAGTTCACGTCTGGCTCCTAAGAGATTGTTTGGATACGAATCATTTTTAGATTAGTGATATGTCGGGCATTTTCTAGTCAAAAAACGAAAATGTTATTCATTCGGGACTAAATGATTAGAAAATTGTGGTTTAGTTCAGTTCAAAGAGAAAGTTCTGGGGACCATGGCTGGATTGCACACACTTGCCGAAACAGAGCGCCAAGTAGAGGCCAGGCTAGACCACAAGAACATCGACTTCGGTGCGATGGCTGTGGTGTCAAACCTGTTTCGAGCTGCTACCGCCGTTCGTAATCACTTAGAGCGCTCGGTGCTGGCTAAAGAAAATCTTTCGTGGACGGCCTTCGTAGTGCTCTGGGTCACCTGGATCTGGGAACCAATCGAAACCCGCCAGATTGCGGTTGAGGGCGGATTCTCGAAAGCTACCCTGACCGGCGTTCTAGGAACGCTTGAGGGTCGCGGACTGCTCACCCGAGAGAAAAGCAAAGGCGACGGCCGCCTAGTTATTGTCAAGATGACTCCGGCCGGTCGCAAACTAATGGACCGACTGTTTCCGGCATTTAACACCGAAGAAAAATTTGTGGTTGAAACCCTGGGCGAATCGGCCGAGCGCCAAACCGCAGACCACCTGCGCGAGATTACTCGCCACCTAGAGAGCTAAATCGCTCTAGAGTTCTAGGCCTAGATAAGCGGCGCGTTTTGCGCTTGCTCAACAAATTTAGAAAACAAACCAGCCTGCTGCGCGTTATCGGCAGCGTTGTCTTCTGGGTGCCACTGCACCGCGTAAGCCCAAGCTCCGTTATCAATGGCTAACGCCTCAACGTGACCCTCGCCAGCACGAGAGATAACGCGAAGGCCATCGCCTAGCCTGTCGATGGCCTGGTGGTGGTAGCACGATGATTCGAGAGCGCCCGAGCCAACGCCAAGACGATCGCTATCAGCATCGATGTGAAGTTGGTGCACCACGTGACGGTGATCGTTTTGCATGTGCTGAACCAACGTGCCACCGAAGGCAACGTTGACCAGCTGAAAACCGCGGCAGATGGCTAGAAACGGAACCTTGTTTTCGATAGCCCACTTGGTGAGGCTGAGGTCGGCCAAGTCTTGCAACTGGTCGATGCCATAAAGCTCGTCGCTTTCGGGTGCCTGCCCATAGAGTTCAGGGTTCAAATCGCCGCCGCCCGGCATCAGCACAGCCGAAAAGCCGCGAAGGCGGGTAGACCAATCGGTGTCGGATGTTGGCAGAAGAGTGATCGGGTCACCCCCGGCATTCCAGACCGCTTCGACCAGAGCTCGAGCACTAACGACAGCCCTCGAACGAGTGGCGGTAGAACCATCGGCAAAGCGGCCGAGGATGGCGATTCTTGGTCTGTTCAAGGTGGTCACCGCTAACTCCAAATCGTTATAAAAAATCACACTCCAGACCGCGAGAATCTGGTGCTCTATAGAGAAGTATGCCCTAGTCTAAATCATTAGCATCCGAACGAAATTGAAGTTACGCTTGATTTCAAGACGAACAAACAAGGGAGTTTCTCAGTGACCTTTATTGAGGTGGCCGGGGCCAAGGTAGACACACGCCACTACATTGGCGGGCAGCGTGTAGCCAGCGCTGAAACATTCACCAACACCTCCCCCGTCGACGGCAGTTTTCTTGGTGAAATCGCTCGTGGCGGCCAGACCGAAATCGATCTAGCCGTCGCTGCTGCCAACAAAGCCTTCAAGGGATGGGCAGCACTCGGGCCAGTAGGTCGCGGCGAGCTATTGATGAAACTTGCCGACCTGATTGAAGCAAACATTGAAACCCTCGCCCAGCTTGAAACCATGGACAACGGCTCGCTGCTTCGCTCACACCGCCGCGGAGTTATGCCACGAGTCGCCATGAACATTCGATTCTTCGCCGACTGGGCGATCAATCACCTAGGCCACGAGAAGTTTGAAACCCGAGGCCACACGAACAACATTTCTTGGGACCCATCTGGCGTTTGCGCACTGATTACCCCATGGAACGCACCTTTGATGCTCGCCACCTGGAAAATCGGCCCAGCACTAGCCGCTGGCGACACCGTAGTTTTGAAACCTGCCGAGTGGACCCCGCTGAGTGCATCGTTCTTCGCTGACCTGACCAAGCAGGCGGGCATCCCCGACGGCGTGTTCAACGTTGTGCAGGGTTACGGCCGCGAAGCCGGCGCTGCGCTGGTTGCCCACACCGATATCGCTCGCATTTCGTTCACCGGTTCGGTGCCAACCGCCAAGGTAATCGCCAAGGCGGCAGCCGACAACCTCACCCCACTTTCGTTCGAACTCGGCGGCAAGAGCCCACTGTTGGTCTTCGAGGATGCTGACCTAGACCTTGCGGCCGAACTAGCCGTCGAGCAGTACGACAACGCTGGCCAGGTTTGTTTGAGCGGAACCCGCATTTTGGTTCACGAATCGGTTGCCGATGCCTTTGCCGCGAAGTTCCGCGAGCGCGCATCCAAGATTAAACAGGGCGACCCTCGTGATGAGACCACCGACATCGGGCCACAGATTCACCAGGTGCATTTCGATCGCATCAAGGGTTTTGTCGACCGCGCGAAGGCCGAGGGTCAGAAGATCGTGATGGGAGGCGAGCCAAACGACGAGCTCGGCGGCCTGTTCTTCAGACCTACCCTGATTCAGCCGAGTGCTGGTGCCGAGATCGTGACACAAGAGGTCTTTGGCCCAGTGCTCTGCATGCAAACCTTCACTTCAGACGAACAAGCGCTCGAGATGGCGAACGGCACGGAATTCGGTTTGGCCGCAGTGGTTGTGTCGGGCATCCGTGAACATGCCGACAAGATCACCAAAGAGTTGGTTGCCGGAACGATCTGGGTGAACTGCTTCTTCGTTCGCGACCTGCGGGCACCATTCGGTGGCTCACGCAAGTCGGGCATTGGCCGCGAGGGCGGCAACTGGTCATTCGATTTTTATGCAGACGTAAAAAACACCGTAGTTTCACCAAATGGATGGAAGGAATAGCGATGGGTGAAGTAGTAGGGGCAGCCATTCTGGCGCACGTGCCAACAATCATGTTGCCTGAGGCAGTTAGATATGACCTCAACGATGGCAAAGAGATCAGCCTGGTGCCAGGCCTCAAGCGCCTGCGTAAAGAAATCTTTGAAACCCTCGACTACGACACCGTCGTGGTGCTCGACAGCCACTGGGCGACCACGGTTGAGTTTGTGGTTACTTCACACGCCGAGCGCTCTGGGCTATTTACCAGCGAAGAACTACCTCGTGGCATGAGCCAGATTCCATACTTCTTCAAGGGCAACCCTGAGTTGGCGAACAGCCTCACCAAATACGACGAAAAGAACGGCACCTGGATCACCCCGATCAGTGACCCGCACCTGCCGATCTTCTATGCGACCGTAAACCTTTGGCACTACCTTGGCCGTGGGCTTGACGACAAGAAGTGGGTTTCACTCTCGGTTTGCCAGACCGCTACGGCAGAAGACTTCAAGCGAGCTGGGCGTGCACTTGGCGAGGCCATTCGCGACAGCGACAGCAAGGTTCTTTTGCTCGGCTCCGGAGCGCTTTCGCACACCTTCCACAAGCTGCGCGACCTTCGCAAGCACGAGGCCAGTGACCCGATTCACATCTTCACGCCAGAGGCATACGAGTATGACAAGAAGGTCATCGAGTGGTTCGAGCAGGGTGACCACAAGGCTGTTCTTGACGACTTCGACACCTTCAAGAAGTACAAGCCAGAAGCTGGCTTCTACCACTACCTAGCCATGGCTGGGGCGCTTGGTGAAGAAGACAACAAGTCGGTAGGCCGCCTTTACAGCGAATACGAAAACTCAATCGGAACCGGCCAGGTGCACATCTGGTTCGACAAGCCTGAGGGCGGGTTCCCACGACCGAAAGACCTGGTGCTATCCCGTGACTGAAATTAGACGCATCCTGCTAGACGGCTACCCGATTCAGGTAGTTCGCGAAGGCGAGCACCTGGTTGCCCCCGACGGCCGCCGCATCGCGATCGAAGAGGCCACCCACCTCGCGCCATCTGAGCCAACCAAGATCATCGCTGTGCACTTGAACTATGACTCGCGCACGCAAGAGTTCATGACCAAGTTGCCACCGGCGCCGACCTACTTTCACAAGCCAATCACCGCGCTGAACACCCACAAGGGTGCCGTCGTGCGCCCAGCCGGCTGCAAGTGGCTCAACTACGAGGGCGAAATCGTCATCATCATCGGCAAGACCTGTC
>JBDLUM010000099.1:0-24052 GCA_039805305.1 Actinomycetota bacterium
AGCGCGTCATCCGTTTCGAAACCGGGCGTCTAGCCCAGCAGGCACAAGGTGCCGCCGCCGTCTACATCGATGGCGAAACCATGCTGTTCTCGGCAACCACCGCGAGCAAGCAGCCAAAAGATCAGTTCGACTTCTTCCCTTTGACCATTGACGTCGAAGAGAAGATGTACGCAGCCGGACGCATCCCAGGATCGTTCTTCCGTCGTGAAGGCCGCCCGTCAACCGAAGCTATTTTGGCCTGTCGCCTAATCGACCGTCCACTACGCCCTTCGTTCCAAGATGGCCTGCGCAACGAAATTCAGGTAGTCGTCACCGTTATGGCGATTCACCCAGACGAGCTTTACGACGTAGTTGCAATCAACGCAGCTTCGATCTCGACCCAGCTTGCTGGTCTGCCATTCTCTGGCCCTGTCGGTGGCGTTCGCGTTGCATTGATCGACGGCCAGTGGGTTGCTTTCCCTAAGCACTCGCAGCTAGAGCGCGCCGTGTTCGACATGGTCGTTGCCGGTCGCGTTGTAAACGAGAACGGTAAAGAAGACGTCGCAATCATGATGGTTGAGGCCGAAGCTACCGACGCTGCTTGGAACCTAATCAAGCACGAGGGTGCTCAAGCGCCAACCGAAGAAATCGTTGCTCAGGGTCTAGAAGCCGCCAAGCCGTTCATCAAAGAACTATGTGAGGCTCAGAGCCGCCTAGCCGCCAAGTCGGCTAAGCCACTGACCGAGTATCCACTGTTCCCGCCTTACAGCGACGAGGTTTTTGCCGCAGTCGCCGAGCTGGCAGAAGCAGAACTAGGTCGCATCTACCTAATCGCAGACAAGCAGGCTCGCCAAGACGCCGACGACGCACTCAAGGCTTCGGTCAAAGAGCAGCTAGTTGCCAAGCTTGACGAGTCGCTACACGGCCAGATTTCGGCTGCGTACAAGTCGGTTACCAAGAAGGTAGTTCGCACCCGCGTGCTAAAAGAGAAGATTCGTATCGACGGTCGTGGCCTAAGCGACATTCGCCCGCTAGACGCCGAAGTATCGGTTCTTCCTCGCGTGCACGGTTCGGCAATCTTCCAGCGCGGAGAGACCCAGATTCTTGGTGTGACCACTCTGAACATGCTCAAGATGGAGCAGCAGATTGACTCACTAAGCCCTGAGACCAGCAAGCGCTACATGCACAACTACAACTTCCCTCCTTACTCAACTGGTGAGGTTGGTCGTGTTGGCACCCCGAAGCGCCGCGAAATCGGTCACGGTGCACTTGCCGAGCGCGCACTGGTTCCAGTGCTACCTGCTCGTGACGAGTTCCCTTACGCCATTCGTCAGGTTTCTGAGGCTCTTGGCTCAAACGGTTCGACCTCTATGGGTTCGGTCTGTGCATCCACGCTGTCGCTACTAAACGCTGGTGTGCCACTACGCGCACCGGTTGCTGGTATCGCAATGGGTCTGATCTCTGACACCGTTGACGGCAAGACCGAGTATGCGGCTCTGACCGACATTCTTGGCGCCGAAGACGCTCTTGGAGACATGGACTTCAAGGTTGCCGGAACTCCAGAGTTCATCACCGCGATTCAGCTAGACACCAAGCTTGATGGAATTCCATCAGAGGTTCTAGCCGGCGCACTGACCCAGGCTCGCGACGCACGTCTTCGCATTCTCTCGGTCATGAACCAGGCAATCAACGAGCCAGATGAAATGGCTGCGACTGCGCCTCGCGTAATCGCTGTGAAGATTCCTGTCGACAAGATCGGTGAGGTCATTGGCCCTAAGGGCAAGATGATCAACCAGATTCAAGAAGACACTGGCGCAGACATCTCGATCGAAGACGACGGAACCGTTTACATCGGTGCTACCGACGGTCCTTCGGCTGAGGCTGCTAAGGCTGCCATCAACGCGATCGCCAACCCTCACGTACCTGAGATTGGCGAGCGCTTCCTCGGAACTGTCGTGAAGCTAGCCACCTTCGGTGCCTTCATCTCGTTGGTTCCTGGCAAGGATGGCCTACTGCACGTTTCTGAGCTAAAGAAGATCTCGGGCGGCAAGCGCGTTGAGAACGTTGAAGACGTTCTCTCGGTTGGCCAGAAGATTCAGGTCGAAATCACCAAGATCGATGACCGTGGCAAGCTATCGCTAGCCCCAGTTGTTGAGGGTGAAGAAGGCGCTTCGAACGAGTCAAACGACTCAGACGAAGAATAAGCAACAAGCGTTTTAGGTTTAGCAAAACATGACTGAAGTTATCTTTCCGCTAGACCAAAACGAACTCTCGTTCACCGCTTCGGACGGCAGTGTGATTCGTCGCACTGTCCTCCCAAGCGGTGTTCGCGTTTTAACCGAGGCGGTACCGGGCGTGCAAAGCGCTTCGGTGTCGTTCTCGGTGGGAGTCGGCAGCCGTGATGAAACCAACGGGCACTTCGGCTCAACCCACTTTCTAGAACACCTGCTGTTCAAAGGCACCGCCAAGCGCTCTGCCCTAGACATTGCTATTGCGTTCGACTCGGTTGGTGGTTCATCCAACGCCTCAACCGGCAAAGAACACACGTCGTATTACGCGAGGGTGCAAGAATCTGCGGTGCCGCTGGCCATCGACGTGATCGCCGACATGCTCACCTCTTCGGTGCTCGATGAAAACGAGTTCAATAACGAGCGCACCGTGATTCTCGAAGAACTCGCCATGAATGAAGACGACCCGCAAGACGTGGCTCATGAGGCGTTCTTTGAACAGGTTCTCGGTGAACACGATCTCGGACGCCCAATTGGTGGCACCAATGAAACCATCACCAACGTCACGCGTGATGCTGTTTGGGAGCACTACAAGGCCAACTACCGCCCGCAAGACATCGTGATTGCGGTTGCCGGCAAGCTTGAGCACGACAAGATCATTGAACTCGTTGAGGCCGGTTTTGGCTCGGCAGGCTGGGATCTAAGCGTCGAAGCATCACCGCGTGAACGTCGCTCACTGGAGTCGGCCGACATCTTTTCGAATGGCTCGCTTCGAGTCATCCACGAAGAAAATTCGCAAGCCAACATTCTGATTGGCACCGAAGGTATCGTTGGCAACGACTATCGCCGCTACGCCATGGCGGTTTTGAACACAGTTCTAGGTGGCGGCATGTCGTCACGCCTGTTTCAAGAGATTCGCGAAAAGCGCGGGCTTGCCTACTCGACCTACTCTTTCAACCAGGGCTACTCAGACGCTGGTGTTTTCGGTCTTTATGCCGGATGCTCGCCCGCAAAGGCCCGCGAAGTTGCCGAACTCATGATTGCCGAACTTGGCAAGGTCGCCACCGACGGAATCACAGCAGCCGAACTTGAACTTGCTTTTGGCAACGTGTCGGGCGGCCTCGCATTGAAATTCGAGAGCACCCAGGCCCGCATGAGCAGACTTTCGGGTACCGAGCTTTCGACCGGTGAATTTGTTCCACTCGATGAGGCGCTTCGACGTTTCAGGCAGGTCACGGTTGATGACGTTCGAGACTTGGCCGCCGACATTGCAGGCCGCGCGATGAACATTGTTGCGGTTGGTGACCTCACCGAAGACACCTTCGCTGGGCTGGTCTAATCTAGAGCAATGGCAATCAAGGTTTCTGTAGTCGGCGCAACCGGGCGCATGGGCAAGTTAGCGCTCGAACTAGTCGACGCGGCTGACGATCTTGATCTGCATTCAGCGCTCGACAGCAAAAGCAACGCCTCGCTGAGCGATGGCGCAGACGTGATTTTCGAAGTTACTCACCTCGAGGTGAGCAAACAGGTTGTAGCCAAAGCCATCTCGGCCGGTCAAAACATCGTGGTTGGCACCAGCGGCTGGAGTGCCGAGCGCCTCGCCGAATTGCCGGCCAGTCTTGGCGAATCAGCTGTCGTGATCATTCCTAACTTTTCGGTCGGCTCCATGCTGGCCACCCGATTCGCTGCCCAAGCCGGCAAGTTTTTCGACAGCATCGAAATAGTCGAAACCCACCACGCTGGCAAGCTAGATTCGCCGTCGGGCACCGCAGTTCGCACCGCAGAGTTGATTTCGTCAAACCGAACTACCCCCGTGACCGCTCCAGCCGCCGACCAGGATGCCCGCGGGCAGCTCGTCGCAGGCATCCCCGTTCACAGCATTCGTTTGGCAGGCGTGAGTGCAAAGCAAGACGTGCATTTCGGGGGAGTCAGCGAAGTGCTGACGATCAGCCACGAAACCTCCTCGGTTGCGGCCTACTCAGCCGGCATCTTGGCCTCGATTCGTTTCGCAGCCAACGCGCAGGGCCTTCATGTTGGGCTAGACGCCGTAATCAAATGACCGGCGCAAAGATTGGCGCGGTAGTCACCAGCGCTCTCGTGATTATGTATGTCGCTCTGCTCGGCAACACGGCGTTCATTTTGATTGGCTCAGGCTCACCACTGCCAGCTTTGCTAGGTGGCCTACTGTTGATTTTTCCGGTGTTGGCCATCTGGGCGATCATTGCCGAGTTTAGGTTCGGCATCAAGGTAGAAAAACTGGCGAAGCAGCTCGAGAATTCGGGGCAGTGGCCAAAATTCGACTACGAATTGCGACCTAGCGGTCGCCCAACCAGGGCTAGCGCAGACGCCGAGTTTGGCAAGTTTCGCGATGCCGCATACGCCGACCCAGAAAACTGGACCACATGGTTTGCACTGGGGCTCGCCTACGATGCCGCGAGTGACCGCCGCCGTGCCAGAGCCTGCATGCGCAAGGCAATCAAACTTAGCGAATAACCTTTAGGCGCTTCAGGCCGAGGTACATCTGGCAGCCGAGGCAGTAGTTGAACACCGAGTTCAAGAACGAGGCCACGAAAGCTGCCGCTGCGGCAGCAACCAATCCATACTCAACCCCAGCGAGGTGTAAAACTACGCCAACGCCAGCCACAAACAGGCCAACGGCCTGCGCAAACTGTGGCGGAGCAGCATCTTCAAGTTCGGTTGGTGCACCCAGGCGTGGGCGAACGAAAGTCTTGAACAACCAGGCGTATGGGTGCTTGCTGGTGCCGAAGATTGCACCGATTGCAAAGAGGGCGGTAAGCACGAGAAGCAGGGCGAAAGCGGCGGCTTCGGTCGAAGCATCCAAGCCTAGATAAATCGTCACTGCGAGCGCGGTGGCGGTTATTGCTGCACCAAAGCGCGGGCCTCGTGGGTCAATTTGTGGTTTTGCCATTAGATAACGAAGGTTCCTAACTGTTCTTCAAGGGTGTTCTGTTTCGGTGCTCCACCGATTCGCGATTGAACTACACCACGCTTATCGAGCACCAGGGTGGTTGGAGTTTGCAAAATGTTGTACTTGTTGGCCAGGTCGAGACGATTGGTGATGTCTACCTCGATGTGCAGCACGTCACTCGAGTGTTCTTCGAGTTCACCGAAAACCCGAGCGGTCGATTTGCAGGTCGCGCAAAACTCACTCGAGAATTGCAAAAACGTAATGCGCTCGCCAAAAGCGGTGACAGGCAACCCGTTCTTAGTTGCCCCGAGTTCTTTCAAGTCGACCTGAAGCCCAGACTTGAGTTGCTTGGCTCTACCTTGCGTGGTTCGCCAAATCAAACCGAGGATGGTCGCCAGGGTGATTACACCCAGAACGAGCAGTAAGCGCGAGGTCTGATCCATGTCTCTAGGCTAGGTTCGCCTGACCGCCTGCGCTCAAGTGTTTCGCATTCTTACGCTGCCACAAGACCACTAACATTGAGGGGTGTCCGATATCATTTTCCGCAGCGATGTAACCGTAGAGCTAGTGCGTTCAAGCGCTAGCGACTCAGACGTGCTTTTTGCCGCCCGCGTATCTACTCAAGGTGAACAAACCCTTGAGTCAGCCAGCGCCGGTACCGAAGCCTCAGCCCGCGACCAGGGGCTGATCAACTACCTCATGCGTGACCGTCACGGTTCACCGTTCGAGCACAACTCGATGACTTTTTACGTTCAAGCCCCAATCTTTGTGTTCCGCGAGTTCATGCGTCACCGCATCGCTTCTTACAACGAAGAGTCAGGCCGATACAAGGAGCTCAGCCCGGTTTTCTATGTGCCAGGCCCAGAGCGCAACCTGGTTCAGATCGGTAAGACCGGACACTACGAGTTCATTCCGGGAACCGCCGAGCAAACCGCTTTGGTTGAGCAAGAAACCCGCACCGTGAGCCTGCAGGCTTATGAGTCATACCAGCGGATGCTCGAAGCCGGAGTAGCCCGCGAGGTTGCCCGCATCGTGCTCCCGCTCAACATCTACTCGAGCATGTACGTCACCATGAACTCTCGTGCCCTGATGAACTTCTTGAGCCTGCGTACCAAGCGTGAAGGCACCCACTTTCCGTCATTCCCTCAGCGCGAAATCGAAATGTGCGCCGAGAAGATGGAAGACGCGTGGGCCCAGCTAATGCCTTTCACCTACGAGGCCTTCAACAAGAACGGTCGCGTAGCCCCCTAAGGCACACGCTCTCAAGGTAAGTAACCCCAATGTCACAGCAACGTAATCTCTTCGGTCAGGTGCTAGTTGCGCTTGTAACACCGATGAACGCCGATGGCGAGGTTGACTGGGCTGCTACCGAGAAGCACATCGACTATGTGATTTCAAACGGCGCGGATGGCGTTGTGGTTACCGGAACAACTGGCGAAACATCCACGCTCACCGATAAAGAGAAGCTCAAGCTTGTCGAGGTCGGCAAGTCGGTTGCTGCCGGTCGCGCGAAAATCATCACCGGCGGCGGATCAAACGAAACCGCCCACGCCATGGAGCTTTACAAGGCTTCTGAAAAGGCCGGCGCAGACGGTGTGATGATTGTCACCCCTTACTACAACAAACCAACTCAGGCCGGAGTGCTAACCCACTTCAGAATGATTGCCGACGCAACTGACCTCCCGGTCATTCTTTATGACATCCCAGGTCGAGCGGGCATTCCGATCAACTTCGAAACCATTCTTCGCGCAGCCAAGCACCCGAACATCGTTGCCGTTAAAGACGCCAAGGGTGATTTTGCTCAGGCCTCACGCGTGATGAACGACACCGACCTGCTTTACTTCTCTGGAGATGACGGCAACGTTCTGCCGCACCTGTCGATTGGCGCAACCGGCTTGATTGGTGTTACCGCCAACATCGCACCGGCCGCCTATCGCGAGATGGTTGATGCCACCAACCGCAACGACTTCCACCACGCGCTTAGCGTGCACAACTCGCTTGAACCTCTGGTGCGAGCAGCCATGAACCACGTGCCTGGCACCGTGGCATCGAAATACATCTTGCACGGGCTCGGTCTAATCGACAGCCCGCGCGTTCGTCTACCACTGGTCGGCCCAGAAGAATCTGAAGCCGCCCGCATCGAGGCCGAAATTGATCTGGTTAAACAGATCACCGGGCTTTCGTTCGAAAACTTCCGCCCAGACCGCAACGCAGCAGCCGGTGGTGCTCTGCCGAAGGTGGCTGGCACTACTCGCTAGAAAAGAGCCCAATGGTTCAGACCCTCCCGCAACCTGCCCCGCTGAAGCCTGGTGTGCTTCGCATCATCCCACTGGGTGGAATCGGAGAGATCGGTCGAAACATGACCGTCTTCGAAATCGACTCCAAGCTACTCATCGTTGACTGCGGTGTGCTCTTTCCTGAAGAACACCAACCGGGTATCGACGTAATCTTGCCCGACTTCGGTTACCTGCGTGACCGTCTAGATGACATCATCGGGCTTGTGCTCACCCACGGTCACGAAGACCACATTGGCGGTGTGCCTTATCTACTCAAGCTCAAGGGCGACATTCCGTTGCTCGGCTCGGCTCTAACTCTTGCCTTCGTTGAGGCAAAGCTCAAAGAGCACCGAATCACCCCTTACTCGATGGTGGTTGCCGAAGGGCAGCGCGAAACCCTATGCGGCTTCGACCTTGAATTCATCGCGGTAAACCACTCGATTCCCGATGCGCTAGCGGTTGCCATTCGCACCAAGGCCGGTTCGGTGCTTCACACCGGTGACTTCAAAATGGATCAAATTCCCTTGGATGGTCGCCTAACCGACCTACGCGCATTTGCACGTATTGGCGAAGAAGGTCTTGACCTGTTCATGAGCGACAGCACCAACGCCGACGTTCCTGGTTTCACGCCACTTGAAAAAGACATCGGCCCAGTGATCGAGAATGTGATTGCCCGCTCTAAGGGCAAGGTTGTAGTGGCATCGTTCTCGAGCCACGTTCACCGAGTTCAGCAGGTTATCGATGCGGCACTGGCCAACGACCGCAAGGTTGTCTTAGTGGGCCGCTCGATGGTTCGAAACATGCAGATCGCGCTAGAGATGGGTTATCTCACTGCCCCGCTAGATGTTTTTGTTGATTTAGCCAAGGCTGTTAGTTACCCAGAAAACAAGCTGGTCTACATGTGCACCGGCTCACAGGGTGAGCCGATGGCAGTGCTAGCGCGCATGGTCAACCTAGACCACCAGATCACGATTGGCGAAGGTGACACCGTCATCCTGGCTTCGTCTTTAATTCCTGGTAACGAAAACGCGGTTTATCGTGTGATTGACGGGCTCACCAAACTAGGTGCAAATGTCGTTCACAAGGGCAATGCCAAGGTGCACGTTTCGGGCCACGCGGCAGCTGGAGAGTTGCTCTACTGCTACAACATTCTGAAGCCGAAGAACGTCATGCCGGTGCACGGCGAATACCGTCACCTCATCGCTAACGGAAAGCTAGCCGAGCAAACCGGTGTACCTCACGAGCGCGTGCTAATCACCGAAGATGGCTGGGTTGTCGACCTAGTAGACGGCATCGCCGAGGTTGTTGGCGGGGTCGAATGTGGCCTGCTATTCGTCGATGGAAAGACCGTCGGCAAGGTAACCGAAGAAGACCTCAAAGACCGTCGAGTGCTAGCCGAAGAGGGTTTCATCTCAATCTTCTGCGTCATCGATGCAAAGGATGGCCGAGTGAAGATCGGCCCAGAGATCAGGGCACGCGCCTTTGCAGAAGAAGACAACGTTTTCAACGACGTCAAACCACTAATCGAGCGTGCGCTCGCCGAAGCTGCCGGAGAGGGCGTTCGTGACCCGTATGCCCTTCAACAGGTGATTCGACGCACCATCGGCACCTGGGTAAATAAGGCCCACCGTCGTCGCCCGATGATCATTCCGGTGGTAATCGCCGAGTAATCTCCCGCACGACTGCCCAAATCGGGTCGCCGTGCCTACCCGAACTTGTCGCGGGTCGCTGTTACTTTTGACGCATGGCTACGCGTCGCCCAGCAACCTCACGCGCGAGAAAATCTTCTGCGCGACCGACTTCTCGCACCCAGCCGAAGGCACGAGCGCCTAGGGCTCGTAATGAATCCCAAAGCTCAGACTCCCCACTATTGGTTCGCATCTACCGTTGGTTTGCCACTGGCTTCGGAAACACTGTTCGATACTTCGGTCGACAAGACGAAATTGTTGACCAACGAAGTGACAGCATCCCCTTTTCTTTTGTGCTGCTCGGCATTTTTGGGGCGGTGTTTGCTTGGTTTCTAACCCCAGAAAACCCCGTCTACCTGGCTCACATCTGGACGTTCGGCCTTCTCTTTGGTCAGGTTGCATCAGCTCTGCCAGTGGTCTTTATTGTCTTTGGTGTCTATCTGATGCGCCACCCGTCTGGTCAAAAAGACAACAGCCGCATTGGGCTCGGGTTGCTTTTGCTGCTGGTCTCGATTTCTGGCTTCTTTCACTGGGCCGGCGGCACACCGGCTCCGTCTGATGCAGGGTTCGAGAAGACCCTTTCGGCTGCCGGTGGCGTTTTTGGCTGGCTAGTTTCGGTTCCGTTCGTGCCACTAACCATTTGGGGTGCAATTCCAGCCTTGGTGCTAGTGACGCTGGGCTCGCTTCTAATCATGACCAAAACCGCACCAAACCGAATCGGTCAGCGACTACGCGAGCTTGGCGATGCTCTGTTCGGTGAATCAGCCGAAAAACCAGATCGAGTTACCGAACCCGAAGATGTGCTTGACGCGTTCGACGGCACCAAGGTGCCTTGGTGGCGTCGCGACAAGACCAAAGACCCAGCTTTTGATACTCCGGTTGTTGACACCACAGCGGCAGAAGAGCGCGAACAGGCTCTAGAAGATCTCTTCGAAGATCAGAACCAAGACATCGAGTCGGTTGATTCTGAAACATTCGACCAAACCGAACCGGTCGCCATTGTGGCTCCAACCGAGCTGATTGATTCAGGGTCAGTCTCAGCTGAGCCAGCCCCGGCTGCTGCAGCAACGGCCCGCCCGACTCGTGTTTACAAGATGCCTCCGCTCAACATCCTCGCACCTGGCACGCCTCCAAAGGCAAAGAGTGCGGCCAACGATCAGATCGTTGCGGCAATCACCTCGGTTTTCAAAGAATTCAGCGTTGATGCCACGGTGGTCGGCTTCTCGCGTGGGCCAACAGTCACCCGTTACGAAGTTGAGCTCGCGCCAGGCGTAAAGGTTGAGGCCGTCACGCGACTTGCCAGCAACATTTCTTATGCCGTTGCCAGCAACGAAGTGCGCATTCTTGCCCCGATTCCGGGCAAATCGCTCATCGGTATCGAGATTCCAAACACCGACCGTGAGATTGTTTCGCTAGGTGACGTGCTTCGTTCACAGGTCGCGACCCAGAGCCAGCATCCGCTAACCATCGGCATCGGTAAAGACGTCGAGGGCGGCTACGTGGTAGCGAACCTTGCCAAGATGCCTCACCTTTTGGTCGCTGGTGCAACCGGTGCCGGTAAGTCGTCATTCGTCAACTCGATGATCACCTCGATTCTGATGCGCGCTAAGCCTGCCGAGGTGCGTCTCGTGCTCATCGACCCAAAGCGCGTTGAGCTCGCCGCCTACCAGGGCGTGCCGCACCTAATCACCCCAATCATCACCAACGCAAAGAAGGCTGCCGAGGCTCTTCAGTGGGTTGTGAAAGAGATGGATGCTCGCTACGACGACCTCGCATCGTTCGGGTTCAAGCACGTAGATGATTTCAACCGTGCCATCGTTGCCGGAACCTTGACTGCCAAAGAGGGCACCAACCGCGTCATGCAGCCTTACCCCTACCTGCTAGTTGTGGTTGACGAGCTTGCCGACCTCATGATCGTTGCGCCTCGAGACGTCGAAGACTCGATTGTTCGAATCACTCAGTTGGCTCGTGCCGCCGGAATTCACCTGGTTCTTGCAACACAGCGCCCATCTGTCGATGTGGTCACCGGTCTAATCAAGGCAAACGTTCCGAGCCGCCTGGCCTTCTCGGTGTCTTCGGTAACCGACTCGCGAGTTATTCTCGACCAGCCGGGTGCAGAGAAGCTCATCGGTCAGGGTGACGCGCTGTTTTCTCCGATGGGCACCAACAAGCCGATGCGCGTTCAGGGAGCCTGGCTTGCCGAAGACGAATTGCACAAGATTGTCGACCACGTCAAAGCTCAGATGTCGCCTGAATACCGCGAAGATGTGGCCGAGGTGCAGGTTCAAAAGGTTGTCGACGCTGACATTGGTGACGATCTAGAACTCTTGCTGCAGGCTTGCGAGCTGATCGTCTCGTCACAGTTTGGTTCAACCTCGATGCTTCAGCGAAAGTTGCGGGTTGGGTTTGCCAAGGCCGGTCGCCTTATGGACCTACTGGAATCGCGCAACATCGTTGGCCCATCTGAGGGTTCAAAAGCGCGAGACGTCATGGTCAAGCCAGAAGACCTGCCAACAGTTCTTGCATCTTTGAGAGGTGAGCCAGGAGCCGTGTCATCACAGCCGGTTCAGGCTGCTGCCACCGTTGCAGACGCGCCGGTCAGCAACCTCGCCGCCGGCGATTTTGACGACTTCATTCCCAACGGCACCGATGACGACGAAGGTGACGAAGACGCCTGGCAGTTGACAGGGCGCAACTAGTGAAAAGTGATTGGCTAAATCTGCCAAACACCATCACGCTGGCAAGAATCGCAACCGTTCCATTCTTCGTCTGGGTGTTGCTCGAGGTTTCAAAAGAAGACCCATGGCGCTGGGCGGCGGTAGCTCTGTTTGTTGCCGCCATCGCAACCGATGGTGTTGACGGCGCTATCGCCAGGTCTCGCGGTCTAGTTACCGATTTAGGCAAACTTCTCGACCCAATCGCCGACAAGGTGCTCATCGGTGGTGCGCTAATCACGCTGTCGGTACTTGGCGAAGTTGACTGGACTTTCACTGTGCTAATCATGACTCGCGAAGTTGGTATCACCATCTATCGAATGTTGGTTCTCAAAAACCGAGTGGTCGCAGCCAACGCCGGTGGCAAAACCAAAACCATCATGCAGGGCATCACGCTGGGGTTTCTTTTGTCGCCACTCGATCTCTACTTCGCTTGGCTCGCGCCAATTGAGCTGGCTGCGCTATACCTAACCACCGCTGTCACCTTGGCCACGGGCATCCACTACCTTGTGGTTGCCGCCCGAGAGGGCCGTAAATGACCGAGCCTTCGCTCGCTGCTACTCTCATTGAATCGCTGCGCCAGCGCGGTCTCAAGCTCGCAGTTGCCGAATCGCTCACCGGCGGTCAAATCGCCTCCGCTATCGCCGCCGTGCCCGGTGCTTCAGACGTGTTTCTAGGGGGAGTGGTCGCATATGCCACTGCCGCCAAAACGGGGATGCTCGGCATCTCACCCACGTTGATTGAGGGTCGTGGCGCTGTTGACGCGGATGTCGCTGCCGAGATGTCTCGCGCTTGTGCCGAGCTCTTTGCAACAAGCTGCGGGTTTTCTAAAGAGAACGTGCTGGGAGTTTCAAGCACTGGTGTAGCCGGGCCTGCGTCGCAAGATGGCAAGCCGGCGGGAACCGTTTTTGTTGCCGCGTGCCTTGGTGAGAACATCCAGGTGCTTAAATTTCACTTTGCTGGCGGCCGCGCTGAGGTTAGTGCTCAGGCGACCGAAGAAGCAATAAAGCTCGCGGGTTCGCTTCTCAGCCAACTCTAAGGTTGGTTCGGAAATAAGTGTCACCCCGAACGGGTATCTTATTCATACGAAGTCAAAAAACTTCTAGATTTGCATCCGCAGATCAACCGCAGATAAGGAGGCCAACATGCTTTTAGTTCGTCGAGAAATTGGTGACGTACTGCGAGAGCTTCGCCTTCAGAAGGGTCACACCCTTCGCCAGGTAGCAGGTCGCGCAAGCGTGGCATTGGGTTACCTAAGCGAAATTGAGCGCGGGCAAAAAGAGGCATCGAGCGAGATTCTTTATTCGATTGCCGAGGCCCTAGATGTTCCCATCTCGCAGATCATGCGCGATGTGAGCGACCGCCTAGCCGCAATCGAGAATGTCTCTATCCCAGACACGGTTCCAGCAGAGTTCCTCATTTCTTACACTTCTCAGGTTTAGCCGGTTAGCAACTAACCGAACCTGTTCGAAACCCCGTCACTTACGTGTCGGGGTTTTGCTTTAACCTTGACGAATGCGACTCAGTAAATTCCGCGAACTCATGGCCGATGAGTTTGGCGTCGAATACGCCGCTGTGGTTGCCAGAGATTTAGTTCTCGGAGAGTTTGGCGACCGTACTGCAGAGCAGTGCATCAAATCGGGTGAAGACTTGCGTGAGGTGTGGCTGGCGATTTGCAAATCACAGTCGGTTCCGAGCGACCGTTGGCACGGACTGAACAAAAATACGAAAAAGTGACACGCCGCAGATAATTTGTTCGAAAACTTGTTCGAATATTGGTATGCTCGCTTTGCAAGCAAATGAGAAGTTGTTTTGAACCGTCCAGGCGGCGCAAAAGTTCTCCACAGATGTTTCGCCACAGTGTTTCAATGTCAGCAGTTCCCCATAGTGTCAAAGCAAAATGAATCTAGCGACGTGAAAACGTCAGAAACCAAGAGGATCAAATGCCATCTCCAGCAGAACGCGAAAAGGCCCTAGACACTGCCTTAGCTCAAATCGACCGCCAGTTTGGCAAGGGTTCGGTGATGCGACTCGGCTCAGACGAGCGTGCACCGGTTGAAGTTATCCCGACTGGTTCGATTGCTCTTGACTCAGCTCTCGGCATTGGTGGCTTGCCTCGTGGTCGAATCGTAGAAATCTATGGCCCAGAGTCATCAGGTAAAACCACCGTGACCCTGCACGCGATTGCTAACGCACAGCGAAATGGCGGCGTGGCCGCGTTTATCGACGCTGAGCACGCACTTGACCCTGAGTACGCCAAGGCTCTTGGTGTCGACATCGATGCCCTATTGGTCAGCCAGCCAGACACTGGCGAGCAGGCTCTTGAAATCGCAGACATGCTTATTCGCTCAGGCGCTATCGACTTGATTGTCATCGACTCGGTCGCTGCGCTGGTTCCAAGAGCAGAAATTGAAGGTGAGATGGGTGACTCACACGTCGGCCTTCAAGCAAGACTCATGTCTCAGGCGCTGCGCAAGCTAACCGGCGCTTTGAGCACCACCAACACCACAATGATTTTCATCAACCAGCTGCGCGAAAAGATCGGTGTCTTCTTCGGAAGCCCTGAAACCACTGCTGGTGGTAAGGCTCTCAAGTTCTACGCATCTGTGCGTCTCGACATTCGCCGCATTGAAACCCTGAAAGACGGCCAAGACGCAGTCGGTAACCGCACCCGCGTGAAGGTGGTCAAGAACAAGATGGCCGCACCGTTCAAGCAGGCTGAGTTCGACATTCTCTACGGTGCCGGAATCTCTCGCGAAGGCAGCTTGATTGACTTCGGTGTCGAGCACGAAATCGTAAAGAAGTCCGGAGCCTGGTACACCTACGAAGGCGACCAGCTCGGTCAAGGTAAAGAGAATTCAAGAAACTACCTTCTAAACAACCCAAAGGTTGCAGAAGAAATCGAGAAGAAGATCAAGTCAAAGCTAGGCATCGGTGTTCCTCGTGCCGTAGCCGACCTTCCAATCGAAGACGAAGTAGTTCTCGACGAAGTTGCAAAGGCAGCCGCTCCAAAGGCAGCAAACGCCTAAATTGGCTTTTCAAAAGCGACGAGCCGCATCTGGTCAATCTGAGACCCAAGATGCGGCTCGTTCGCTTTCTCCAGAACGATTAGAGAAGCGGGCTCGCAACGTCTTGCTGCATCAGTTGGCTCGAAGCGCAAAGTCAAAGTTTCAACTAGCCCAGGTGATGATTCAGCGAGAGATTCCCCCAGAGATCTATGAGCCTCTTCTCGACCGGTTTGAAGAAGCAGGTCTCATCAATGATTTGACGTTTGCCGAGACCATCGTGGCGAGCAGAAGGGCCGGGCGCGGGCTAAGCGCTTCATTGATAAAACGTGAATTGCGCACCAAGGGCATCAGTGAAGGCCTAATCGAGCAGGTCACAGAGTCGATTACCGCAGAAGAAGAAGTCAGCTTGGCAACTTCTCTTGCAATCAGGCGGGCGCGCTCTATGGCCAATCTTGCCCCCGAAGTTCGCAAGCGCAGACTCGTTGGATTCCTCCAACGCAAAGGCTACGGGCAGCATGCGGTTTTCACCGCCATAAAGGCTGCCGAGCTAGAGGCGGTAAAATCGGAGTTCTAATGAACACCAACACAATCCAGCGCTCCTACGAGGTTCGAACCTACGGCTGCCAGATGAACGTTCACGATTCTGAGCGTCTTGCGGGCATCCTTGAAGATGCTGGCTATGTTGCAGGCGAACCAGGCTCGAGCGATGTCATCGTGTTCAACACCTGTGCCGTGCGAGAGAACGCAGACAACAAACTCTACGGAAACCTAGGCATGCTGTTGCCAAAGAAGACCGAGAACCCGAATCTGCAAATCGCCGTTGGTGGCTGTCTAGCCCAAAAAGATCGCGACACCATTATCAAGAAAGCGCCTTGGGTTGACGTCGTCTTCGGCACACACAACATCGGCTCACTTCCGGCGCTGCTCGAGAGAGCGCGCCACAACGAAGAGGCTGCCGTTGAGATTATTGAGTCACTCGAAACTTTCCCAAGTAATCTTCCGACCAAACGCGACAGCACCTACGCGGCCTGGGTTTCTATCTCGGTTGGCTGCAATAACACCTGTACGTTCTGCATAGTTCCGTCACTTCGCGGCAAAGAGCGCGACCGCCGTCCAGGCGAGATACTCGCAGAAATCGAGGCTCTTGTGGCCGACGGAGTCATCGAAATCACACTCCTGGGTCAAAACGTAAACACCTACGGCGTTGAGTTCGGCGACAAGGGTGCGTTTGCAAAGTTACTGAGAGCGTGTGGGCAAATCGATGGCCTCGAGCGCGTTCGGTTCACCAGCCCGCATCCAGCCGCTTTCACAGATGACGTCATTGAGGCAATGGCCGAGACGCCGAACGTCATGCCAAGCCTTCACATGCCACTACAGTCTGGCTCTGATCGCATACTCAAAGAAATGCGTCGCAGCTACCGTAGCGAGAAGTTTTTGGGCATCATCGACCGTGTGCGTGAGGCGATTCCAGACGCGGCGATTACGACCGACATAATCGTCGGATTCCCTGGCGAAACCGAAGAAGATTTCCTCGAAACCATGCGCGTGGCAGAAACCTCTAGGTTTGCCGCTGCCTATACGTTCCAATACTCCATTCGTCCAGGTACTCCAGCAGCGACCATGCCGAACCAGGTTTCAAAAGAGGTCGTTCAAGAAAGATTCGAACGTCTAATCGCTCGCCTCAACCACGTTGCGTGGAAAGAGAACGAGGCGATGATCGGCAACCGTGTTGAAGTCTTGGTAGCCAATGAGGGCCGCAAAGACGCCGCAACCTTGAGAATGTCTGGCCGCAGCCGCTGCAACCGTTTGGTGCACTTTACTGTTCCAGAAGGCGCTGATGCACCTCGACCGGGTGACATCGTCGAAGTCACTGTTACAGAGGCCGCACCGTATCACCTGATTGCTGACCCAGCAGGGGTCGAAGATTATTCGATGAGACGCACTCGTGCCGGTGATGCCTGGGATCGTGCCGAGGCTGCTTCATGTGGGGTTCCGCCGGCAGCGCCCTCCGGAAAAAAAGTTCTATCACTCACACCAAAGACAACACCTATCGACTTTGCACTCGATGACTAGGCTCATCTCGATTGTTGGTCCAACCGGCACCGGAAAATCAGATCTAGGTCTTGCCATCGCTAGTGCTCTGCATGAGAGCGGACACGCGGCCGAAATCGTGAACACTGACTCAATGCAGTTCTATCGCGGCATGAACATTGGCACTGCGAAGTTGCCCGAAGCCGAACGCGATGGTGTCACTCACCACCTAATCGACTGGCTAGAGGTAACCGACGAATCGACGGCTGCAGAATACCAATCGAAGGCCCGTGAAGTTATCGAAGGCATACAGTCACGAGGAGCAGTGCCGATTCTGGTTGGTGGTTCGATGCTCTACATTGCAGCAGTGCTGAACACCTTCGAATTTCCTGGTCAAGACGAAGAGTTACGCGCCAAGTTAGAGCAAGAGCTGATTGAGATTGGCCCCGGCTTGATGCATCGCAAACTTCAAACGCTAGACTCAGTTGCTGCAAGTCGCATTGACCCGCTAAACGGCCGTCGCATCGTTCGCGCAATCGAGATTGTTTCGGTTACTGGGGAGCCGTTTGCTGCGAGCCTTCCAGATGAACCAGAGTCTTGGCAGCCGGTTCTCGAAATAGGGCTCAACTCTGAGCGCGCACATCTGGTTGAACGTCTAAACCAGAGGGTTGAGAAAATGTGGCAGCGTGGTCTGGTTGCAGAGGTGGAGCAACTCATTGGCAAAGGACTACGTCAGGCAAAGACATCCAAGCGCGCAATCGGTTACGCGCAGGCGTTGGCACAATTCGACGGTGAAGTGACTCAGGCAGAGGCAATCGAGCAAACCAAGTTGCTTACTGCACGATATGCCCGTCGACAAATGTCTTGGTTTAGACGAGACAAGCGCATCAACTGGCTCGACTACCAAGATTCCGTGTCTCAGGCACGGGCGATCGAATTGAGCCACCGTTGGATCGCTTCGGGTGAACAGCCCTCGCTCGGCGAATAGGCTTATCTAATGGCGCAGCTAATAAACTTCACCAAAGGTCACGGTACAGGCAACGACTTCGTACTCATTTTTGACCCCGAAGACCAGCTTGCCCTCACCCCGGCGCAAATCGCAAAGCTATGCAACCGACACTTCGGTATCGGAGCCGATGGTCTAATTCGCATTGTGCCAAGCTCGACGCTTGAGGCCGGTCGCCAGTGTCTAGAGGTTGAGCCGAACGCGACTTGGTTCATGGATTACTACAACGCGGACGGTTCTTCGGCAGAGATGTGCGGAAACGGAACTCGGGTGTTCGCTCGTTATTTGACCGAACGCGTGCTCGAAGTTGCTGATGGTGAAACTTTTTCGATTGGTACACGCGACGGTGTAAAAGACTTGCAGCGCAACATGGCTGGCTTTGCAGTCAACATGGGGCGTTGGCGCTTAGAGGGCGATCACACCGTCAGTGCTGCTTCGCTAGATGTTGCTAGGCCTGGCCTAGGCGTGAACGTGGGTAACCCGCACGTGGTGGTGGCGCTCGCATCAGACGATGAACTAACAAACCTCTCGCTTCACGCCGCTCCAGTGATCGAGCCTCGCCTAGAGGCAGGGGCTAACGTCGAATTCGTCGTGCCAGCTGAGCCGATGGTCAAAGAAGGTGTCGGCTACATCAGCATGCGAGTTCACGAACGTGGTGTTGGAGAGACCCTCTCTTGTGGCACCGGAATCGTCGCTGCCGCCCTAGCGACCCGACATTGGGCTGGTCAGGGTGCGCCAAATCAGTGGCAAGTCAAAGTGCCGGGTGGAACCCTCGGAGTTCGTATGTTTGCAACCGAAGATGGTGAGATGGTTGGCCTGAGCGGTGCCGCCGAGTTGGTCTTTGACGGTCAGATAGACCTAGAGCTGATCTAGCCCCGGTTCTTGACTCGAAACACCCTGAACGACTTAGCGGTGTCGACACGGATGGTGCTGAACTCAGCGGGAAGTGTCGCATCTAGCCATCGCTGCAAAGAATCGGCACCCAGGTTCTTTTGAACCACTAGATAACTTTCTGCGCCGACCGCTAGGCGAGGCAGCCAAGTTAGCAAAATCTCGTGCAGCACATCTTTACCGACGCGAATTGGCGGGTTCGACCAGATTCCGTTGAACTCTAGCCCAGCGGGAACTTCATCTGGTTTGCAGATGCGTATGTTGGTCACACCGGCGAGTTCTGCGTTGCGTTTGGTGAGAGCAAGTGAACGTTCATTGACATCGATTGCCCATACCGTAGCTCTAGGCGCTTGCAGAGCAAGACTGATAGCAATCGGCCCCCAGCCACAACCAACGTCAAGTAAGTTCCCACCGACGGGGGCGTGTGAAAGCTGCTCAAGTAGCACGGCCGTGCCCTGGTCGATGTGATCTGGAGAGAACACCCCGCCAGCGGTTTCCAAGCGCAGTTCACGCCCACACAAAGTGACGTTAATCTGCTTTGGTTTGTATTCGGTTGCGGGGGTCTCCGAGAAATAATGCTCTGAAGACATAGCGTCAATCTATACCCGTTTGCCCCGTTAGTGTTAGTTCCAATGAGTCAAAACAGTCCCTTGATTCCCGATGAGGAAGCAACCGCGCAGCCAGCCAATCAGGGCGAGGCGGTCATCGACCGCATTCTGCGTCGCGGCGCTCGTGCGGCGGCTCTCGGGGTCGATTCAGACCATGGTCACAGCAACAGTGACGGTGACCAGTTCGACCTCGAAGATCGTTCGGCTCTCCGCCGCGTATCCGGACTCTCAACCGAACTCGAAGACATCACCGAGGTTGAATACCGCCAACTCCGACTAGAGAAAGTTCTGCTAATCGGTCTTTGGGGCGAGCAAACCCTCCAGGATGCCGAGAACTCGCTGCGCGAACTCGCTGCCCTTGCCGAAACAGCAGGATCTGAAGTGCTCGACGGGCTGCTACAGCGAAGAGCGCATCCCGATCCGGCGACATATCTGGGTAAGGGAAAGACGCAGGAGTTGCGTCAGATGGTCATCGCTACCGGGGCCGACACCGTCATTGCCGATACAGAACTTGCACCTTCGCAACGACGTGCTCTCGAAGATATCGTCAAGGTAAAGGTGATTGACCGCACCGCCGTGATTCTCGACATTTTCGCCCAACATGCCAAGAGTCGTGAGGGAAAGGCCCAGGTCGAACTAGCCCAGCTCGAATACCTGCTGCCGAGACTTCGCGGTTGGGGTGAGTCGATGTCGCGTCAGGCTGGTGGCCAGGCTGCCGGCGGTGTGGGAATGGGTTCGCGCGGTCCGGGTGAAACTAAGATTGAACTTGACCGACGCCGAATCAACACGCGCATGGCGAAGCTTCGCAAGCAAATCATCGAGATGAAACCGGCACGCGAAACCAAACGCGCTAACCGCAAAAAGAATTCGGTGCCATCGGTGGCAATCGCGGGCTACACCAACGCAGGAAAGTCCTCGCTGCTCAATCGCATTACCTCTGCGGGGGTCTTGGTAGAGAACGCGCTGTTTGCCACGCTCGACCCGACCGTTCGCAAAACTCAGACCCCTGATGGTCGCGAATACACTCTTGCCGACACCGTTGGTTTTGTGCGCAACCTGCCGCACCAGTTGGTCGAGGCGTTCAGATCGACTCTCGAAGAAATCGGTGACTCAGATTTGATCGTGCACGTGGTTGACGCCTCGCATCCAGACCCGGCCAGTCAAATTGCCACGGTGCGAGATGTGATTGGCGAGGTTGGTGCCAGCGACATCCCCGAGTTGATCGTTTTCAATAAAGCCGATTTGGCTGACGAGACTATGCGCTTGGCTCTGCGCGGGTTAGAGCCGGGTAGCATTTTCGTTTCGGCTCGTTCAGGTGAGGGAATCGAAGAGTTACAACAACTGCTGGCCAGGCTGATTCCTGAACCCAACGTCAAGGTGACTGTCGTGGTGCCATACTCGCGCGGTGACCTGGTGTCGCGCATCCACTTGAATAGCCGCATTATGTCTCTCGAGTACATCGAAGAGGGCACAAAAATTACGGCCATGGTCAAGCCAGAACTTGCCTCTGACCTCGCGGTGTTTAGCGTTATAGACCAGCTCTAGTTAGAGCGAGCGAATTACCGAAACGACCTTACCCATGATCACGGCGTGGGTTCCGTCAATCGGATCATAAGAGGAGTTTCTTGGCAGTAGCCAGGTTTGACCGTTCGACTGCTTGAAAACCTTCACAGTCGCGCCTTCTTCGAGAAGTGCAGCCACGATGTCGCCCTGTTCGGCGGTCTGCTGTTGTCTCACCACAACCCAGTCGCCGTCGCAAATGGCTGCGTCAATCATCGAGTCGCCCGAAACCTTGAGCATAAAGAGGTCGCCGCCGCCGACAAGTTCGCGGGGGAGGGTGAAGTGGTTTTCGATGTTCTGCTCGGCCAAGATTGGGCCACCGGCTGCGATTCGACCAACCAGTGGAATACTAACCACGTTGTCGCTAACTTCGCTGCGAGATGCGGTGCTCATGCCCGGTGCGCTTTTTAGAACATCCATAGCGCGCTGCCCGGCGTCTGCCTTCGACAAGAAACCAAGTTCACGTAGCTGGCTCAGTTGATAAGACACCGAGGATGTTGAACTCAGGCCAACCGCCTCACCAACCTCGCGCATGGTTGGGTTGTATCCCTTTTCGCGGCGATAGCTAACAATCGCTTCGAGGATGTTCGACTGCACTTCAGTGAGCTTTTTTTCGTCAGCCACAGTGGCCTCCTTAGGTCGCAGAACTAAATGTCTGGGGTGGCTGATTGAATGCGCTTACCACACCTATCGAAACTCTATTCGATAGAGATGAGATTTTCTAGCATTTATTCGAAAAAGTTTTCGAAAAACGCTTGACATCATGTCGGTCGGTGTGGGTAAATTGATTTTATCGAACAGTTGTTCGAAACAGATTTTCGAACAGTGAGTTAGAAGGAGACACCAAATGTCATCTCAAATCACCCGCGTGGCAACCGTTTCACAGGCCACCTATCGTCGCCGCCGCATGGTTGCCGCCCTGTTTCTCGCCACAGCGGTAACTTTGGGGGCTTCACTCTTCTCCGGCCTCTCGGCCCAGGCCACCAACGAGAGCAGTGTTGCCAAGTTCGACTACGTCACCGTAACTGCCGGCACAACCCTTTGGGGTCTAGCTCAGGCTCACGCAGGCGATCAAGAGCCGCGCGAATGGATCGCAGAGTTGGTCAACCTAAACGCGCTTGAAGACGCCACCTTGCAGCCCGGCCAGCAGTTGGCGCTACCTACCAACTAGGTCCACACCTCGATTTGCGATGCCGCCCAGTGCCTACGCGCTGGGCGGTAATCTTGTCTCATGGCAAACCTCTCAGACCTACCGATTCGCGATTCTCTCAAGGGCCGCGTTCCCTACGGTGCCCCTCAGCTGCACGTGCCTGTGGCTTTGAATGTGAATGAGAACACCCACGGCATTCCAGAGGTCGTCGCCATGGACATCATCACTCGTCTGGCAGCCGAGGTTTTGACCATTAACCGTTACCCAGATCGCGAGTTTGTTGAACTGCGCGCATCCTTGGCTAAATACCTAGGACACGACCTAGGCCTTGAGCAAATTTGGGCAGCTAACGGTTCCAACGAGGTTATTCAGCAGATTCTTCAGGCATTCGGTGGCCCAGGCCGCAAGGCGATGGGATTCGGACCGACCTATTCGATGTACCGAATCATCTCTGACGGAACCGACACCGAATACGTTGACGCAGAACGCGATGACCGATACGAACTCTCGGCAGAAACGGCTTTGACAGCCATCAAGCAGCACAATCCAGACATCATTTTGCTGTGTTCACCTAACAACCCGACCGGCACACCGTTGTCTCTTGACGTCATCGAGGCCATCTATTCGGCAACCGATGGAGTGGTTGTGGTCGACGAAGCATATGGCGAGTTCGCCTACTCAGACACTCCGAGCGCAATCACCTTGCTTGAAGGGCGCGAGAGATTGATGGTTTCTCGAACCATGTCAAAGGCTTTTGCTTTTGCGGGTGCTCGCGTTGGCTACCTGGCCGCCGATCCTGCTGTGGTCGATGCGCTGCGCCTTGTGCGATTGCCGTACCACCTCAGCGCCTTCACCCAGGCTGCAGCTTTGGCTGCCCTCGCGCACAGCGAGCTGATGCTGAGTGCAGTTGCCGACATCCGTGTTCAACGCGACCGCATTATCGCCGAGCTGACTGAGATGGGATTAGACCCTTACCGAAGCGATTCAAACTTCGTGCTGTTCGGTGGTCTTGAATCTCCCAAGGATGTTTGGCAGAAGCTTCTCGAAAGAGGTGTTCTGGTTCGCGACGTAGGCATCGAGGGCACGCTGCGCGTCACGGCAGGAACCGAGGCCGAGACCACGCTTTTTCTCGACAACCTTCGCGAAGTTCTAAAGGGCTAAACTTAGAGGCATCCCCAATGTCGCTTTTTGGCGAAAGGTAATTCCATGAGCAGGTCTGCATCTCTCTCGAGAAAGACTTCTGAGTCGTCTATCGAACTCAGCCTGAACCTAGACGGAACCGGTAAGTCGAGCATTTCGACCACTGTTCCGTTTTTCGACCACCTGCTCACCGCCTTCGCTAAGCACTCGCTGATTGACCTCGAGGTTCGAGCATCCGGCGACACTCACATTGACGCACACCACACCGTTGAAGACACCGCCATCGTTCTTGGCCAGGCGCTCAAGCAAGCACTTGGCGACAAGGCCGGTATCGGTCGTTACGGCGATGCAACTGTTCCCCTTGATGACGCTTTGGCACGCGCAGTCGTAGACGTTTCTGGTCGACCATATCTTGTTCACACCGGTGAGCCTGCTGGTTTCGAATTTCACCTAATCGGCGGCCACTTCACCGGGTCGCTCGTTCGTCACGTTTTTGAGGCCATCAGCCTGAACGCCGGAATCACCGTGCACGTCACGGTTCTAGATGGTCGTGACCCACACCACATCGCAGAAGCCGAGTTCAAGGCTTTTGCCCGTGCGATGCGCAAGGCTGTAGAGCTTGACCCACGAGTCGATGGGGTTCCTTCGACCAAGGGCGCTCTGTGACCAAAAAACGCGTAGTCGTTCTCGACTACGGAAGCGGCAATGTGCACTCGGCCGTCAAGGCGCTCGTGGCTGCCGGAGCTGATGTTGAACTAACCGCAGATCGCACCAAGGTTCTTGAAGCCGATGGCCTAGTGGTGCCGGGTGTTGGTGCTTTTGCCGCTGTAATGCAGAGCTTGAA
>JBDLUM010000100.1:0-14668 GCA_039805305.1 Actinomycetota bacterium
TGTTCGCTTGGAAGGGCGAGAGCCTGCCAGAGTACTGGTGGTGCACCGACCGCATCTTCGACTGGTCAGCCGAAGCCGCAGCAGAAGGTGCCGACTACGTTGGCCCAAACATGATTCTTGACGACGGTGGCGACGCAACCCTTTTGGTTCACAAAGGTCGAGAGTTTGAACTGGCCGGCTCTGTTCCTCCGACCGGCGTTGACGACAGCGAAGAGTATGGCGTAATTCTCGAACTGCTTCGCGGTTCGCTACAACTTTCTAAAGACCGTTTCACCAAAATCGCCTCTGAAGTTATCGGCGTGACCGAAGAAACCACCACGGGAGTTCACCGCCTGTACGAGTTCTTCAAGCGTGGCGAGCTGTTGTTTCCAGGCATCAACGTAAACGACTCGGTCACCAAATCTAAGTTCGACAACAAGTACGGCATCAGACACTCGCTTCCAGATGGCATCAACCGCGCCACCGACGTTCTCATCGGCGGCAAGACCGTGTTCGTAGCCGGATACGGCGATGTAGGCAAGGGCGCAGCCGAAGCCATGGCTGGCCAGGGTGCCCGCGTAATCATCAGCGAAGTCGACCCTATCTGTGCACTTCAGGCAGCGATGGACGGCTACCAGGTCGCCAAGCTTGAATCGGTTATCGAAACCGTCGACATCTTTATCACCGCCACCGGCAACATGGGCATCATCAAGCCTGAGCACCTAGAACGAATGAAGCACCTCGCGATCATTGCCAACATCGGCCACTTCGACGATGAGATTGACATGGCCGGCATTGCGCGCATCCAAGGTGTTCAAAAGGTCGAGATCAAGCCTCAGGTTCACGAGTGGCGCATGCCAAACGGCCGTTCGGTGCTGATCTTGAGCGAGGGTCGCCTGATGAACCTCGGCAACGCAACCGGTCACCCGAGCTTTGTAATGAGCAACTCGTTCAGCAACCAGGTGCTTGCCCAGATCGAGCTCTTCACTAAAACCGAAAACTACCCGGTGGGCGTTTACGTGCTGCCAAAGTCGCTCGACGAAAAGGTAGCCAAACTTCACCTGGCAGCGCTGGGTGTTGAACTAACTGAGCTAACCAACGATCAGGCGCGCTACATCGGTGTCTCGGTTAGTGGGCCGTTCAAGGTAGACCACTACAGGTACTAGGTAAAGAGAACCCAATGACCGATAGAAAAAAGATTCTGGTTGTCGAAGACGACCACTTCATGAATGAATCGCTGTGCATTTTTCTTGGCAACGCTGGCTACGACACCTTGGGCGTATTTGACGGAACCTCAGCTCTTCGAGAGTTCGAAAACTACAAGCCAGATCTGATCATGCTCGACGTCATGATTCCAGAACCAAACGGTATTGCGGTTTGCGAGAAGATTCGTGAAACCTCTGGTGTGCCGATTTTCATGCTCACCGCACTGACCGATAAAGAGGATGAACTCAAGGGCCTCTACGCAGGTGCCGATGACTACATCACCAAGCCTTATGACACCGACAAGATTCTTGCTCGCATCAAGGCGCGCTTTCGCACCGTTTCTGTACCCGAAGGCGTCACTGAACTTCGCATCGGCCCACTGGTAATCGACGTAGCCGGCCACGAAGTTCGTCGCGATGGTGAACGCATCTCTCTTACGCCGCTCGAGTTCAGCCTGTTGCAGACCCTGGCCGAGATGCCGAAGCAGGTTTTCTCTAGAGAAATGTTGCTCGAAAAGGTTTGGGGTTACCAATACAAGGCTGATACCCGTCTTGTAAACGTGCACGTTCAGCGTTTGCGTTCAAAGATCGAAGACGACCCAGAAGACCCGAAGATCGTGGTCACCGAGCGTGGAGTCGGCTACAAGGCGGGCACAACTTCTTGAACCCTCGAGGCATCGCAAAAGCGGTGATCTCGTATTTCAAGAAATCGCTGCAGGCTCGTTACACCGCCACCACCGTCATTCTCAGTGGTGTGGCGCTGGTAGCCGTGGGTGGCTTTCTTTCTTACTCAATCGGTAGCGGTCTGTTTGCAACCAGACTCGACCAAGTAGTCAAAGACTCGGCTCGCTCGGCTAGCGAGGTTCAAAACACCTTCTCATCAGCGAGCACCACCGATGAAATCGGCCTTCAGTCGATCATGAACTCGATTGTTCCGAATCTAGAGTCGAGCACCACCTCAGAGCCGCGCCGAGTCGCGTTATTGCGTGCTCCTGGGCAACAAGCATCCGTGGTTTTACAGAGCCCAATCTCGCTGGACCTTGACACCGCGGTGATTCCCGAAGGGCTGCGCGCCACGGTGCGAAACACGCCAGGCAAGGTTGTCTATCAGTCGGTTTCGCTGCCAGTAGTCAATGGTGAGCACCCTGCCGTGGTAGTTGGTTCTCAAATCGACATTCCTTCGGCCGGCAAGTACGAGCTCTACCTGGTTTACGACTTGGTTAGCGCTCAGCAAACCCTAGATTTCGTGCAGAGCACTCTGGTGTTTGGTGGAGCGATTCTGATTTTGCTAATCGGTGGAGTGGCCTATTACGTATCTACCCGAGTGGTAAACCCAATTCGCGTCGCCGCTAGTGCTGCCGAAGAGCTGGCAGCCGGAGCTCTCGACCGGCGTCTCGCCGAAAAGGGCGAAGACACCATTGCAAACTTGGCTAGGTCGTTCAACTCGATGGCGTCGAGCTTGCAATCGCAGATCGAAGCTTTGAACAAGCTCTCAAAAATGCAGCAGCGCTTCGTGTCAGACGTTTCGCACGAACTTCGCACACCACTCACCACCATCAAGCTCTCGGTGGCGATTCTCGACCAGCAGCGAGAAGAACTGCCACCCAATGCCCTGCGCTCACTCGACACCTTGCAAAGCCAGCTAACCAGGTTCGACGCTTTGTTGAGCGACCTGCTAGAGATTTCTCGCTACGACGCCGGAGCAGTAACAGCGGAATTTGAAACCACCGACCTAAACGGGGTGGTGGGCATGGCATTGGCGCACATCGAGCCTTTGGCGTCATCTCGCTCGTGCGATTTAGTCATCGACATTCCTTCTGGTTCGGTAGATGCCGAGATTGACTCGCGAAGAATCGAACGTGTGCTTCGCAACTTGCTTTCAAACGCCATCGAGCACGGTGAAGGCAAGCCAATTGAGGTTCATGTGGGCGCTAGTTCAACGGCTGTTGCAGTCACGGTCACCGATCACGGTGTCGGTATGAGCCGAAGCGAACTAGATCGAGTTTTCGACCGTTTCTGGCGAGCCGACCCTTCGCGAAAACGAACCGTGGGCGGCACCGGTCTCGGGCTTTCTATCGCCACCGAAGATACGAACATCCACAACGGTTGGTTGCAGGCAAAATCAAAGCCTGGCGAGGGTTCAACCTTCAGACTCACTCTGCCTAGAACTCAAGGTGTGTTGTTCACCCAGTCGCCACTGCCACTCACCACTAAAAAACTGGCCGCAAAGAAAGACGGTGCGAAATGATGCGTCGAATCTTCGCTCTTGCGGCAGTTGCAGCACTTCTAACCGGATGCGCGCAGCTTCCACGCTCGGGAGCCATCGGTGTCGGCCCAGCTGTGCAGGTCGAGTCAACCGACGACTATCTCTACTACAGCCCTTCGCTGCCCAGCCCAGGTGACTCGCAGCAGCAGATTGTGAGCGGCTTTCTAAGCGCTGGTAACGGCCCGCAGAATGACTACGAGGTTGCCAGAAGCTATCTCTCTAGCAGCTTCAAGGCCGACTGGTCTGCCTCTGATGAAGTTCTGGTGCAGCAGGGTGCAACGGCTTTCGACTTGGTCGATGAAACCACTGCTCGCGTCGAATTGCAGGTGAGTGCAACCATTGACGCAAACGGTGTTTACGAGGCGCAAACCAGCCAGGTCAAGCGCTACCTCGACTTCGAACTGGTTCAAGAATCTGGCGAGTGGCGCATCTCGAAAGCGCCAAACCTAACGGTGCTGATTTCGCCAAACTTCTCGGTTCTGTTCAAGCCGTACCAGGTCTATTTCTACGACTCGACGCACCTGTCGCTAGTGCCAGACATCCGCTGGTTCCCTTCACGAACTTCTACCGCCACCGAGCTAATGCAGGCGCTACTGAATGGCCCGAGACCTTGGATGCGCGGCGCGCTGGCCTGGGACTTTCCAGAGGGCACCACCCTGTCTCTCAATTCGGTGACGATCACCGACGGCGTTGCGAATGTTGACTTCAGCGATGAACTGCTTCGAGCTGATGCCCAGGCTCTGCGTCACGTTCAAGCTCAGGTGAAGGCAACCCTGCTTCAGATTCCTTCGGTAGAGCGCGTCAAGATCACGGTTAACCGAAACGACCTCGGTATCGATGAGATTCAGGTGCCGATGCCTCAGGCTTATGCATCCGCCCCTGTGACACTCGATTCTGACGGGCTATTTCAAAGCGGCAAAACCAGTGCGGTCTATTTACCCGCCTCGAGTTCTGCAATGATCACCGGAGCCAGAGAATTCGCTCTAGATTCCGATGCGAAAAAGCTGGGCTTCGTTACCGAACTTGGCCTCTATCAAGTGAATTTGCTGGCCATAGACAAGTCGCCAAGTTTGGTCGATCCGCGCTCGGGATTGCTGGCACCGTCTTGGGATAACCGAGGTTTCTTATGGTCTGTCGGGTCGGCTCAGTCTTCTACTTGGCGAGTTTTTGACACTCTTGGCAATGCCAAACGCGTCGACACCTCGGTTCTGGCCGGCTCAGCAACCACTGTTTTTGGTGTGAGTCCAGACGGTGCACGAATCGCTGCGCTGCACACGGGCGCTAAGTCAGGCATCTGGCTATACCCGGTGATTCGCGACACTTCGGGGCTACCACTGAAGCTTGGCAACGGCGTGCCACAGTCGAACACATTTGGTGACACGTTTGCAATGAGTTGGGCAGATGCCGGGCACATTGCCGCGCTGGTCACCGACGCAAGTGGTTCGATTCGCCCGACCGTCATGACTATTGGCGGAACTACTAGGGTTTACACGGCCGTGCCGGGGGCAAGGCAGATCGTGGCCAACCTGAATGGGCCGTTCTTGTTCGTTCTAAAAGATGACGGAACTCTCCTTCAATCGCGCAGTTCGGTTTGGAGCGAAATTCAGCTATCGGTGCGAACGATGCACTTTGCCGGCCACTAAAACGCTTCTTCTAGAGTTCTACACAATTTCTCTCAAGCTCATTTTCGTTGGTGGTTTGGGTCGCATCATTTCGGTGTGCAGTTAGCAGAGTTCATCGACATGGTCTTGCCGACAGCCTGTGTCTTCTGCCGCAAGCTCGGCTCACAGATTTGTGACGGCTGCAAACCAACTTGGATGCACGAGCGCGCGGCACCGCTAGAACTGCAGTTGCCCGACCTGAGCGGCGTCGCCCTTACGGCGTTCGATAGTTCTGCGGCCGCACTTTTGGCTGCCATAAAAGACCACGGCCAGACTTCGCTGCTAGCGCCAGTGGGCGATGCCATGGGTCTCGTGGTGGCCGAACGGTATAAAGATTCATCGTCGGTAGCTCTGTTGCCCGTTCCGTCTTCGCGTGCTTCGGTGCGTCGACGTGGCGTGAACCTCGGGACGATGCTCGCGGCTCGAGTGTCTCGTCACAGCGGGTTTGCCGTTGACCGCGGGCTCAAGCTAGTGCGCGATACCGCCGACCAGCGTTCCCTGGGCGCTGAGCAGAGGTTTGCAAACCTGCATGGCAGCTTGCGTTATGAGCCGCAGGGCCAAGCGCGGTTGGTGATCATCGACGATGTCACGACCACCGGGGCGACCATCCTCGAGGCATTTCGAGCAGTTCGTGAGGCAGGGGCAGAGGTGGCCGGGTTCGTAACCTTTGCCCACACCAAAAAAGAAATTCAGTAATTCGCGAATTTAGATGCAGAGAATCAAAAACAGGCGTACATTTTCATCACCAGGCAATCAACGCTGATCGATGGAGGAAACAAATGAAAATTCAAATTTCCGCTCACAACCTCGAAATATCCAGCCGCTTTCATGATTTTGTGGCCGATCGCGCCCCCAAAATAGAGCATTACGTTCACCAAGAAGCCGACTTGATTATCAAGGTCACTCGACACGATCACTCCAGAACCGCTGGGCCAGAAGACGAGGTCGAATTGACCACGCACTCTGGCGGTCAGGTTCTTCGCGCCCACGCCCATGCTCCAGACAAGTTCTCAGCTTTCGACGCTGCTTTTGGCAGACTCCTTGAGCAGTTGCGACGAGCCGCCGACAAGCGTAAAGTGCATCGTGGCAGGCATGCTCAACCTGGCACTGCCGAGCTCAGTGCCAGTGATTTCAAGGGCCTAGACGTTCAACCAGCCGATGTCGACCTGCTCATTGAACTCGAGAAGCTGGCCAGTTAGCAGCAGCGATTTCTCCCATGGCATAACGCCGATTTTCGTTCTAGATTCGTGCACCTTTACCCCCGTCTAAGATTGACTCAAGCCACAAATAATAGGTTTGGAGCACTACTTTGGCATCAATCATCAACAAGTTGTTGCGCGCAGGCGAAGGCCGAGTGCTCAACCGTTTGCGCAACTACACTTCTGCAGTTAACGCGCTAGAAGATTCATTCAAAGCACTGAGCGACGAAGATCTCAAGAACGAGACCGCCATTCTGCGCGAGCGTTACTCCGCCGGCGAGAGCCTTGACGACCTACTGCCCGAAGCCTTTGCGGCAGTTCGCGAAGCAGCCCACCGAACCCTGGGAATGCGCCCGTACGATGTTCAAATTATGGGTGGCGCAGCACTTCACCTCGGCAATATTGCCGAAATGAAAACCGGTGAAGGTAAGACCCTGGTTGCCACGCTTCCTGCCTACCTAAACGCCATCGCCGGTCGAGGCGTTCACGTGGTTACGGTTAACGACTTCTTGGCTCAGTATCAGAGCAATCTCATGTCTCGAGTGTTCCGAGCTCTAGGCATGACCACCGGTTGCATCCTCGGTGGTCAGAATCCAGCCGAGCGTCGTGACGAATACCTTGCCGACATCACCTATGGCACCAACAACGAATTCGGTTTTGATTACCTGCGCGACAACATGACTTGGCAGTCGAGCGACCTCGTTCAGCGAGGCCACTTCTTCGCCATCGTCGACGAAGTTGACTCGATTCTTATCGACGAGGCTCGAACCCCGCTCATCATCTCTGGCCCTGCAGCTGGCGATGCAAACCGCTGGTTTGCCGAGTTCTCAAAGATTGCTGACACGCTTCAGCCGGTCATCGACTATGAGGTAGACGAAAAGAAGCGCACCATCGGACTACTCGAGTCGGGCATCCAGAAGGTCGAAGACTACCTGGGTATCTCAAACCTCTACGAGTCGGCAAACACCCCGCTCATCTCGTTCTTGAACAACTCGATTCGTGCCAAAGCGCTATTCAAGCGCGACAAAGACTACGTCGTAATGAACGGCGAGGTTTTGATTGTTGACGAGCACACCGGCCGCATCCTGCCTGGTCGCCGCTATAACGAGGGTATTCACCAAGCCATCGAAGCCAAAGAAGGTGTCGAGGTCAAGGCCGAAAACCAGACCCTAGCCACGGTTACGCTGCAGAACTACTTCCGCCTTTACTCAAAGCTCGCCGGCATGACCGGTACTGCCGAGACCGAGGCCGCCGAGTTCATGAGCACCTACAAGCTCGGTGTTGTGCCTATCCCGACCAACCGCCCTATGGTTCGCTTCGACCAGTCTGACCTCATCTATAAGAACGAAGAAATCAAGTTCGCCATGGTGGTCGAAGACATCGCTGCGCGCCACGCCAATGGTCAGCCGGTTCTTGTTGGAACCACCTCGGTCGAAAAGAGCGAGTATCTCAGCAAGCTACTTGCCAAGCGTGGGGTTCGCCACGAGGTTTTGAACGCCAAGAACCACGCACGTGAGGCGTCGATTGTCGCCCAGGCTGGTCGCCTCGCTGCAGTCACCGTTGCCACCAACATGGCCGGCCGCGGTACCGACATCATGCTCGGAGGTAACGCCGAGTTCCTAACCGTGGATTCACTTGCAAAGCGCGGTCTCAACGCCGAAGAAAACCCAGAGCAGTACCAAGAGGCCTGGGACGCCGAGTTCACCAAAATCAAAGAGCAGGTCGCTCTTGAGGCAGAGAAGGTTCTCGACGCCGGTGGTCTATACGTTCTAGGTACAGAACGTCACGAATCACGACGAATCGACAACCAGCTGCGTGGTCGAGCCGGTCGTCAGGGTGACAAGGGTGAATCTCGTTTCTACCTTTCGCTAACCGACGATCTGATGCGCCTGTTCAACAGCAACGCAGCAGCTGCGATGATGAACAACCCGAACGTTCCAGATGACACCGCCATCGAATCGAAGCTAGTCAGCCGTGCAATTGCAAGCGCTCAGTCACAGGTTGAGGGGCGAAACGCCGAGATTCGCAAGAACGTTCTGAAGTATGACGACGTTCTAAACCGCCAGCGCGAGGCTATCTATGCCGACCGCAAGCACATTCTCGCCGGTGATGAAATCGCTGACCGCGTTGCCTCGTTCCTCGAGCAAGTCATCTCAGATGTGGTCGATGTTCACATTGTTGAACAGTCGGGCAACTGGAATCTTGAAGCCCTCTGGGTTGACTTGGCCAACATCTATCCAATCTCGCTCTCGATCGAAGAGGTTCTAGAAGAAGCCGGAAGCCGTGCCAAGCTAACCAAGAGATGGCTCGTCGAAGAGATTCTTTCTGACGCAACCATCGCCTACCGAAAGCGCGAAGAACAGATCGGTGAAGTTGCGATGCGCGAGCTAGAGCGTCGCGTAGTGCTATCGGTAATCGACCGCAAGTGGCGCGATCACCTATACGAGATGGACTATCTGAAAGAGGGCATCGGCCTTCGTGCCATGGCACAGCGTGACCCACTGGTTGAATACCAGCGCGAGGGTTACACCATGTTCCAGCAGATGATGGGTTCGATTCGTGAAGAAACGGTTGCCTACCTATTCAACTTGGATGTTCAAGTGCAGCCAGTCGATGAAACTCAAGACGACGAGCTCACCTATTCGGCACCTGGTGAAGATGGGCAGACCGAGGTTCTTGACGCCGAAGGCCAGCCGGTTCAGGCGCAAAAGCCAGAACGACAAGCACCAGCCAACCCTGCTCAGCAAAAGCCTGAACAGGGCGGCCAGGGCTCGTCATTCTTCAAGCGTTCATAGCTTTCGCTCTAAAGAATCGAAACCGCCGTTGCTAGCCAGCGGCGGTTTCGGCTTTCTAGCCGAATGGCAACAGCGCGGGTGCGAATCGAAGATGAGAGCAGCACGACCGACTGAATGACACCAGGCTTGTTGCTCTCTTGGTGCAGGTTGCTAACTACAAGGTTTGGGCGTTCAACCCGTGACCCAGATTCAGAACGAGACTTTGCGGCTCGCGCTGCGCGATCGCGAAGTTTCAAGTAAATGTTTTCGCTCAGCATCGGACTCAACTGCTCTACGGTGCGCACTCCTGCCAAAACCTCCACGACGGCGGGTGCGATGAATTTCAACTGCTCGGTTGCATCCGGGAGGTTTTCGAAGTCTTCGAAGTCCTCCTGAAATATGTCTCTTTGCATACCCCCATTACCTTTCTGTTTATGGTGACTACATGCGTAGTTTCTAAAAAATAGACCCAAAGGTGCCCGTATGGGAGGCCTGTGGATAACTTTTTGCTCAATGTCCGAGCTGACATCGTGGACACATGAAAGAAATTGATGGCTTGCTTCGTGATCTCGAGGCGGGTTTGTTTTTGCAAACTCGAATGCAGCAACCCACAGATAAACGCTCCACTTCAGAGGCTGCGTTGACTGACGGTTCGCTCAAGATCACTTTTGAAGGTCGCCAGGTTGAACCCGATCAGGGGCTCATCGGTCGCGACTTTGTTGCGTGGGTGGATGCGCGGGGGCTGTCAATCGTGCCTGGTCGCTTGGCGAGCATCCGTGTAGATAAAACACCAACGAGGTCAGCCGAGGGCATGCGCCGATTCACCGCCAACCACAAACTCTCACTGATCAAATACTTGCGTGGCCTTGCCGCAACCCATGTAGAGCTGGTGGCTGACCACTCGTCGACGATTCTGGTTGGGTCGTTTCTCGGCGTTCGAGGAAATTTTGCTGTTATCGATTTGGGTTCGGCGGTGAACTTGGTTGAGATTTCTGCAATCAAGCGCATTGTGGTGCCTGTGCACAACTTCAGCGCACAAAACTAAAAAGCCTTCAGATATAGAAGAGAATCTGGAGTGATGCATGTCGAACCTTCGAATTAGAAAGCCGCGGTCGAGCAAACGACTCAAACGAATCGGGCTCGCAGTTGTTTTGGTTATGGCGTTGGGGTTTGGTGCGGTCAGATTTTTAGGAGTCGGCCAACCCGTTTTGCTGGTGGCCACCAAAACCATAGTTCAAGGCGATCTGCTCACCCAGAACAACACCAAGCTAGTGGCTGCCGAGGTGCAGAACTTTGAATCGACCTATCTTTCTCAGCCGGCACCCTCTGAAACCTTTGCCACCGCTACCATCGCGGCTGGTGAACTCATCCCAAAACGTCTGTTGGCGTCAAAGTCGTCTGTGGCTTTCGTTTCTGTGACGCTCGAACTAGCCGGCACTCTTTCGTCAATGGTGGGCGAGGGCAGTCAGGTTGATCTTTGGAGCGCGGGTGGCAGCAGTTTCGATTCGCCGACTTCACCTCGGATGCTCGCCTCGCGGGCAATCGTGCGCTCCATACGCACCACAACCGCACTCTCGAAAACCACCACGACCGTTGAACTTGCGATGAACGCCGAGTACCTCGACGCGGTTCTGGCGGCGCAGGCTGCCAAGCAGTACCTCACCGTGGTGGCCGTACCTTGAGAGTCGAAACGGTAACACGCAGGGCCTCCACCGGGTCTCGAGAAGAGCCGCCGTCTAACCAAAGCTCGGGTCTGCGGGCTCGTCTGGTTGCGGTTTGGTCGGCGCCAGGGTCGGTGGGCCGAACCACAACAGCGCTCAATCTCGCTGCTTGCGCCTCGGCTAACGCTCGGGTTCTTTTTGTCGATCTCGACTTTGTGTCGCCTTCTGTTGCGCTTCTGGCCGCAGACCAAGAAATGCCATCGCTCTCAACCGTGTTGCACAATCACCAAGTCTCGGCTCAAATAGACGATTCATTTCTGCGAGAGTTTGCTCCTCGTTTCGCGGGTTCGCAAACGGCATTTCGAGTCATCGCGGGGCTTTCAAGGCCAGAACGCTGGCCAGAAATTGAGCCACGGGCACTTGAGGCGCTCATTCAAGGACTATCGCCGCATGTCGATCTGATTATCTGCGACCTGCACGCGAGCGCGCATAAGTTAGCCAGTGCCAATGCAGTGGCGCGCAGCATCCTGGCCCAAGCAAACATCGTTGTGGCCCTCGCCAATGCAAACCCACTGTCACTGTCTCGTCTTCTTCGAGAGATTCACGAAATGCAGACACTTCGTTCCGACGAAAAATCCATCCAAGTGGTCTTCAACCGACTCGGCACTAGGGCAAACCAATCACCAGAGGTGGCCGCTTTCGTCGAGCTCACCAAGATGCCACCACCCATGACTATTCGCGATGACCACGACGTCTTCGAGCTGCTCATGCGTCGAGCATCGCTGAAAGCGATTAGGCGAAGGCGATCGGCCTACAAGACCGACATGCAAGCGCTCACAGACAAAGTGCTGGGGCTCTAAACTCGAAACGTGTCTACGCTCAGCGAACTAATCAAGAAGCATGGCACCGTTTCGAACGGTGACATGGAGTGGTTTCACCTGCTCGTAGCCGACTGGCAGATCGTTGCCGACATGACTTTCGCCGACCTCGTGCTCTGGGTGCCAAATCAAGCGGGGGAGTTCATCGCGGTGTCGCATGCCCGACCCTCTAGTGCTGCAACTATTTTCTACCGCGACATCAGCGGTGAAGCGCCCCGAAAACCATGGGATGCTCTCATAAAAAAGGCGCACGCCACCGGTATCGAAACAACACTCTCAGGTGCAGATTCTTTTGACGGTGTTCAGGTGCGTTTTGCTGCCATTCCGGTTCGCCGCCCGCAGAGCGCAAAGACTCAAGAAGTAGCTGCACAGGCCATTGCGGTTGTCACCGTTCACAACAACGTGAGCGAAAGCCGTGAACCATCAAAACTTCAAATCAACTACCGAGACTGTGGCAATGCCCTGCTCTCGATGATTGCCGACGGTTCTTACCCCGAACGCGACAACCACACCGGGCCAAAGCGTGGGGCTCCTCGAGTGAACGACGGGCTAATCAAGCTCGACGCCGAGGGCGTGGTTCAGTTCGCTTCACCAAACGCTCTTTCGGCTTTCAACCGACTAGGCGTCACCGGCGAGCTAGTGGCCAAGCCGCTAGCCGAATCGGTGAGTGCTGCGTTGAAACTCAAACTGCGCACCGACGAAGATCTGGCGCTAGTTCTCACCGGCCGTGCACCTTGGCGAACCGACCTCGGGTCGCGCAACCTTACTCTTTCGGTCAGAGCCGTTCCCCTTAGACGGGGCGGTGAACGCTACGGAGCCATCGTGCTTTGTCGCGACGTCACCGAGTTGCGTCGTCAAGAGCGTGAACTTATTACCAAGGATGCGACGATCCGCGAGATTCACCACCGGGTGAAGAACAATCTGCAGACGGTTGCGTCGTTGCTGCGCATCCAGTCAAGAAGAAGCGATAGTGCAGAGGCTAAGGAGTCGCTCGAACAGGCGATGCGTCGAGTGTCGGCGATTGCGCTTGTTCACGACACTTTGTCGGCCGGGCTAACCCAAGACGTGAACTTCGATGAGGTTTTCGACCGCGTGATGATGCTTGCTTCAGAAGTCGCTGCTAGCCACGGAACCTCGGTGCGCAACCTTCTCGACGGCAAGTTCGGTCAACTCAAGGGTGAGATTGCCACGCCGCTGGCGGTTGCACTCACCGAGATTGTGACCAACGCCGTAGAACATGGGCTTGAGGGTAGAAGCGGTGTCGTTCATGTGAATGCAGAACGCAAGCCAAAGAAGCTCAGCATCACCATTTCTGACAACGGCAAAGGTCTCAAAGACGGCATTTTGGGCGAAGGTTTAGGAACTCAGATTATTCGCACTCTGGTTGAAGGCGAACTTAGGGGGAGCATCAAGTGGTTCTCGCCACACGAGGGCGGAACCAGAGTTGTTATTGAGCTTCCGCTTTAGCCAGCGCGACGTGCGCGTGCATACTTGCGCTTGAGCGACTTGCGCTCGTCTTCACTCAGACCGCCCCAGACACCAGAGTCCTGGTTTTCTTTGATGGCGTATTCAAGGCAGTTGCTAGAAACTTTGCACTCGCGACAAACAGACTTAGCCTGTTCGATCTGCTCGGCTGCAGGGCCCGTGTTACCTACCGGAAAGAAGAGTTCTGGGTCTTCGGTGAGGCAACGTGCTTCGTTGAGCCACTGCATGTCCATGCTAAGTCCTTCAGTTGTAGTCGGGGCAAAAATAGGCTTCTTTGCCGAGTGAGGAGGGTTGCTTGTCACCTAAGAATCTGGGGTGATTTACGCTAGTAGAGCGTTCAAAAAGCGAACTTTTCCTACCCATATGTTTTCACAACGCTCCCGCTTTGGCAATACCCAATTTGCGCGAAAGGCATAATTTTGGCTCGATTTACCTCGATTTGGCAGCTCAGAGCGGCCGCCATCACCCTTTTCGTCGAAGCGGCCGCACTTTTGGCCGGCGCAGGCTATTTCGTCTTCGGCATCATCACGGGGCAGGCGCGACTGCTGCCAACCCTCGCTGCGCTCGCCGGTTTCACAGCCCTGGCCGCCGTCTGGTTCATCTCCCTCGGCGTTGGTCTGATCACCCAAAAAGCGACCACCAGAACCCCGGCCATGTTCGCTCAGATGATTCCGCTGTCGATTGCCTTTGGTTCAACCTCGGGCGAAAACGCGAGCGCTCTCGTTGCCTTCGGGTTGGCCATCCCAGGGGTGTTGGTTATTTCGCTACTGCTCAGCAAACCTGTCGGTGAGCTGATGAACAAAAAGTTCGACTAGATCGAAAGTTTGCGGCGCAACATTTGCACGTGGCCGGTTGCCTTGACGTTATAGAGCGCTAGGTCGACTACGCCGGTTGCGTTCACAACGATGGTTGAGCGCATGACCCCGCGATAGATTCGCCCATAGAGGTTTTTCTCACCGAACGACCCAAACGCCTTGTGCGTCTCTAGGTCGGTGTCACTCAGAAGGTCAAAGTCGAGCTCTTGGTTGAGCCAGAAGCGCTTGAGCTTGTCAACCGGGTCAGGTGAGATGCCCACGATATCAAAACCTGCCGCTCTAAAATCGGCCACATTGTCGTTAAAGTCTGAAGCCTCTTTGGTGCAACCTGGTGATGACGCCGCCGGAAAGAAGTAGACAACCACACCTCGCCCAGAAAACTCGCTCAGTTTGACCGTTTTACCGTCTTGGTTTTGCAAGGCAAACTCGGGTGCTCGGTCGCCTTCTACAAGACGAAACTCATCCATTTAGCTGCTCCTGTGCGCGTCAATTCGTTACCCCCAAGAAGCACTCTAGCGGTCGAAGGTGTCTCTCTGCTTGCGCGTTCGCCAGTAGCGAGATGAACGGCATCGGGGTTGCCGAGAGCGCACGGATGCTGGTATTGTTGTCTCTCGTTGCGCATGTCGCGACACGCACCTCTAGCTCAATCGGCAGAGCAACTGACTCTTAATCAGTGGGTTCTGGGTTCAAGTCCCAGGGGGTGCACGAAAGCCCGGTTTCTTCTCACGAGAGCCGGGCTTTTTTA
>JBDLUM010000101.1:0-10265 GCA_039805305.1 Actinomycetota bacterium
TTGTGCACGAATACGTTCTCGATCACGGCGCTTATCCAAGCACACTTGGCTACAGAAACTATCCGAAATCGTGCTGCACTTCTGTGAACGAGGTCATCTGTCACGGCATCCCCGATGACACAGTTCTCGAAGATGGAGACATCGTTAACGTCGATGTAACTGCGTTTCTTGATGGCTTTCATGGCGACAGCAATCAAACCTTCGCGGTAGGTCAAGTGAGTTCCGAGGTTTCTGACCTTATCGAGCGAACTCGCGAGGCCCTAAATCGCGGGCTCATGGCCGTCAAGCCAGGACGTGAAGTAAATGTTATTGGTCGCGCCATCGAGTCTTACGCTAAACGCTTCAACTACGGTGTGGTGAGAGATTTCACGGGTCACGGGATCGGCGAAGCATTTCACTCTGGGTTGATCATTCCCCACTATGACACCGACCGCTACAGCGATGAAATGCAGGTTGGCATGGTTTTCACGATCGAGCCAATGCTGACTCTCGGAACCCACCAGTGGAACATGTGGGATGACGGTTGGACCGTCACCACCCGCGACAAGAGCATCACCGCACAGTTTGAACACACATTGGTCGTCACAGAAGACGGCTATGACATTTTGACCCTGGCTTAGGAGTGAACGTGAGTAAGAAGGCAATTGGCATCGACATCGGTGGCACTGGAATCAAAGGTGCGATTGTAGACCTAAAAGAGGGGCGCCTCGCTTCGGAACGTGTGCGCTACGGCACACCGCAGGGTGGGCGACCAAAAGACATCGCAGATGTTGTAGGCCAAGTAATCAAAGACCTTGGCGGTTCTTCAAATCTTGAGGTTGGAATTTGTTTTCCGGCAGTCGTGCAACACGGGTACACGATGTCAGCTGCAAATATTTCAGAAGAGTGGATCGGCCTTGATGCAGATGCTCTTTTTGAGAAGCGACTTGGGCGTCACGTGCACGTGATCAATGACGCAGACGCAGCAGGTGTGGCGGAGGTCAAGTTCGGTGCGGCTAGAAAACGCAAAGGCTTAGTCATACTGACCACTCTCGGCACTGGTATCGGCTCCGCTATCTTGTACAACCGCGAACTAGTGCCCAACTCAGAGCTCGGACACATCGAAATTGAAGGTGTCGACTGGGAGACCAAAGCTTCTTTTTCTGCAAAAGAGCGTGAGAATCTCAGCTGGGAACAGTGGGCCGAACGCCTACAAAAGTACTATTCAAGACTTGAGGCCTTGTTGGTGCCAGATTTGTTCATCGTCGGAGGTGGCGTGAGCAAAGAACATGAAAACTTCTTGCCATTGCTAAACCTAAAGACCGAAATCATTCCAGCGACAACCCGAAACAGTGCTGGCATCATCGGCGCTGCAGCCCTCGCCTATAAAGGGCGCGACGACTAAGAAGGTGGATGGGCCGGCCGATACGCCGGGTTTTGTACCTCTTGCGAGGTGACGATCATCTATCTGGAGTTGCCGTTACCGACAACTTCTAGCAACCTACCCGTTGGAAAGAGCGAGCCGCTCTATGCTCCAACATATTTGGTCTTGCTCCTGACGAGGTTTACCTAGCCGGCTCGGTTACCCGAACCGCTGGTGGTCTCTTACACCACCGTTTCACCCTTACCACTTTCGTGGCGGTCTGCTTTCTGTTGCACTTTCTCGCGGGTTACCCCGAGTGGGTGTTACCCACCATCATGCTCTTTGGAGCCCGGACGTTCCTCGACATTGCTGCCGCGATCGTCTGGCCAACCCATCCACTTAGAACGATACAGCAGCCAGAACAGCAGACAAAGAAGAGGTTCAGGTCTAAGCGAGATGGTGGGTTGCGTTGATGGTCACAACCTCAGTTGCCTGCCTGCCCCAAAGTCGCAGAATCGTAATCGAACAAGGCGCAACCTGCTGGTTCCAATAAGACTCGATTCCGCCACCGATCGCGGCCCGAATAATGCCGCGAATCGGCATCACGTGCGCCACAACCGCAATTGTTCGGCCCGAGTATTCGCTAAGAATGTTGTCTAGCCCGGCAAGAACTCGATCGTCAAAAGCTTCGAGGCTCTCACCGTTTGGCGGTGAGACGGTGAATGAACCTCGCCACTGCTCGAAGAGTTCGGGCCACTTATCGGCTACCTCTTCGTTCGTGTGACCATCCCACTCGCCGAAAGAGATCTCTTGGATGTTCGGCTCGAGCGCAACGGCGCGGTGAACTGCGTTCGACAAGATGTTTGCCGTGTCTACCGCGCGTTGTATCGGGCTAGAGATGATTGCCGAAATCGGCTCGATGTGGGCGTATGGGCCAGAGGTGCCCAACTTAGCCAACTCGAGCGAGGCGTGGTGGGCATCCTGGCGCCCTAGATCACTCAAACCAGGATTCTCTCCCCCGCTACCAGAAATGCGCTTGGTTTCGGTTAGGTACGTTCTCCCATGCCGAACTAACACCAGTGTCGTAAGCGGCTCGGTGACGTGACCAGGTGCGCGAACTGAACTTGGTAGTTCACCGTTGAACTCTGCAACCATCGCGGGTATTGGCGACACTGTGGTGTCGACGATGGCGTTTGCCGTTTCATCCATGGCTTTGTTCGCTAGTGCATCCGCCCTCGAATTCTCTTCGCGGGGAATCCATTCGTAACTGATGTTCAGGCCAGCCGTGAGTTGCTGCACTTCGATTGCAAGTGCCCGCATGTCTGGGTGTTTGATTTTCCAATTGCCAGACATCTGCTCGATAACGAGCTTGCTGTCCATGCGAACGCGCACCTTGGCAAGAGGGTTAATTCGGTGAACCTCTTCTAGTGCTGCCTTCAACGCACGGTACTCCGCAACATTGTTGGTAGCGATGCCGATGAACTCAGAAATTTCTCGAATTACTAATCCGGTAGCAGCATCGACAACAATCGCACCCGAACCAGATGGCCCAGGGTTACCACGAGAACCGCCATCGGCTTCAATGATTAGCGCATCGGGCTTGTTCATCGAACCAGAATCGCCTGACAGTTAGGACAGGTGGCAATCTCGTCGGCCGGAGTTGCAACGACGTCTTCGTAAGCGCTCGAGGTGAGACCGATTCTGCAAGCGTCACAGTCGCGACCCTTTAGTGCGGCCACTGGGATGCCTCGACTCGCCTTCTTAGTGAAAAGGCTGGCTGCTTCTTCGGTAAGGATTGCGAACTTGGCAGCTCGCTCGGTTTCAACGATCGAGATTTTCGAAGCAAGCTTCGTGATGTCTCCAGCGAGTGCCGCCTCGGCTTCGGCAAGCTCTGCAGACAAGGTTGATCGTGTGCCGCTCTCAGTGGCGACATGCGCCGAAACCTGTTCGACTTGCTCCATGATTTCGAGCTCTTGGTCTTCGAGGTTCGACTTGCGGGAAGCAAGTGATCGCAACTCGCTAGAAATACCTTCAGCATCTTTTGACGAACTTGTTGAGCTAAGTCTTTGCTTATCAAGTTCGATGCGTTTGTCTACAAGCTCGATGTCAGCCTCAAGTTTGCGAAGCTCCTGTTGAAGGTTTTCGAGTTGAGTCTGCTGCTCGAGCATTCTTGAGCTGGCCGCAAAAAGGTTGGTGCGAAGAGCGTCTAGGTGTGCGCCGGTTTGCAACTCGGCAACACGTGATGAAAGCGCTTCAAGCTCGAGGTCTAGCCTTGCAACCTGCAACATTACTTCTTGATGTGCGTGTGGAACCTTCATTACTCTCCTCGGTTGATTGAAAAAACCCAAGGGTCGGTAACTACCTCGGAAACATGGACGGGCACACCTTCGTGTGCATTTTTGATAGACCTTGCTGCTGATTCGAGCCACAGTGACTCTGCGGCCCAGTGCGAAACGTCGACCAGTGCGAGAGCTTTCTCGCGCGGCGTTAGGGTTGCGTCGAGCGTTGGGTGGTGTCTCAGATCTGAGGTGACATACACGTCGGCCTGAGAAGCAATCGCGGCATCAATAAACGAATCACCAGCGCCGCCACACAATGCCACCGTTGAGATCACTTGGTCTGGATCGCCGGCGACCACAACGCCTCTTGCCGAAAAGGGCATAACTTCGGCAACTAGCGCCGCGAATTTCTGCAACTGCATCGGATGCGCCAATCGGCCAATTCGACCGTGACCAACAGACTCGGTGGTTGCGACCAACGGCGAAATGTCAGTCAATCCGAGTTTCTTGGCAATAGCATCGCTAACGCCATCTTCAACAATGTCGGCATTGGTGTGGGCAGCAAAGATCGCGATTGAATTCTTTATCGCAAACGAAAGCACCGACCCCTTAAGTGAATCGTGGTTGACATCTTGAGTGCCTTTTAGCAAAAAAGGATGGTGGGCAACAACCAGGTTGCAACCTTTGGCGCGAGCCTCGGCTAACACCGGCCCGGTGACGTCAACGGTAAGCAGAACGCCCGTGAGCGCATCCGAGTGGCTGGTCACAAAACCAGGCGCGTCCCAAGGCTCTGCCCCAGAAGCGGGCCAGAGTGATTCAAAAGTTTCTGAGATCTGCGAAAGCTGAATCAAGGTAGGCCAACAATCTCGTCAATTCCAGCGAGTTCATTTTTGCGTCGGGCGACTTTTTCTATCTCGGTCTCTTGTTTCAGAACTCTGATGCGCCCAACCGAAGCAGTCCAAGCAAAGGCGAAAAGCGCCGAGGCAACGACACCAGTCAATGGTCCGAGCACGTTGTAAGGCGCATCGACAACTTGAGCCGACCAAGAGAATCCCTCGCTCAGACCTAGACCCAAGGCAGAACCAATCAAAACGCCGCTGAGATTCAAGGTCGAAACGCGGCCATAGAAACCGTAGCCGCGAGCCAAGGAAACCTCGTGATAGCTAAACCGACGCGAGAGCTGATCGCCCAGCACCGCGAAGACAGTTGCGGATGCCGGAACGGCTAACCAAATCAAAAGTAGCGGTGGGTAAACGAGATAGGTTTTTACAAACAACGCGGCACCAATGGTCAGCGAAGACGCAATGGCGTAGCGAATCCAAACCTGCTTGATGAAGACTATTGCGATGCTTTTTATCGTTGAGTGCAATAGAACGGCCAACGCAACGAAACCGGCGACTAGAAAGACAACCGAACCTAGAAAAGCAGTTTCTTCAGACCTGTATCGCGTCAGCGCAAGAAGGGCGATGAAGACCATTGGCAGAAGCATGTTGACAGCTACGTAGGCGAACCAGCCAATCGATTTAGATGCGGCGACTTTAGGTGCGACCAGACCAAAGACTAATTGCACGACCAGGTAGACAATGCAGGTTTGTATGGCGATTTCCAACACGCTGAGGGCGTTGTATGGCGCAACAGGTAGACCAAGGTTGATGTTTGCAACAGCAAGCGCGGCAATTCCCGCAAAGATTGCCACTGCCGCAATTCTTGAAACCCAGACATTTAGCTTGCCAACGAACAGCAGCACGAGCGCGATGGCTAGTGCCGCCAGAACCATTACGGGTTCGGCAATTGACAGCCCCATGACAGAAGGGTCAACCTGAGCAGCAACAAGCCAGCTGCGCGAGATGAGCTCGATCAGAACGACCGCGATGAACCCGAACTTGAATAGAAACGGTGCAACCTGGGCGATTATGGCGCCGAAGACTCCAAAGGTCGGTCGAGACATGAAAGTTGTTGAACCTGAACCCAGCCTCGAGCCCTTACTAACCAGTAGACCAAGAACCGAGCTGAGCAGCACACCTAAGGCGAGGCCGTAAAAGTGCGAAATATCGATCTGGTAATCGCGACCCATTCCGCTAGCCGTTTCTAGAGAAAGTAGGGCGGCAAGAGAAGACGGCAGCAAGAGCGACATAGCAACCCAAAAGCGATTTGAGGCAGGCTTTGAATCAGCGTTTGTGCTTAGGGCCGGCTTTGACTCGCTTGAAACTTCGCTGCGGTTTGAAGCGCTTTCTGGAAAGGCTGAGTCAAATGCTGAGACAGGTGCTGGGCTTGGTGTGTTTGGCTCAGAATTTTCTAGATCGTCTATTTCGGGTGCCAGCTCGTCTTGAGGCTTTGAGAAATCGTCGTTTACTTGGTCAACGATTTGCGCAAGTGTTCCGGTGACAGAAAAGTCGGTGTCTGAGAAAAGTTCATCTCCGTCATCCTCGATCGCCGCACCGAGCAGAGCATCAAAATCGGACGAAGCCTGGCTAGCTGTGGTTGGTTCGTAAGCAGGTTCGACTACGGGTTCGTAAGCAGGTTCGACTACGGGTTCGTAAGCAGATTCGGAGATTGGTGCGTAAGCGGGTTCGGCTGCTGGTTCGACGGCAGGTGCTTCAGCTGCCGGCTCAGGCAGAGCATCCGCTTGATTTTGTGACTGATTCTTGGATGCAAATGCGGCGAAGTTTGCGTCATCAATTGCGCGAAGTTGGGCTTGCTCCTCGAGCAACACGATTGCCGCCATGAGTCCGTCTGGGCCAGCTTTGGCTCGTTCTACAGCTGCTTCTAACTCATCGTCTGTCATCGACAAACGAGAGGGTGGGACAAGTTCGGAATCATCCATAATGGAAATCCTACCCACGACCATCACAGGTCGCGTCTTGCGACTTGTTCGAGATTGTGGGCCCTACCGGGCTCGAACCGATGACATCCACGGTGTAAGCGTGGCGCTCTACCAACTGAGCTAAAGGCCCGTTGAATGTGCAAGCACATCAACGTCTAAAACCATACCGCAAGTTTGAACGGTTGGCTAATCGAAAGGTGTTCTATGCCGAGAGAGTGGCTAGAGCCTTGTTGTATTCATCGAGCGAACGAGCCTGACCTGGAGCAGTAACAAACTTCGAAACTAGGATGCCCTGCTTGTCGATCACGAAGGTGGCGCGAGTTGCGAAACCGTGCTCGTCGAGGAAAACCTCGTAGTCTTTGGCAACGCCGCCGTGTGGCCAGAAGTCGGCTAGCACGCTGAACTTGTAGCCCTCTTGCTCGGCGAAGGCTTTCTGCACGTACTTGCTGTCAACGCTAATCGCGAGCAGTTCGACGTCGGCTGATGCAAACGAGGCGAAATTGTCGCGTAGTTCACAAAGCTCACCGGTGCAAATGCCCGAAAAAGAAAGCGGGTAGAACACGACGACTACGTTTTTCTTGCCCCTGAAGTCGCTGAGAGTGACTGTTTCGCCAAATTGGTTGGCGAGCGAGAAGTCTGGTGCGTGGTCGCCGATTAAAGTGCTCATGAATATTCCCTTCCGATTTCTTAATCTCAAATGTATCCCGAGCGAATAATCTTCCCGAACACGAATAAACTTGACCGAGGACAAAACCCATGTCCTCAATGCTTTGTTTCCATCCCCCACGAAAGAGGATGTCGGTGTCGCTGAACAACAACGATCCATACCAGCTCAACAAGCCGGATCAAGATCCACAAGAAACTGCCGAATGGCTTGAGTCGCTCGACGCACTAACCAAGGTTCAGGGCCGTGAACGCGCCCGCGAAATCATGCAGCGCTTGATGGCCCGTGCCCAGCAGCTTCAACTCGGAGTTCCAACCTCACCTAACACCGACTACATCAACACCATCCCTACCGAGGCAGAGCCAGAGTTTCCGGGAGACGAACAGATTGAGCGCACCTACCGTGCGTGGATGCGCTGGAACGCAGCAATGCTTGTGCACCGAGCCCAGCGCCCAGGCGTTGGCGTTGGCGGTCACATCTCTACCTTCGCTTCGTCGGCTTCACTTTACGAAGTTGGTTTCAACCACTTCTTCAAAGGCCAAGACCACGCCTCTGGCGGCGACCAGATTTTCATTCAAGGTCACGCATCGCCTGGCCCTTACGCTCGAGCCTTCCTCGAGGGTCGTCTTTCAGAAGACCAGCTAAACGGTTTCCGCCAGGAGCGTTCACACGCGGGCGGTGGCTTGAGCTCTTACCCGCACCCACGTCTGATGCCAGACTTCTGGCAGTTTCCAACCGTATCGATGGGTATCGGCCCAATCAACGCGATTTACCAGGCTCAGGCAAACCGCTACTTAACCGAGCGCGGTTTCAAAGATGCATCTCAGCAGCACGTCTGGGCATTCTTGGGCGACGGCGAGCTTGACGAAGTCGAGTCACGCGGTGCTCTTCAGCTTGCTGCCAACGACGGCCTAGACAACTTGACCTTCGTGGTCAACTGCAACCTGCAGCGTCTTGATGGTCCGGTTCGCGGAAACGGCAAGATCGTTCAAGAACTCGAAGCCTTCTTCAGAGGTGCCGGTTGGAACGTGATCAAGGTCATCTGGGGTCGCGAATGGGACGACCTACTAGCCCGTGACGTAGACGGCGCTCTAATCGACCTGATGAACAACACCCCAGACGGTGACTTCCAGACCTACAAGACCGAAGATGGCGCGTTCGTGCGCGAAAACTTCTTCGGCCGTGACCCTCGCACCGCTGCACTCGTAGCCGACATGACCGACGACCAAATCTGGGCGCTAAAGCGCGGTGGCCACGACTACCGCAAGGTTTACGCAGCCTACAAAGCGGCAATGGAACACAAGGGTCAGCCGACTGTCATTTTGGCGAAGACCATCAAGGGTTACGGTCTTGGAAAGAGCTTCGAGGGTCGCAACGCAACCCACCAGATGAAGAAGCTGACGCTAGAGAACCTAAAGGGCTTCCGCGACGAAATGCGTGTTCCAATCTCGGATGCAGTGCTCGAAGAGAACCCGTACCAGCCGCCGTACTACCACCCAGGCCACGATGCGCCAGAGATTCAGTACATGCACGAGCGTCGCCGCGAACTAGGCGGATACCTGCCTGAGCGTCGTTCGAAGTATGTCGACTTCACCCTGCCTGAAGCAAAGGTCTACGACGTAGCGAAGGGTGGTTCAGGAACCCAAGAGGTTGCCACCACCATGGCCTTCGTTCGCCTACTCAAAGACCTGTTGCGCGCGCCAGATTTCGGCCAGCGCCTAGTGCCGATCATCCCAGATGAAGCACGCACGTTCGGTATGGATGCGTTCTTCCCGACCGCAAAGATCTACAACCCCAACGGTCAGCACTACCTATCGGTAGACCGCGACCTTCTGCTCTCTTATAAAGAGTCGCCAGCCGGTCAGATTTTGCACACGGGTATCAACGAAGCAGGTTCGGTTGCCGCATTCACCGCAATCGGCACGTCTTATGCAACCCAGGGTCAGCCCCTGATTCCGATCTATGTGTTCTATTCGATGTTCGGATTCCAGCGAACCGCCGACTCAATTTGGGCTGCAGCAGACCAGATGGCTCGAGGCTTCCTCATCGGCGCAACAGCTGGTCGCACCACGCTAACCGGTGAAGGTCTTCAGCACGCCGATGGCCACTCCCCTGTGATTGCTCAAACCAACGCCGCGGTGATCAGCTACGACCCGGCCTTCGGTTACGAAATCGGTCACATCATGCGTTCGGGTATCGAGCGCATGTATGGCGGTAACCACCCAGACCCGAACGTCATTTACTACGTGACTGTTTACAACGAGCCTTACGTTCAGCCAGCTGAACCTGAGAACGTGGATGTTGACGGAATCATTCGCGGAATCTACAACCTAAGCCGCAATGAGCATGGTGGCACCAAGGCCCAGATTCTCGCATCCGGTGTAGCAGTGCCTTGGGCCTACGAAGCCCAGCAGCTGCTTCAAGACGACTGGGGGGTTTCGGCTGACATTTGGTCGGTTACCTCTTGGTCAGAGCTTCGACGCGACGGACTCGCACACGATGAGGCAGTGTTCTTGAACCCAGGTGTGAACTACGCAAAGCCTTATGTGACTTCGAAGCTCGAAGGAGCACAGGGTCCATTCTTGGCGGTCAGCGACTACACCCACTCGGTGCCAGACATGATTCGCCAGTGGGTGCCGGGTGACTATGCAACCCTTGGTGCAGACGGCTTTGGCTTTTCTGACACTCGCGCTGCAGCTCGACGGGCATTCAAGATTGACGGCCCATCGATCGTGGTTCGAGTGCTTGAACAGCTCGTTGCACGTGGCGAGATGGACGCATCGGTTCCTGCACAAGCAATCGAGCGCTACCGACTTCACGACGTAACTGCCGGCACCAGCGGTTCGGTCGGCGGCGACGCTTAGTTCTATTACGAGAAACCTAAGGAAGCAAACAAGATGTTGGTCGTTCTCTGCCCAGGTCAAGGAAGTCAAACTCCAGGTTTTCTGCAGCCTTGGTTAGAGCTTGACTCGTTTGCCTCTGTGGTCTCTTCACTCTCTGAGGCATCTGGCATCGACATTGCCAAACACGGCACCGAGAGCGATGCAGACACAATCAGAGACACCGCCGTCGCACAGCCACTAATCGTGGCAGCAAGCATCGCATCGGCTCTTGAACTCGGTTCTGGCTTCAATGCTGTCGCAGGTCACTCGGTGG
>JBDLUM010000102.1:0-54052 GCA_039805305.1 Actinomycetota bacterium
TAAGAAGAAGCGAAGGGATTGGCGCAAGGTCGCGGTTGCTGTCTCGGTCGCTAAGGATCAAGTAGGTCACGCCAGCAGAAATTGCAGCGTCGACTTCTTCAAAGATTTCGCGGATGCGGGAACCAAGACCCTCGGAACCGGCATCCATGCGATAAAGACCCTTAATGGTCTGCGATTTGCCGACGCCGGGCTTTGACTCGATGTGCTTGATCTTCGCCAGTTCGTCGTTGTCGAGCACAGGGAAATCTAGGGTTATTTGCTGAGCGTGCTCTGGCGTGGCTGTCAGGAGGTTTCGCTCTGGACCAAGCCCAGTGCCGAGTGATGTGACTACTTCTTCACGGATGCTGTCTAGAGGTGGGTTGGTGACCTGGGCAAACTGCTGTACAAAGTAGTCGAACAAAACTCTTGGGCGGTCGCTGAGTGCGGCGATTGGTGTATCTGAACCCATGGCTCCGATTGGCTCTGCGCCAGTTCGAGCAATCGGTGCAAGCAGAATGCGCAATTCCTCTTCGGTGTAGCCAAACGTTCGCTGTCTGCGGTTCACCGAAGCAGATGTGTGTGCGATGTGCTCGCGCTCAGGCAGTGAAGTCAATTCGATGCGGTTCTCGGCGAGCCACGTTCCCCAAGGTTCGAGTGCTGCCACTTCGGCCTTGATTTCTTCATCGTCGATTAGGCGACCGTTTGCAGTGTCGGCGAGGAACATCTTGCCCGGCTGCAGGCGACCTTTACGAACGATCTTCGCTGGGTCAATGTCAGCAACACCAATTTCAGAGGCGAGAATAACCAAGCCGTCTTCGGTAACCACGTAGCGACCTGGTCGCAGGCCATTGCGATCGAGTGTCGCGCCAACCATTGAGCCGTCGGTAAAGATTACGGCGGCTGGTCCATCCCAAGGCTCCATGAGCATCGAATGGTACTCGTAGAAGTTCTTTCGATCCTCGTCCATGTCGGTGTGCTTTTCCCAAGCTTCGGGAACCATCATCATCATGGCGTGGGGCAGGCTTCGCCCTCCGAGGTAAAGCAGTTCTAAAACCTCGTCGAAAGAAGCCGAGTCTGATCCCCCGGCTGTGACGATAGGCAGAAGCGGTTTCAAGTCTCCCAGCGCCTCGCTAGCTAACTGAGATGAACGGGCAGACATCCAGTTTCGGTTGCCTTTGACCGTGTTGATTTCACCGTTGTGAGCAATCAGCCTGAATGGGTGCGCTAGAGGCCAAGACGGAAAAGTGTTTGTCGAAAAACGGGAGTGAACTAAGGCGAGTGTCGAGGCGAACTTTTCATCGCTCAAATCTGGGTAGAAAGGTTCAAGCTGCAGCGTGGTGACCATGCCCTTGTAGACCATTGTCTTAGAAGACAGTGAAGGGTGGTACGCGCCTAATGTCGCTTCGGAACGTTTGCGCAGCCTGTACAGAGCGCGCTCCAAGGCCATTTCACGTTGGTCACCGGTAACGAACACCTGAACGATCGATGGCATCGCGTTTCTTGCCAAATCGCCCAGAACCTCAGGATTAACCGGAACGTCGCGCCAGCCGATAATCGTAAGTTGCTCATCTTTCGCGAGAGCTTCAAAACCTGCTTGGAAGGCTTGGTAGTCGGAGTCTTTATCTAGAAAGACGATGCCTGCCCCGTAAGCGCCGCTGTCAGGTAGCGCGAAAGCAACGTTTGATTGAAAGAACGCATGCGGAAGCTGGGTCAGAATTCCGGCACCGTCACCCGTACCTGCGTCAGAGCCGACTGCTCCTCGATGTTCAAGGTTGCGAAGTGCGTTCAAGGCGGTTTCGACGATGTCGTGACCTGCGGTGCCTCGTAGAGTGGCAACCATAGCTAAACCACAGGCGTCCCGATCGCGGCTAGGGTCGTATAGTCCGTGGGCTGACGGCGCTGTTGAAAAGCGCTCGAATGGCGATACGGGCATGTTGAACTCCTAACGAATGATCGTAGGGACAACCTTGGCCCATTTACTACGCGATCAGATAACCGCGTACTTCAGTGCTGCTGAAAAAGTTTATCTCAGTTTAGGCGTCTTTTGCCTTCGCTTCGGGCCCAGAGCTGTACACCGATTCCTCAACTCCCGGATGACGCTTTCGAGACCAAATAATGAGAGCGATACCAATAAGAACACCAGCTACAGCGCTCCACTGATTGGTTCTCAAACCGAAAAGAACGTCACTTGGATCAATTCTCAAGTCTTCGATCCAGAAACGACCAACGGAGTAGTAAATCAGGTAGGCGGCGAACATTCGACCCCACCTAAGGTTCATGCGGCGTTCGAGGAGAAGAAGAATGACAACACCGGCTACCGACCAGAGAAACTCGTAGAAGAAGGTTGGGTGGAATGTCTGTTCTGTGAGCCACCCGCCGGGGATTGCCGGATTTGGGGCATCAATTTGAATAGCCCAAGGCAGGTCTGTTGGCTTGCCGAATAGTTCTTGGTTGAAGTAGTTTCCCCAGCGACCAATGGCCTGAGCCAAGAGAACTGCCGGCGCTAGTGCATCTGCCACTGAGAGAAGCTTCAGATTAGCTTGACGAGCGCCTAGGTAAGCTCCCAAGACACCGAAGATAAGCCCACCGTAGATGGCGAGGCCACCTTCCCAGACGTAAAGAATCTTGAGCAGGTCTTTGCCCTCGCCGACGTAGTCACTCAGATGAGTAGCAACGTGAAAAAGCCGAGCGCCGACAATGCCGAAAGGAACAGCCCAGATGGCGACGTCAAGCATCAGACCGCTCTCTCCGCCGCGCTTTACTAATCTGCGGTTAGACCAATAAACAGCAACGGCTATACCGAGCAGAATAAACAGTGCGTAATAGTGGATGCGCGCGAAACCAAGGTCAATCGTAGATTCGGCTGGGCTTGGAATTGATGCAAAGAAGTTTGCGATGGTCATTTACGTCCCTTGTTCATTTTCGATTCTATTTCTGCAACGGTTCGTTTCAATTCCGGCAGGCCACCTTGGCTATAAGCCTTCACGAAGACGCTGCCGATGATGGCGCCATCTGCGTAATCGTTGACTGCTGATGCCTGCTCTCCGGTTGAGATACCAATACCGACGGCTACGTTCGCAGGAACATCCGTGTCTCGAACCGCAGCAACCACACCACGAGCCAGTGAGTCGACTTCGTCTCTTGCCCCAGTTATACCCATTGTTGATACGGCATAAACAAAACCACGGCTTAGTTTGGCGGCATTCTGAACACGCTCGGCTGAAGAGGTTGGAGCTGCAAGGAAAACTCGATCTAGATCGTTCTGCTCTGCAGCTTCAAGCCATTCAGAAGCCTCGTCAGGAATCAGGTCTGGCGTGATCATGCCTGCTCCACCTGCTTGCTTAAGAGATTTGGCGAATTCTTCAACGCCGTATTGCATGACCGGGTTCCAGTAAGTCATGACTAGAACAGGAATCCCGGTGCGTTCTGCCACTTCTCTGACCGCCTCGAATGTTTGCTTTAGCTTGAAACCATTGGCCAGAGCTTGCTCTGTTGCTTCTTGAATTACCGGCCCGTCCATAACTGGGTCTGAATAAGGGATGCCCAACTCGAGTATGTCAACGCCGCCTTCGGCCATGGCAACGGCGGCCTCTACCGATTCGCTTAGGGTCGGAAAACCAAGTGGAAAATATCCAATTAGCGTGTCTTTGCCAGAAGCCCTGTTGGCTGCGAAGGCCTCTTCAACTTTGCTCACTATTACTCCCCCAGCAATCCAAAGTAGCGGGCTGCGGTTTCCATGTCTTTGTCACCGCGACCACTTAGGTTTACCAGCACTGAACTTCCGGGAGCAAGCTCTTTTCCAAGCTTGAGCACACCAGCCAGAGCGTGTGCTGTCTCGATCGCCGGAATAATTCCCTCAGTTTGACTCAACAGGCGAAGCGCTTGCATGGCCTCGTCGTCAGAGATTCCTCGATACTCCGCGCGTCCAAGGTCCTTCAGCCATGAGTGTTCCGGCCCTACGCCCGGGTAGTCGAGTCCTGCGCTGATCGAGTGGCTCTCTAGCGTTTGGCCATCTTCGTCTTGAAGCATGTAAGAGCGGGCGCCGTGTAGCACTCCGGGTTTGCCGTAGTTTAGTGTTGCAGCGTGTCTTGGAGTTCCCATGCCGTCGCCAGCTGCCTCGAATCCGAGCAGACGAACATCCTGGTCATCGAGGAAAGCGTGGAAGATACCAATCGCATTTGAGCCGCCGCCAACACACGCCGCAACAACAGTTGGCAAGGTGCCGTAATCGTTGATCATCTGCGCCCTAGCTTCGTTGCCGATAATCGAGTGAAAATCTCGAACCATTGTTGGGAACGGGTGTGGCCCTGCGACCGTACCGAGTAGGTAGTGGGTGTTTTCTACGTTGGTTACCCAATCGCGGAGTGCCTCGTTGATGGCGTCCTTTAGCGTGCGTGAGCCAGTCTTTACGGCAATCACCGTTGCGCCAAGAAGTTTCATTCGAGCCACGTTGAGCGCTTGGCGCTCGGTGTCGACTTCACCCATGTAGACCACACACTCCAGGCCGAAGAGCGCCGCCGCGGTCGCGCTCGCCACTCCGTGCTGGCCAGCGCCGGTTTCAGCGATGATGCGAGTTTTTCCCATCCGTTTTGCCAGAAGGGCTTGACCCAAAACGTTGTTGATTTTGTGAGAACCTGTGTGGTTCAGGTCTTCACGCTTTAGAAAAACTCGAATGTCACCTGCGTGCGATGCAAATCTCTTAGCCTCAGTAATGATGCTCGGTCTGCCGGTGTAAGTTTTGTGCAGCTCTGCTAACTCGAGTACAAATTCTGGGTCAGCCTTAGCCTTCAGATAGGTGCTTTCGAGCTCATCGAGGGCGGCAATAAGCGACTCGGGCACGAATCGGCCACCAAATTCACCAAAGTAGGGTCCTACTTGTTCACGCAACTGAGTCATAGGTTCAATCCTAAATCGATTAGGCGTTCAAGAATTCATCGAGCCGAGATGCTGGGTCACCGGTGACCAAGGCCTCGCCAATAAGAACTACATCGGCTCCAGCTTGTCGGTAGGCCGTGACATCCGCCACTTCACGCACTGCGCTTTCAGCAACTTTGATAGCTCCGGACGGAAACTCGTGCACTAACTTAGCGAACAGGTTCCTATCGGTTTCGAAGGTGGTCAAGTCTCTAGCATTGACGCCAATCAGGCTCGCGCCTAAATCGCTGGCAACTTTGAGTTCTTCGCCAGAGTGTGTTTCGACGAAGGCCGTCATGCCAAGGCTTTCACCAAAGGTTTTAAGCCGCGCAAGTGTCGCGACGTCTAGTCCAGCGACAATCAGCAAGAAAATGTCAGCCCCCGACGCTCTGGCTTCGAGTAACTGATATTCGTTCGAAATGAAGTCTTTTCGGAGCAACGGAACGTTCACTGCAGCGCGAACCGCTTCAAGATCTCTTAGGCTCCCCTTGAACTTTCGTTCTTCGGTGAGTACAGAAATCGCGGAGGCTCCGTGGTGTTCGTAAATTCTTGCCAAACCTGCGGCATCTTCGATTTGCGCCAGTGGTCCCTTGGATGGACTCGCGCGCTTGATTTCTGCCAAAACATGCACGCGCTCCCGAGGCGCTAATGCTTGGAGTGCGTCGACTGCGGGTTGCATACCTGCAACGATGTTTTCGAGTTGACCTGAAGTTAGTGTGCTTCTGCGGCGTTCAGAGTCTTGTGCTGCGCCGGCGTAGAGGTCTTCAAGCACGAATCTCTAGCGCTTGCCTTTGATTCCGTAGCCCATGCGAGCCAGAACGAATCCAGCAACGACACCTAGAACAACTACAACACCCGAAGCCCAAACGAGCTCAAACATGTCGAAGTAGTAGGCCCAGGTGGCTACTCCCGAAGCGATGATGATAATGATTACCGCTACCCAGGCGGCAATCGAGTCGCCGTGTCCAGGGTCGCTTGGGTGTTCTGAAGTCATTTTGCCCTCTCTAGATATCTCTAGTTTAGTTGTGGTTCGGATTCGTCTCTTGCCAAAGCGCGGCGTCCAGGTCATCCGTGTTTTCTCGCACAGAGCGGGTATTACCCGCATCACCGGATGTTCGCTGCCGCTTCTTGCTTGTGAAGCGCTTCATGGCAACAAGTGCGGTGTAAATCTGAAGCAATGTGACAACCGTCGCTAGGGCGACGGCGCCCAAGCCGCTGAATGTAGTTTGGTGGCTCAGTACGACTTCATCCAACTGAGCTACCCAGTTAGCGATGCCTGTTGACTTAGCGATGAAGGGCTCAAGCGCAGATGCTTCAGCTCCCAAGAAAACAGCAACCGTAGGAAGCAGCGACCACACTAAGGCGATGGCAGCCGCAATTAGAAAGATTGCTCCCCATCGACTCTGAAGGTATAAGAAAAGCGCAATGGCGAGGATGTCTACAAAGAGGGCCGCCGAAATGGCTGGGTAAACGGCGGTTCCCTCAATAAAAAGATCGGTACCTGTCACCAGATCGACCTCGAACCATGGCTGGATAGCCAAGATAGCCACAGTTGCTAGTAGTGCCATTGACGCGTAGGTCAAACGCTTGAGGGTCAATTAGATTCGCCTTAGGGAGTCTGCAAGATCAATCGCGTGCAAAATTACCGCAGCCTTGCTCTTTGTCTCGTTGAATTCACTCGTTGGGTTGGAATCAAGCACAATGCCGGCTCCGGCCTGTACGTGAGCGACCCCGTTGCGCATCAACGCGGTTCGGATTGCAATAGCTAGATCGGCGTTACCTGCGAAATCGAAATATCCAACTACTCCCCCGAACAAGCCGCGGTTATCTGCTTCAAGTTCATCGATAATCTCAAGTGCGCGCGGCTTGGGAGCGCCCGACAGCGTTCCAGCCGGAAAAGTTGCCCTGAATACATCGACTACCGAAGACCTTGGCTTTAGATTGCCCTCAACTGTAGACACAAGGTGTTGAATGTGACTGAACTTGTGTATCTTCATGAACTCGGTCACGTTGACGGTCTTTGGGTTGCAAACCTTGAGCAAGTCGTTTCTTGCAAGGTCAACCAGCATCAGGTGTTCGGCGCGCTCTTTTTCGTCTGACAAAAGGTTGTCAGCAAGTTCGATGTCTTCTTCGAAGGTCTTGCCGCGTGGTTTTGATCCGGCTATTGGATGCATGATTGCTTGGTTATCGAACACCTTTACCAGTGCTTCCGGCGATGAACCTACGATGGAGTAGCCGCCAGCCGAGTCTGACAGGTTGATGAGGTACATGTAAGGGCTTGGGTTGATCGACCTAAGCGCACGATAAACATCAAGCGGGCTTGATTGCGTTTCGCGGTCAAATCGCTGTGACAGTACGACCTGAAAAACATCTCCGGCCTCTACGTGCGCCTGTGCTTGCGTGAGAGTCTGCGAGAAACCTAGCTCTGTTTGGTTCGACCTAGCAGCCAACGTCACCACTTCGGTCGTCTCCGCCAGGTAAGAAACGGAGGGTTTCGCTAGTTGTGACTTTAGTTCTGCAATTTGTTTAACTGCGAGCTCATAGTCGCCTCTGAGCTCTGCTTCAGTTTGGCCTTCAACAAACAGGTTTGAGACAACTTGGATGCGGCTTAGCTGGTGATCGAATACCAGCAGATTGCGCATCTGTATGAAATTCATAACCGGAACCTCATATGCCATGGGCTTACGATTCGGTAAGTTTTCAACCTCTCGAACGCTATCCCACGCCAATGCTCCGACAAGACCTGAGGTGAGTGGCGGAAGATCACCTATTGACGGGCTGTTCCAAGCCGTTTGCACACTCTCAAGAGCGTCAAGCGCGCCGTGAGGCAGTTCTTGAGAAAGGTCCTTTGGTAGTGCGCTAAAACCCGCCTCAGAAACCCAATGTGAAGGCTGGCCAAATTCTTGTTTTATAAAACCTCTGGCCGATAGTCCAACGAAAGAATATCTCGACCAAACTCCATGCTCGGCTGACTCAAGCAGGAATGAACCAGGCTGCATTTGAGTCATCGACTCGAAAGCTCCAAGAGGTGTGATGCCCGAAGAGAAGAGCGATTCGACGATGGGTATAACGTTGTGAGCTCGTGACAGGGCTAACACTTCACTAAAGCTGAGATTGATCATTCTTTCTCACCCTCGAAAATGACTTCGGTATCGAAACAGGATTGCGTGCCGTTATGGCAGGCTGGACCGGCCTCTTCAACGGTGGCTAGTAAGGCGTCGCCATCGCAATCGCGCTCTAGTTTTATCAGCTTTTGCTGGTTACCCGATGTTGATCCCTTAACCCAAATCTCTTGTCGACTTCTAGACCAGTAGGTCATGACACCAGTGCTAACTGTGAGTGATAGGGCCTCAGCATTCATCCAGGCGACCATCAAAACTCGACCAAAGACAGACTGCACGACCACGCAGACCAAGCCATCTTGGTTGTAAACAATGTCGCTAGTTGGCATTTGCGACCTCTCTGACTTCGTAGCCAGCCTCAGTTAGTGCACCTTTGACCTGATTGATTGTGAAAGTGCCATTATGAAACACGGATGCAGCAAGAATCGCATCGACACCTAAACCCGCCACCTGCACGAAGTGGTCGATCTCCCCTGCCCCTCCAGAGGCTATGACAGGAACTGTCGACACCTTTAGAACTGCATCGATCATCGCGGTGTCAAAGCCCTGTTTTGTACCGTCTGCGTCAATCGAATTGATCAGCACTTCTCCGATGCCGAGCCCACAAGCGCGTTTTACCCACTCGATTGCATCGATGTCTGTTGCGATTCGCCCGCCGCTTTGCGTCGCGATGTAACCCGAAGCGCTAGTTCCACGCTTTGCATCAAGAGAGAGCACCAACACTTGGCTACCGAAACTTGAGGCGATTTGCTCGATGACAGACGGATTGTTCAACGCCGCCGAGGCAATTGAGACCTTGTCTGCGCCGGCAGCCAACAAAAGTGCTACGTCATCTACCGTGCGTACTCCTCCGCCCACCGTAAGAGGGATAAAAACTTGCTGAGCTGTTTGTTTCACAAGTTCATACATGGTCTCGCGGTTCTCGACCGTGGCGTTCACATCTAGAAACGTGAGTTCGTCTGCGCCTGCCTGGTAGTAACGACCAGCTAATTCGAGCGGGTCACCGGCGTCTTTAAGATTTTCAAAATTAACACCCTTTACAACCCGAGCGCCAGCAACGTCTAGACAAGGAATGATTCGAATGGCTAACGACATTGCTACTAGATGCGCGCCGCGTGAATTGCGCTCACAAGAATGGCGCGAGCACCGATTGCATAGAGCTCGTCCATCTTTGCATTGATGTCTTCAGACTTAACCAGAGCACGAACGGCTACCCAACTCTCGTCTCGCAGTGGCGAGATGGTTGGTGACTCAATTCCCGGTGTAATCATGCTGGCCTGGTCTACGAGCTCTGCCGGACAGTCGTAATCAAAAATGACGTACTCCCGAGCGACGATAACCCCTTGGATGCGCCGCAAGAGGACCTCGGTGAGTGCTTCTTTTCCGGGCGCGCAGATGAGCTGTGCTGTGCTTCGCAATATCTCGGGACCAAAGGTATCAAGCCCGGCGAGGCGTAAGGTGCTTCCAGTGCTAACAACGTCTGCGACCGCATCGGCTACGCCCAACTTAACCGCAGACTCAACCGCACCATCGAGTTGCACCACTGTTGCGCTAATGCCGTTCTCGACGAGGTAATCGGTTACCAAGTTCGGGTAAGCCGTTGCCACACGTAGGCCTTCTAGTTCGGCGATGTTCTTGAATTTTCCGACTGGTCCAGCGAATCGAAATGTTGATTCACCAAAACGAAGATCAGCTACAGCTACAGCCTTGCTTCTACTGTCTCTCAAGAGGTCTAGGCCAGTAAATCCGGCGTCGAGTGAGCCCTCGCCAACGTAGGTTGCTATGTCGCGTGGTCGAAGGTAGAAAAACTCAATGTCGTGCTTGCTGTCAATGACGTGAAGGTCTTTAGGGTCGCGCCTTATCGCGTAGCCCGCTTCCTTGAGCATGAGTAGTGCAGTTTCAGAGAGTATTCCCTTATTCGGGATAGCAACTTTAAGCATCATTAGAGTTTCTGGTTGAGTTCGGCTACTGAGATGCCTTTGGCAATCATAAGTACTTGCAGGTGGTAAATAAGCTGAGAAATCTCTTCAACGGTTCTTTCTTTACCTTCGTGCTCTGCCGCCATCCAAACCTCTGCAGCCTCTTCAACGATCTTCTTTCCGATGGTGTGAACGCCAGCGTCAAGCCATTTCACGGTTTCAGAACCGGCTGGTCGCTCGAGGCTCTTGGCCTGCAGATCTTCGAACAGGGTTTCAAAGGATTTCATCTTCTAAGATTACAAGCCTTTGCGGGGCTATTTTGTTTGGCTCAGGCTCTGGTTCGCGAGCGATCTAAGTTCTTCTATTCGCTGATTCCGGTCGCTGGCAGCAAAGACTGCCGATCCGGCGACAAAGGTGTCTGCACCGTGTGATGCCACTCGTGAAATGTTCGAAATGTCTATGCCACCATCAACTTGAAGTCTGATGTTCAGTTTTCGGCGCGATATTTCTTTGGCGGCCTCGGCAACCTTGTCTAAGGTGCTTTCGATAAGCGGTTGTCCGCCAAAACCCGGTTCGACTGTCATCACCAAAATTGTGTCAAATTCGTCGAGCACCGAAAGCACCTCTGTTAGAGCTGTGCCTGGTTTGACTGCAACGCCGACCTTTGACCCAGCAGCTCGAATACTTCGCGCCAACGACACGATGTCATTGCTCGCTTCGGCGTGAAATGTGACGCTCGCGACACCTAAATCGGCGTAGGGCAACGCCTGCTCATCGGCGCGGTCAATCATTAGGTGCACGTCTAACGGTCTCGACGCGATCTGCTGCATACGTTTCACCATTGGCAGCCCAAAGGTTAGGTTGGGCACAAAGTGCCCGTCCATTACATCAACGTGGATGCTGTCAGCCTCTGAAATGGTCGTGAAATCGCGCTCGAAGTTAACGAAGTCGGCCGAAAGAATGCTCGGATGAATGTGCGCTGGCATGGGGCTAGACTACTTCGCTCTTGCGAATCACGGCGATAAACATGGCATCCGTGTCATCACGGTCTGGCCAAAGCTGAGCGGTTTTGCGGTTAGGGTTCAAGCGCAAACTTGGTTCGATTTCACTGAGAATCGAATTCGCGTTTAGCAACTCTGCAGATTCACCAAACTTTCTTAGCGCTTGCTCGACTATTGCGGTGGTCTCACTTGGGTGCGGCGAGCAGGTTGAGTATGTGAGCACTCCCCCTGGTTTCAGCACCGACCAAGCCGACTCGATTAGTTCTTTTTGAAGAAGGTTCAGCTCTTTCAAGTCGCTCGGAGACTTTCTCCAACGGGCCTCAGGTCTACGACGTAGAGCGCCTAGTCCGGTGCAAGGTGCATCAACTAGAACGCGGTCAAATGATCCAGTGACTTCTCTGCCGTCCAGTTGCCGAACCTTTGCCGTCAATCCAGACGCGGCCAAGGCCTTGCGAACTAATTCAGCTCTGTGCGGCGCTGGTTCGACGCAGGTCAGCGCCGCATGGCTCGACTTCGCGAGAGCAGCTAACAAGACGGCCTTGCCGCCAGGCCCGGCACACAGATCGAGCCAACTCTCATTTTGTTTCGCTGCATGCGCGGCAACTAAAGCGACCAGTTGAGAGCCGGCGTCTTGAACGCGCATCGACCCGTCAGCGACCGCAGGAACCTCGCCAGGATTGCCTGCCGGCGCGAGGTAGCCAATTGGGCTACTTACGTGCTGCTCGAAATCTGCGAGCGTCTGACTTTCAACCTGCCCTGGGAGTGCAACCAAATTTACGCGTGCTGGTTCATTGTCGGACTCTAAGAGGTGCTCAAGATCTGAAGCTCTGCCATCGGCGTTGAGAGCCAACTTGAGTGAAGTAACTATCCAACTCGGATGCGCGTATTTGAGCGCCAGCCGCTCAGTCTCATTCGTGGCCTTTGTGAGAATCACGCTCATCCAGTGTTCAAGATCTTGCTGAGCCACCTTGCGAAGGCTTGCGTTCACTAAGCCAGATGCCTTGCCACCGGCAAATGCCTTTGACTGCTCAACGCTTTCATTCAACGCTGCGTGAACAGGGATGCGCGTGTAGAGCAGTTGGTAGACACCGAGTTGAAGTACTGCTCGAACACCTGGATCGAGCTCTTCGACAGGACGGCTAGAAACTTCATTGATTATTGCGTCAAGGGTGTTCTTGCGCCTAAGTGACCCAAAGGCGATTTCTTGAGCCAGCCCTGCGTTGCGGGAATCGAGCCGCCGGTTCGTCGAGAGTTGATTCAGCAGTAAGTTGGCATAGGCGTCATCGGCTTCAACTCGAAGCAAGACCTCAAGCGCAACCTGTCTAGCGATTGCTATGGTCATGCATCAAACCTAACTGGCAAGTCGGCTCCCTTTGCCCATTCGCTTGCTGACATCGATTTCTTACCGGCCGGTTGAATCTCGAGAAGCTCAATGCCACCACCGGCAGAAGTAACAACTACCTTGCCAGCAACTGCAGCAACGGTGCCCACGTCAGCAGTTTCACTCACTGTAACCTCACGAGCATCATGAATCTTGAACGCTTCGCCGTTCAGAAGTGTCCATGCACCAGGTTCTGGGTTCATAGCAAGCACTTTACGTTCGATGACTCGCGAGTTCTGGTTCCAGTCAATTCGTGCATGCTCTCGTGACAGCTTGGGTGCCAATGAAACCGAAACCGCGGCGTCTTGCTCAACGAGGCGGTGGCCCTTGAGCAAAATGCCAGGTAGTTCTTGACTGAGCAGGCTGCATCCGAGCTCAGTGAGTCTAGACAAGAGCCGGCCAGAGGTCTCCCCTGGTTGAATCTCTGTTGCGACCGAGGCGACTAGCGGCCCAGAATCTAAGCCCTGATCGATTTTGAAGAGTGTCACACCAGTGCTCTTGTCGCCAGCGAGAATCGCGTGTTGCACAGGCGCGGCGCCGCGCCAGCTAGGAAGCAGGCTGTAATGAAGATTGAACCAGCCGTTCGAAAGGCACTCGAGCGCAGGTTTCTTGAGAAGCGCGCCGTAGGCCACAACGACTGCAGTGTCGCATCCGGTTTGATTGATTCTCTCGATAGCTGCGTCATCGATGGTCTTAGTTTTGTAAACATCTATGCCAAGTTTTTGGGCCATTGCTGCTACTGCCGAAGGTGTTAGAACTCGTTTTCTGCCAACCGGTGCATCAGGTCGCGTAATGACCAACGACACTTCGAAACCCTGCTGAACCAAAAACTCCAGCGTTCTAGCCGCGTTTGACGGAGTGCCAGCGAAAATCAACGAATCAGTCATCGTTCCTAGAGTACCTTCGCGTCATCCATCTTGATGGTTAGCGGGCGTTGGATGCGCCCACTCTTGGTGTAGCGCTTGCTCAACGTTGGTGCCAGGGCAGCGGCGCGCAGCAACTTGGCCACTTCGGCCCCGATTGAATACGGGTAGGTGGCAAGCAACCGGTTATCACCCCCGCCTTCGAGCTGAGAAACTCCTAGGATGCGCACGCCTTCGATGTTCTCGAGCGACGACTTCACGGGCTGTAGGTCTTCGCGTGCGCCAGAAACGCTGAGTATTCGCACTGCAGGCGGAAAACCAAGTTCTACGCGTTCCTGCAGCAGCTTGGCTGCTAGTTCGTCAACTTGCCAGAGGCTTAGGGCTTGGCCGAGCTCTGGATTGACCCCGATGATTGCAGCCTTGCCGCCCTGGGCCAAAAGACTCAGTGAATTCGCCCATTTGCGAATGGCCTGCTCTGTGGCATCAAGTTGGTCGCGTGATAGCTCAACCTCTGCGTCGAGCACTACAACGGCCGAGTAGCCATGCTCGCAAATCGGCTCAGCGCCGGCGGTTGAAACCACAATGGTCGGCTCACCGCTTAGATAGGTGAGTTGTGTTTCACCAGTAGATTCGATAAGCCGTGTGCCTGGAAAACTCTTACCGAACTCCTGAAGTGTGCGACTTGCACCTGCTCGGCCGCGTTTGGTCTTTTGAGAATTGCATGATCGGCACTGAATGTGCAGATTGAATCCCGAGCAAACCCTGCAAACAACTTGTTGCTTGGAGTTCTCCCACAGCGGACCGCCGCAAAAAGTGCAGGAAGACCGTAAACCACAGTCGCTGCAGTGAATCGACGTCGAAGATCCTTTAGCTGAAACCTGAATAAGAACTGGGCCGGTGTTGAGACCCTCTTTGATTATTCGATGCGCAAGCGAATCGACTCTAAAACCGTCGCTACTGAACGAAACTTGCGGGCGCGAAAATGTTTCATCCAGCGGTTGAAGATAGCCGATGTTTTCAAGTCTCTTTATCGCTGCGCTTTTTGCGTGGTGCATGAAGATGAGTTGGCAATCGTCAATGCTTTGCCTAACCAGAGCCACATCTCTACTGTGCAGATAAGGCGAACTTTCATCTTGGTGTCCATCGTCACCTTCATCCCAAAGCACAATAGCTCCTAGGTTTGAAAGGGGTGAATACAGCGAGTTTCTTGAGCCGATAACAATCTGTGGTTTTGATTCCAGGGCTCTGAGATGACGAGCGAATTGCTCACTCATGGTCGAATCGGTTTCGTAGGCGTTTACGAATGAGGCAAGATTCATTCGATTGAATAAGTTCTTCAGCCGAGTCACATCTCTGAAGTCGGGTACGCATACGATTACCGATTGATTAGCCACGAGCATTCGGTGGCACAGCCGTTCGATCTCGTGCAACCAACGGCTTTCAAATACGTCGTTATGGTTTACGAAACCAGGCATAACGGTCAACGACAAAAGTTTGTTGGTCGGTAACGCTTCATGATCGTGGCTATTTATGATCTCAGGCGCATCAGGGGCGGCAGTCCAAGACTTATCAACACGAACCATTCGGTCTGGGCAGGCGGACTTTAGGAGTTCGCCGAATGAGAGAGCCTGGCGAGCCGCCAAGGACTGACAAAGATTAATTATTGAAGTAGTGAGAAGTGTTCGCGCACTCACGACAGCAACTACCTTCGACAGTTCACCCGCGAAGGAGCTGTTGGAGGCAATCTCAACCACATAACCCTGGCGACTCTTTGAGTTGCGACCAAAAGGAACCTCAACGAGCTGGCCGACATGAATTGTCTGCGACATTTCGGTCGGTATTTCATAGTCGAAGAGCCTGTCTAGCTGCGGAAGGGCGGAGTCAAAAGCAACCCTTGCCACGCGAGCAGTCGACATTAGGCACCAATAGCGCGCAGCAGCTCGCTGGTGCGATCAGTTCTCTCCCATGTGAAGTCAGGAAGTTCTCGGCCGAAGTGGCCGTAAGCCGCAGTCTGTGCGTAGATCGGCCGCAACAGGTTCAAGTCATGAACGATTGCCGCCGGACGAAGGTCAAAGACTTCAAGGATTGCTGCACGAATCTTTTGCTGATCGAAGTTCTCTGTGCCGAATGTCTCAACGTAGAGGCCGACCGGGCGGGCTTTGCCAATCGCGTAAGCGATCTGCACTTCGATCTTGTCGGCTAGACCAGCAGCAACGACGTTCTTGGCAACCCAGCGCATCGCATAGGCTGCCGAGCGGTCAACCTTACTTGGGTCTTTACCGCTAAATGCTCCGCCGCCGTGACGGGCTGCGCCTCCGTAGGTGTCGACGATGATTTTTCTACCTGTCAAACCCGCATCAGCCATTGGACCGCCAGATTCGAATCGCCCGGTTGGGTTGATCAACACCTTGACATCTGAATAGTCAAGGCCGCTCTGCTCAAGAATTGGCTCTATTACGACCTCTCGAACAGCCGCTCGCAAATCTTCAGTTAGAACGTTGGGATTGTGCTGCGTAGAAAGAACTACTGTGTCGATTGATTTAGCGACGTTACCCTCGTAACCGATTGTCACTTGGGTCTTGCCGTCCGGACGCAGAAAGTCGAGTGAACCGGCCTTTCGAACTTCGGATAGTTTAAAGCTCAGCTGGTGTGCCAACGAAATTGCGGCCGGCATGAGGGTAGGGGTCTCTTTGGTAGCGAAGCCGAACATGATGCCCTGGTCACCGGCACCTTGTGTGTCAAATGCGTCACGTGAGTCGAGTTCGCGCACTTCGTAACCCGAGTCGACACCTTGAGCGATGTCACGAGATTGCTCACCGATCGACACTGAAACACCGCAAGAACGGCCGTCAAAGCCGATTTCGCTTGAGTTGTAGCCGATCGATAGAACCTTTTCACGGATGAGGGTTGGAATGTCGACGTATGCATCGCAAGTAACTTCGCCTGCAACATGCACCAGACCGGTGGTTGCCATTGTTTCGACTGCTACGCGAGCCTTTGGATCTTGCTCAAGAATCGCGTCGAGGATGGTGTCACTGATTTGGTCACAGATTTTGTCTGGGTGACCTTCAGTGACTGATTCAGATGTGAAAAGACGGAGTTCGCTCATATTGCTTCAAGTATATCGCCATGTAGCGACACTATTTTCTGGCGGCTACGATCCAGTTGAATATCTCGTTGGCGGCATCGAACTTAGTGCCTTTGAACGAGGTGACTGCTTCAGACGAAACTAACTCGACAGCGGTGACATCACTACCGAAGACTGCTCCCCCAGTGACGTCGTTGGCGACGATGAGATCGACATTCTTTGACTCAAGCTTTTTGCGAGCGTTCGAAATCAGCGCGGGGCCATCGAGCGTCTCAGCCGCGAAGCCAACCAAAATTTGCCTCTGCGAAGAAGCGCGGCTCGCTGCAACCTCTGCGAGTAAATCGGGGTTCTCGATCAGGGTCAGAGTTGGAGTGGAGCCCAGATCGGCTTTCTTCAGCTTGTCTGAACTTGGATTCTCGATGCGGTAGTCACTAACTGCAGCAGTCATCACCAAGACATCTGTTGCTGGAACAAGCTCGAGTAGTGCGCTACGAAGTTCTTCGGTGGTAGAAACATCAACCTGGCTAGCTGCAAGGCCGGCCTGCAAGTTGGCAGCGATGAGCCGAACATCCGCCCCTCTGCTTTTAGCCGCCTTGTAAAGGGCCAAACCCATGAGTCCTGAGGAATTGTTGCCAATGAAGCGAACCGAATCGATTGGCTCGCGGGTTCCGCCGGCAGTTATCAAAACCTTCACGCCGGCCAGGTCTTGAGAAACAGACAAGTTTAGTGCTGCTTCAACGATCTGCTCTGGTTCGGGCATGCGCCCCTTACCTGAGTCTTCGCCGGTGAGGCGCCCTACGGCTGGTTCGAGAACATTGATACCCCTGGCGCGCAGAGTTTCGACGTTGGCAACGGTAGAAGCGTTCTCCCACATTTCGGTGTGCATGGCGGGAGCAATGAGCACTGGAGCCTTCGAGGCAAGAATCGAGCTCGAAAGCAGGTCATCACCGAGGCCAGCAGCAGTTCTGGCGATGAAGCTAGCGGTAGCAGGCGCCACGATTATCAGATCAGCCGACTGACCCAGTTCGACGTGCTTGACATCGGCGACATCTGTATACAGATCTGGGTCGACAGTGTTTTTACTTATTGCCTCTAGCGTCGCTGCTCCGATGAAACGAAGGGCGTTAGCGGTTGGAATTACCTTTACGTCGTGCCCGGCTTCAACTAGCAGGCGCACCACCCCGACGGCCTTGTATGCGGCAATTCCGCCGGTAATACCTACCAGGATGCGCATGGCGCGAGGTTTGACTATGCGTCGCGCTTAGCGAGCTTGTCTTGCTCGATTTCACGCATGGCGATGGTTAGTGGCTTTTCGTCAACCGTTGAGTCAACTAGTGGGCCGACGTTGTTGAACAAGCTACCTTCGTGAAGTGCGCTGTAGTAGTCGTTGATCTGACGGGCACGCTTTGAGGCGAACATCACCAACTGGTACTTGCTGTCAACCTTCGACAAAAGAGTGTCGATTGCCGGTGAAACAATACCTTCGAGTTTTTCAGACATGAGAATCCTTCAATAGCCTTTTGATGTGGAGTGAAGTTCGAAAACGCGAACTAAGCCTGTATCAAGTCTAAGACATCGTGGGCGCATTTAGCGATGTCTTCATTAACTACTACTGCATCAAACTGCGAGGAAGATTCGAGCTCTACGCGTGCCGTTTGCAGACGGGCGGCTTGTTCAGCCTCAGATTCGGTGCCACGAGCACCAAGGCGACGCACCAATTCTTCCCAGCTCGGAGGCTTGATGAAGACCAGCAGTGCTTCGGGCATAACTTTCTTCACCTGCCTAGCACCTTGAATGTCAATCTCGAGAATTACGTGTTCACCACGGGCCAAAGCCTCTAGAACCGGCGTTTTTGGTGTGCCGTATTTGTTCACTCCGTGCACGACCGCGTATTCAAGCATCTCGCCAGAAGCGATCATTTCGTCGAATTCAACAGGTGTGACAAAGAAGTAATCTCTGCCGTTCACCTCACCCGGCCTAGGGGCGCGTGTCGTCGCAGAAACCGAAAGATGGACGTTGTCGAAGTGGCTGAGCATGTACTGCACTACTGTGCCCTTACCGACTGCGGTAGGACCTGCGATAACGGTCAATCTGCTCACGAAACTTACCCTAACCCCTTGGCTAGGTCATCATTGGCTCGCTTGATGGCCTCAACTAGGCCTTGCTTGCCAACTTCGAGCACGCTTCTAGAAACCGAGGCGATGACATTGCCTGCTGCCTCTCCAAAAATCAAGCGGATGTCGCGCAGCTGAGCCCCTTGTGCACCGAATCCCGGCGCCAAGATTGGGGTCTTTACGCCGGATTGTTCCAGTTGCAAACCGAAACGCTTGAATTGCAAGGTTGCACCCAGCACCGCAGCAAAAGAACCGAATCGGTCACCGGGTGCCGCACTAATGCGGTTTAGTTGCTCGAGTTTCGCCCAAATCTCTTTGGCGATGCTTTCATCCGTCTCACCCCTAGCGGTCTGAAGAGAGGCACCCTCAGGGTTAGAGGTTGCGACCAGAACAGTCAAACCCTTTCCGTCTTCAAGGTATGAGCCCATCAGTGAAGTGCTGGTCTCAAGCCCAAGATAAGGCGAGACGGTAAGGGTGTCTGCGTAAAAGTGCGCACCTTGCCCCAGCCAAGCCTCGAGGTAAGCCTCCATCGTTGAGCCGATGTCACCGCGCTTTGCGTCAGCGATTACCACAAGACCGGCGTCGTTGGCTCTGTGTGTGATTCGCTCTAGAACGGCAAACCCGGCCGCTCCGTGGCGCTCGAAAAACGAAACTTGAGGCTTTACGATTCCAACCTGGCCGGCTGCCGAATCGATGACGCTGTTGGCAAAGTAGTCGAGGCCATTTACATCGTCGTCGAGACCCCATTGTTCGAGTAACGATGCGTGTGCGTCAACGCCAACGCAAAGTTGCCCCTTGCTTTCGAAGGCGTCGAAGAGTTTGCGACCGAACGGCCTAGGCAAGAGCATCCGCCCTATCTTTGGCATGCTGCTGCAGAGACTTCACCTTGAATGGACCAGCGATTACGGCCTCGAACGAGCCAATGGCAGCGCTCAACTGAGCAATCGTGGTGAAGATTGCCTTGTCTGCTGCGGTCGTGGCCGCTCTGATCTCGTAACCGTCTTTGCGGGCAGCCAGACCTGAACCCGAAGGCGTATTCACAACTACGTCAACTTGGCCGGCAGTGATCATTTCAACAATCGTCGGACCCTCTGCAACGGAAGAATCTTCTGAGTGTTTGCGAACAGTCTTAGCGCCGATACCGTGACGGTTCAAGATTGCGGCAGTGCCCGAAGTCGCTAGAATCTGGTACCCAAGCTGGTGCAACCTGCGAACCGGTAGAAGTAGTTGTGGCTTGTCGCGGTCTGCTACCGAGATAAACACTGTGCCCTTGGTAGGTAGCGCGCTTCCCGCGGCAGCCTGGCTCTTGGCGAATGCTGTCGGGAAGTCGACGTCGATGCCCATTACTTCACCCGTTGAGCGCATCTCTGGGCCCAGTAGCGAGTCAACAAAGCGACCGTCTTTGGTTGCAAAACGTTTGAATGGCAGCACTGCCTCTTTGACCGAGATCGCCGAGCTTGCCGGAATGTGCGTACCGTCTTTCGCTGGTAGGTGTCCCTCAGAAATCAATTCGCGGATGCTCTTACCGACCATTACGAGTGACGCGGCCTTTGCGAGCGTGATGCCGAGGGCCTTGCTTACGAATGGCACCGTTCTAGACGCACGCGGGTTTGCCTCTAGCACGTAGAGCACGTCGTGCGCGAGTGCAAACTGCACGTTGATGAGTCCGCGAACACCGATGCCCTTGGCGATAAGTTCGGTGGCAACGCGTACTCGATCAATTTGGGTTTGGCTCATGGTGATCGGTGGCAAGGTGCACGAGGAGTCACCAGAGTGAATTCCCGCCTCTTCGATGTGCTCCATTACCCCACCGACGTACAACTCGGTTCCGTCGTATAGCGCGTCGATGTCAATCTCGATCGCGTCATCTAGGAATCTGTCAACCAGCAGTGGGTAGCCCTCGCCAACGATCGCTTGGTCTTCGATGCGGTCGAAATAGTCTGCAAGTGAAGATCGGTCGTAGACGATCTCCATGCCGCGACCACCTAGAACGAAAGACGGGCGCACCAAAACCGGATAGCCAATACGATCGGCAACTTCCAAAGCTCCGGTTAGGTCGGTGGCGATTCCGTTTGCTGGAGACATGAGCTTGGCGTCATCCAGAATTTTGCTGAACAAACCACGTTCTTCGGCCAGATCAATTGCTTCGGGAGTGGTGCCGAGAATCGGTACTCCAGCCTCTTTCAATCCCTTGGCCAGGCCAAGTGCGGTTTGGCCTCCAAGTTGAACGACTACACCTACGAGAGTGCCACTGGCGCTCTCGGCGTGAATGACTTCGAGTACGTCCTCGAGGGTTAGCGGTTCAAAGTAGAGTCGGTCGCTGGTGTCATAGTCTGTCGACACCGTCTCAGGGTTGCAGTTGATCATGATGGTCTCATAACCAGCTTCTGAGAGAGCGAATGATGCGTGAACGCAGCTGTAGTCGAACTCGACGCCCTGGCCGATACGGTTCGGACCGCTTCCGAGAATCACGACCTTTTTTCGGTCACTTGGCTGCACTTCGGTTTCCTGCTCGTAAGTGCTGTAGTGGTAAGGGGTCAGTGCTGGGAACTCCCCCGCGCAGGTATCTACGGTTTTGTAGACAGGGCGCAAACCAAGTGAGTGTCGCTGAGCACGAACTTCCGATTCGTTCATGCCACGAAGCTGTGCTATCTGCGCATCACTAAAGCCGTGGTATTTGGCCAATCGAATAAGCGAGTCATCTAGAGCGGGTGCGCTAGCCAGTGTTTCAGCAGTTTCGTTGATGATGAACATTTGGTCGATGAACCAAGGGTCGATCTTGGTTGCGTCAAAGGCTTCTTCGGCTGTGGCTCCGGCCCTCAGCGCCTGCTGAAGGGTAACGATTCGCCCGTCGGTAGGCACCTTGGCAATCTCTAGTAGCTCTTGCTTCGACTGCTTCAGCGGCCCCCAGTGAAACGATGATCCTCGACGCTCGAGGCTGCGAAGCGCTTTTTGCAAGGCCTCGGTGTAGTTGCGACCAATAGCCATAGCCTCACCAACCGATTTCATGGTGGTGGTCAGAGTCGCATCAGCTGCCGGGAACTTTTCGAAAGCAAATCTAGGCACCTTGACCACGACGTAGTCGAGGGTTGGCTCGAAAGACGCGGGAGTGACCTTGGTGATGTCATTTGGAATCTCATCGAGGGTGTAGCCGATCGCTAGTTTGGCGGCAATCTTGGCAATCGGAAAACCAGTAGCCTTCGACGCGAGGGCCGATGAGCGGCTAACGCGCGGGTTCATCTCGATCACGATTACGCGACCTGTCTCGGGGTCTACAGCGAACTGGATGTTGCACCCACCGGTGTCTACGCCAACATCACGAATAATTTGAATGCCGATGTCGCGAAGGTTTTGGTATTCGCGGTCGGTCAAGGTTAGTGCTGGCGCGACAGTTATGGAGTCTCCCGTGTGTACACCAACCGGGTCGACATTCTCGATCGAACAGACAACTACGCAGTTGTCGCTGGTGTCGCGCATCAACTCAAGTTCATACTCTTTCCAGCCAAGAATGCTCTCTTCAAGCAGAACTTCGTTGGTCGGGCTGGCCTGCAAACCGGCTCCAGCGATACGTCTCAAATCTTCTTCGTTGTAGGCAAAACCCGAACCGAGCCCACCCATGGTGAAGGAAGGTCTGACCACAACCGGGTAACCAAGTTTCTCGGCACCTTCGAGTACATCATCCATGTTGTGAGCGATGTAAGAACGTGCAACGTCGGCACCGGCGTCAAGCACCAGCTGTTTGAAGATCTGGCGATCTTCGCCCTTTTTGATGGCGTCAACCTTCGCGCCAATCAATTCGACGTTGTACTTCTCTAGAATTCCAAGCTCGTGAAGCGCCATGGCGGCGTTGAGTGCGGTCTGCCCACCTAGCGTTGGCAGAATGGCGTCTGGTTTCTCCTTGGCAATGATTGCCTCGATAACCTGGGGCGTGATTGGTTCGACATAGGTTGCGTCGGCGAAATCTGGGTCGGTCATGATTGTGGCCGGGTTTGAGTTGACCAAAATCACGCGGATGCCCTCAGCGCGCAGCACGCGGCAGGCCTGTGTTCCCGAATAATCGAACTCACAGGCTTGACCGATAACGATTGGCCCAGAACCGATAACCAGAACGGAATTGATGTCTTGACGCTTCGGCATTAGTTGTTGCCCTTCTTGGCGTTAATCGCCGCAACAAGGCGGTCGAAGAGGTAGTTAGAATCGTGTGGCCCGGCAGCAGCCTCAGGGTGGTACTGAACCGAAAATGCCGGAATATCGAGGCACTGTAAGCCTTCGACCACGTCGTCGTTCAGAGATACATGGCTCACCAGTACGCGACCGAATCCTGCAGGTGAGTCAACCTCGGGTCCGTCATCAACCTTGACCGCGAAGCCGTGGTTGTGCGCGGTCACTTCAACTTTTCCAGTGGTTCTGTCTAGTACCGGGTGATTGATGCCGCGATGACCGAATGCCAATTTGTAGGTTTCGAATCCAAGCGCGCGACCAAGAAGCTGGTTTCCGAAACAGATTCCGAAGAACGGGGTTCCAGAGCGCAAGATGTCTCTCAGTGCTTCAACCTGCCCAGCGGCAGTTGCTGGATCGCCTGGGCCATTTGAGTAAAACACTGCATCTGGCTTCTCAGACAGTAGATCTGCAGACGTCGATTGTGCCGGGTAAATCGTCACATCGAGACCGCGTTCAACCATGTTTTCGATGGTTGAGGCTTTGCAACCTAAGTCAAGAATTGCAACACTGCCTACGCGGATGCCTTTGTGCTTGTGATGCACAACCGCTGATGTCGAGACGACGTCGCTGAGTGAGCGCCCTGCCATCGGTGCGGTGGCTCTGACTTCTGCGAGCAACTCGGATGTCGGCTGGTTTACTTTGTCACCGGAGAAGATTCCCGCGCGCATAACTCCTACCGAGCGAAGGTGTCGGGTCAATGCCCTGGTATCAATTCCCTGAATGCCGACGACGGAGTACTTTTCTAGTTCATCTGGCAGTGGATTCTCTGAGCGAAAGTTTGACACCATGCGACTCGCGTCTCGAACAACATAACCAGAGACCCAAATGCGCTCTGATTCTTCGTCTCGAGAGTTCACGCCAGTATTACCAATGTGCGGTGCAGTTTGCACAACAATCTGGCCGGCGTATGAAGGATCGGTCAGGGTCTCTTGGTAACCGGTCATACCGGTGGCAAAAACTATCTCGCCCGTCGTTGACCCCGAGGCCCCATAACTGAACCCATTGAATGCTCTGCCGTCTTCAAGCAGAAGAATTGCTTTGTTCAAAACGCTCCCTATTTTGCTAGTTTCGAGTCGCGAACACTGAACGCGCCGCGAAAAATGGTGTGAATGATGGCCCCAGGTAGTTCGATACCTTCGTATGGCTGGTTACTGCTCTTGCTAGCTCCCCCACCAGAAATCACTCGAGATGCGGTCGGATTGATCACGGTGATGTTCGCTACGTTTCCTACGGCGAGGGCTTGCCCTTGATTCTCAAGCCTTGAAATGCCGGCCGGATTCACCGACATAACTTCACTGAAGCGCTGCCAGTTGCTTGCGCCGCTATCGATCAGCACAAGTTGAGCTATTGATGCTGCTGTCTCGAGGCCGAGCATTCCAAACGCTGCGGCAGACCATTCGCATTCCTTTGCTTCAACCGGATGCGGCGCGTGGTCTGTGGCAACGATGTCGATCGTTCCATCAACCAAAGCTTCGCGCAGCGCTTTGACGTCTGCATCTGTTCTAAGTGGAGGGTTTACCTTGTACACAGGGTCATAGGTTCTGGCTAGTTCATCGGTAAGTAATAGGTGATGAGGCGTGACCTCGGCCGTGACCTTGATTCCACGCTGTTTAGCCCAGCGTATGATCTCAACAGATCCGGCTGTTGAAAGGTGGCAGATGTGCAGTCGGCTTCCGGTTGCCTCTGCCAGTAGAACGTCTCTGGCAATGATGGATTCTTCAGCCACCGCAGGCCAGCCGGCGAGTCCAAGCTCTGCAGAAACACTTCCCTCGTGCATTTGAGAATTCTCGGTCAAACGAGGTTCCTGAGCATGCTGAGCTATTACACCGTCGAACGACTTCACATAAGCCAGCGCGCGGCGCATCAAAAGCGGGTCTGAAACGCATTTGCCGTCATCACTAAAGATTGTGACTTTCGCCCGCGAATTCGCCATGGCGCCGAGTTCAGCTAGTCGCTCCCCTCCGAGCCCAACTGTGACGGCACCGATTGGCTGCACCTCTAACAATCCAGCCTCATCGCCAAGCGATTTGATCTGCTCGACAACGCCTGCGGTGTCTGCCACGGGCATGGTGTTTGCCATGGCGTGCACGGCGGTGAAACCGCCAAGCGCTGCTGCACGAGAGCCACTCAATACTGTCTCTGATTGTTCGAAACCTGGTTCGCGAAGGTGCGTGTGCAGGTCTACGAACCCAGGTAACGCCATTAAGCCCTTTGAGTCGATGCTCTCGCCAACTATCTCAGTACCGATGAACTTGATTACACCGTCTGCCACACCAACGTTGGTAACACTACCGTCTGCCAAAGTTACATTGACAAGAGTGAACTCACTCATTTTCGCCTCCAGAGAGTAGGTGATAAAGAACCGCCATGCGCACGCTGACGCCATTGGCTACCTGTTGCAATACCAAAGAATTCTTTGAGTCGGCCGATGCCGCATCAATTTCTAGCCCGCGGTTCATAGGTCCCGGGTGCATAACGAATGTCTCTGGTCCAAGCATGGCTAAGCGGTCGGCATTCAAGCCCCAAATGCGGGCATACTCCCGTTCACTCGGAAAGAAGCCAGCTGTCATTCGTTCTAGCTGAACGCGAAGCATCATGACAGCATCCAGTTCGAATGTTGCAATTGCCTCATCAAGTGAGAAAGAGAAACCATCGGCCTGCTTTATAAGCGCGTTAGGCAAGAGAGTGGGCGGGCCAACTAAATAAACTTTCGCGCCGAGCTTCTTGAGCAGAACCAGGTTGCTTCGTGCCACTCGGCTGTGGGCAATGTCTCCGACTATGGCAACAGAAACACCGTCGAGACCCTTGCCCCGAGCATCCTTGTGAATGGCGTTGCGCAAGGTGAACGCGTCTAGCAAAGCCTGCGTCGGATGCTCGTGAGTGCCATCGCCGGCATTGATAACAGAGCCCTTTACCCAACCGCTGTTGGCAAGCATGTGCGCAGCACCAGAAGCGTGATGCCTGATGACCACGGCATCTGCTCCGATAGCCTCAAGGGTTTGAGCAGTGTCTTTGAGGCTCTCCCCTTTGCTGACGCTGGAGCCTTTGGCGGCAAAGTTAATCACGTCAGCTGACAAGCGCTTTGCAGCAACTTCGAAGCTGATTCTGGTTCTCGTCGAATCTTCAAAAAACAGGTTAACAACCGTCTTTCCTCGAAGAGTGGGCAACTTTTTGATGTCGCGGTCATTGACTTCAGACATTTCGAGTGAAGTGTCGAGAATCGCAATCGCAGCTTCACGATTTAGATCGGCAACGCTAACTAAATGCTTCACGCCTCAATCACCACTTCGTTCTCGGTGTCTGACTCGGTCAAAAGAACTCTGATTCGTTCGTCGCGTGATGTAGGTAGGTTCTTACCCACAAAGTCGGCTCGAATAGGCAGTTCTCGATGACCGCGATCGATTAGAACAGCTAGTCTCACGGCGCTCGGCCTACCGTAGTCACCGAGAGCATCGAGTGCGGCCCTGATGGTGCGACCGCTGAAAAGAACATCGTCGACCAAAACCACTACTTTTCCGTCTAATCCACCGGCCGGAATAACAGTTTTAGCAGGGTTGCGTGTCGGCTTTGAGTCGAGGTCATCTCGATGCATCGTGATGTCTAGCGTGCCTAAAACGGCATCTGTGTCGATGGATTCAAAGCGAGCGATTGAATCAACGATGCGTTTGGCTAGAACGGCCCCGCGCGTGGGTATGCCGAGAATTACTAAGTTTTGACTACCTTGATTTGACTCGAGTATTTCGTGGGAAATACGAGTAACGGCGCGATCGATGTCGCTGCTGGTCAGAACGGTGCGTGATTGCACTCGAACCTCCTTCTGCGCCTCACAGGACGCCCTTTAAAGGATTTGTTGTTGCCACTCTAGCAGAGTGAGATGCCTATAGAGCCGACTTCGTGCTAGCGATTTTCTGCAGGAGGCCGTTGATGAACCCCGGTGAATCATCTGTGGAATATTCCTTGGCCAATTCAACAGCTTCATTTACAGCAACTGCGTCTGGGATGTCGTCATTGAAAACAATTTCCCAAGTTGCAACACGCATAATCGCACGGTCTACAGCGGGCATGCGTTCGATTGACCATCCTTGCGAATAGGCCTCAAGATACGCATCCACCTCGTCTCGGTGCGAATCGAAACCGTTGACAATCTCGGATGCGTAGCCAAAGATCTCGTCTTGATTCTGACGTTCGGCGTTGGCGTCTTTGACCTCGATCAGCGTTTCAAGTGGGCTAACGCCTCGTAGGTCTGCTGCAAAAAGAGCGTCTACTGCTCGTTTTCTAGATTTTGTGCGAGAGCTCAACTTAGTCGTTCACGCGGCCCAGGTAGTCCCCGGTTCTGGTGTCGATGCGAACCTTGGTGCCGTTTTCAAGGAACAGCGGAACTTGAATTTGAAGCCCAGTCTCGACGGTTGCAGGCTTCGTGCCTCCAGAGGAGCGGTCACCTTGCAATCCTGGCTCGGTGTAGGTGACTTCTAGAACGACCGAAGCAGGAAGCTCGACGTAGATTGGGTTGCCTTCGTGCATAGCCACCACAGCCTCTTGGTTCTCCAACATGTAGTTGACTGCGTCTCCAACAGTCTCCTCATTGAGGCTGACCTGGTCGTAGGTGTCTTTATCCATAAAAATGTAGGCAGAACCATCGTTGTAAAGGTAAGTCATGTCGCGCTTATCTACATTGGCGGTTTCTACCTTTACGCCTGCGTTGAAGGTGCGGTCAACGACCTTGCCAGTCATTACGTTCTTTAGCTTGGTGCGCACGAACGCTGCACCCTTGCCTGGCTTCACGTGCTGGAACTCGACGACTGTCCATAGTTGGCCGTCAATGTTCAGTACGATTCCGTTTTTTAGGTCGTTAGAAGTTGCCACAATTGCCTCACAAAATGTTTTGACCGCATCTCGGCCAACCTTGACGAGTTTACCTTAGAGCCTTAGGTTTCAGAGGGCTTGGAGGGCTAGTTTGTACGAATCAATGCCAAAACCAGCGATTACGCCCGTGGCCACGGCTGAAATTACGCTCTTGTGTCTGAATTCCTCGCGTGCGTGAGGGTTGCTGATGTGAACCTCGATGAGCTTCAATCCAGCCTTGGTAACCAGTGCCGCTGCGTCGCAGAGTGCATACGAGTAGTGAGTGAAGGCAGCCGGGTTGAGTACGACTGCCGTTTTTGAATCAACAGCCTCGTGAAGCCAACCGATTAGCTCTGATTCACTATCTGTTTGGCGAACATCAGCGCTGTGGCCCAGCGTTAGGGCAAATGCAGATAGCTCAACGGTGAGCTGCTCGTAGTTCATAGTGCCGTAGATGTGGGGCTCGCGACTACCGAGGCGTCCGAGGTTGGGTCCATTAAGTACGAGGATGGTGGCCATGGCTATAGATTACCGCCTAGTCGCAGATCTCTTGGTACGCTGCGAACAGCAGCTCCGGGGCTGGTGCGGTCATGATTGTAGGCTTTGCGACACCATCTAATACGACAAATCGCAGGTTTCCAGAGCGGCTCTTTTTGTCCCTCTGCATAGTTGCCAAGAGCGCATTCCATTTTGCTGCTTCGTACTTCGTAGGCAAACCGAGGCTTTCAAGAATTCTGCGCTGGCGTTCAACCACGTCATCTGGCAAACGCCCTGCAAGCCGTGAGAGCTCAGCAACAAACATCATTCCGACAGAGATTGCAGCTCCATGACGCCATTGGTAACGCTCGGCAAGTTCAATTGCATGACCCAGAGTGTGACCGTAGTTGAGAATTTCGCGTAAGCCGGCCTCTTTGAAGTCTTCACCGACTACACGAGCCTTAATCGCAATGCAGCGCCTGACTAGTTCACCGAAGGCTTCACTATTGATGTCGGTCGAAGTGTCTAGGTCAGATTCGATGAGTTCGAGAATGCGTTCATCCGCTATAAAGCCGTACTTCACAACTTCGCCGAAGCCTGCGAGCAGTTCATTTCTCGGAAGGGTTGCAAGAGTATCTAAGTCACAAATAACAAGTGTCGGGGCATAGAAGCTGCCCACCAAATTCTTACCCTCTGTGGTGTTAATGCCGGTCTTGCCGCCAATTGCAGCATCCACCATTCCTAAGAGAGTGGTTGGCACTTGAATAAGCGCCACTCCCCTAAGCCAAGTAGACGCAACAAACCCGGCCAAATCTGTAACCGCACCCCCACCAAAGCCGATAATCAGATCACTACGGGTAAAGTCCGATTGCCCCAAAAGCCCCCAGCACCACGAAGCGACTTCGATACGTTTGGCATCTTCTCCGTCTGGAACGGCAGCCTGAAAGACCTCGAATCCCTTTGCACGAAGCGCTTCGGCTAGGGCATCCGATGCAATCTGGAGTGCGGTTTGATGAACCAAGAGAATCTTGGCTACATTGTTCGGAACCCCGGCGACAACGTCATCAAGCATCGCACGACCAATCAAAACGTCATAGCCAGGTTCGCCCGAGACTCGTACTACGTCATGCTGTTGCATTTTGCTTAGCCAAACCTTCCAAAATCGCGTCTATTGTTTGCACCAAACTCGAACTCGAAGTATCGACAGTTATGTCGGCTACCTGCTCATAAAGGGGTTTTCTGCTGTTATAGATTTGGCGCCAATCAGCAATACCGTTCTTGATCAGTGGTCGGCTGCCCCCGCGCAGACGACTTGCGATGTGCTTGCCATCGGTGCTCAAATAGACGACCGTCGCCAGCGCAAGGGCCTCACGCGTCTTCTCATGCAAAACAGCGCCCCCACCTGTCGAAATCACGCATGGCTCAGCAAGCAGGGGTAAGAGAGTTTCTGATTCAATTTCACGAAAGGCCGGTTCGCCTTTGGTGGCGAAAATCTCACTGATATCTCCGTGATTCTTGGTAATCACCGCATCGGTATCAACAAACGAAATTTCCAAGCGTTTGGCAAGTTTCTTGCCGACAGTTGTCTTTCCGACGCCCATCGGCCCTACCAAAACAACCGGCTTGTTAGTCATTGGCATTGGTGCTTCGGAGCACTTCTGGAATCGAAGCTATGTAACTGTCTAGGTTGCGCTTTGTTTCGGTGAGCGAGTCTCCGCCGAACTTTTCAAGAACCGAATTCGCGATTACCAGCGCAACCATTGCCTCAGCGACGATTCCAGCAGCTGGAACTGCACATACATCTGAACGCTGGTGGTGCGCTTTTGCCTCTTCACCAGTGCTGACATCAATAGTTGCCAAGGCTTTGGGAACGGTTGAAATAGGCTTCATCGCCGCACGAACGCGCAGAATCTCACCGTTCGACATGCCGCCTTCGATTCCGCCGGCACGGTCAGTCGAGCGATGCACAACCCCGTTTTCGTCCCGAATAATCTCATCGTGAGCAACAGAACCGCGGCGCCTAGTCGTCTCGAATCCGTCACCCACGTCGACTCCCTTGATGGCTTGGATGCCCAGAAGAGCGCCGGCCAGTTGCGAATCCAAGCGGCGGTCCCAGTGAACAAATGAACCAAGACCAGGTGGAAGACCATAGACAAGAGTTTCAACAACCCCACCGAGGGTGTCTCCGTCTTTGTGGCATTGTTCGATTTCCGAAACCATGTGTTCAGCAGATTCGGCGTGAAATGCTCTGACAGGGTTGTCATCAATCGAGTCGGCATCATAGGGTGTTGGCAAGGCGTAAACCGCAGGCACGGATGCTGTACCGATTGACACCGTGTGAGTGACCAATCGGATACCGAGCTCGGAAAGGAATGACGCAGCGACCGAACCAAGGGCGACTCTGGCCGCGGTCTCTCTGGCACTCGCGCGCTCTAAAATCGGTCTCGAGTCGAGGAATCCGTACTTTTGCATGCCGGTGAAGTCTGCGTGACCTGGTCGAGGTCTAGTTAGGGCCTCGGACCTCGCGCCAGTTAAGAGGGATTCATCCACAGGATCTGCAGACATAATCTGCTCCCACTTTGGCCATTCTGTGTTGGCAATAGTTATGGCAACAGGACCACCCATGGTGCTGCCGTGACGAACTCCACCACTGAGGCTTACCTCGTCCTTTTCGAACTTCATGCGAGCACCTCGACCGAAGCCTAGTCGTCTTCGCGCTAGGGCAATCTGAACTGCGTCGGTCGTGACTGGCACGCCAGCCGGAAGACCCTCGAGAACTGCAACAAGTTCTGGGCCGTGAGATTCACCTGCAGTGAGCCAACGTAACATCTGCTCATTCTCTCATGGAACCAGTCATCGCGCGCCCACACGGCGCACACTACGAGATTGAAGAGAACATTCCGTCGATGACGTCTTGTTCCTTTGCAGCTCTCATTGAGGCCTCGAAAGCCCCAAACAGCCTTAGTTGCTCTACGGCCTGGTAGACGAGCATGGCACGACCATCCACGCGGTTCGCTACCGGCCAGTTCATAGCTGGTGAGTCAGAGCCATTGTCGTAAGTGACATCAAAGATGAATGATTCAGAGAAAGGTAAGTCGATTTCGACGTTCTTAGAAACTGAAGAAGGAAGCGTGTTTACGGTCAGATCAGCGCCACCGAAATCTGCAGCTGCTTCGATCGGTAACCACTCGAATCGCACAGCCCCACGAGCGTGTTCAACCGCCTTTGCAATCGCTTGTGCCGGTTCAGAGCGGCGAGAGAATACGGTGAGCGTCTCTAACTCGGCGAAAAGTTGAAACGTGGCCAGTGCCAAGGTGCGGGCGGTGGCTCCAGAACCCAGTATTGCGGCAGACGATATCGAAGCCGGCAACCCCTGCAGCGCCCGTTTAGCTCCTACAAGGTCGGTGTTAGCGACAGACACGTGACCATCGTCTCCAACGACCAAAGTATTGGCCGATGCGAGCAGACGCACTGCGTCGTCTATCTGCCAATTTTGCTCGCCAGCAATTTTGTACAACTCGTCCTTAAGTGGCATGGTCAAGCTGAAGCCTCTAAACTGCGACAAATTTGCGTCGAGGAAAGTGGCGAGTTGCTGCTCATCTACTCGGATGCGCGAATACTGCCAATCGAGCCCGAGGATGTCATACGCAGCCTGATGAATTGCTGGGCTGAGTGAATGATCAACAGGGTCTCCGAGAACTGCGAACTTCATTATTCCCAACCCGGATTCGCCCTCATCCAAGCCTGCCACTTTGCAACTGATGCCTGGTGACCAGCGTAAGTCGCGTTGAATTCTGTTTCACCGGTTTCTAGATTGACTGTGCAGAAAAACAACCAGTCTCCCGTTGCTGGCTCCAAAGCCGCCTTTATTGCTGCAGCTCCTGGAGCCGATATCGGCCCAGCTGGTAAGCCCGGGTACTTGTAGGTATTCCAAGGGTTATCATTTGCACGCTGAGCTGCTGTTGTTGAAACAGTCTTTGAGTTAGCGCCATAGGACACAGTTGCATCGCTTTGAAGATGCATGCCCACGTCCACTCTGTTCATGAAAGTTCTGGCCATTTTTGCAAAATCATCTGCGCTTCGACCTTCGCGTTGAATCAAGCCAGCAAGAGTGAGTGTTTCATGAATTTTCTCGTCAGGTACCCCGAGTGCAGCTAGTTCTTGTTTAGTCCTGAGCCACATTGCTTGCAGCATGCTTAAAGCAGTGTCTGTCGAAGAGAAACTGTAAGTTGCCGGAAAAAGGTAACCGTCTAGGTTGACTGCCTGGCTTGGCAAACCGAGATCTGAGGGCCGTACTGCTACAAATTCCGAAACAGGAACGCCAAACGTTTCTGACAAAACCTCGAAGATCTGCGTAGCTCGATAACCCTCTTTGATCAACGCGCGTGTCTCAATACGGTTGGCGCTATCGAGCAGAGCCTCCACAGCGGCCATTGAGTTCATGCCTTTTTTTAAACGGTAGTCGCCAGGGTAGAAAAGGCCATCGGTTGCTAGCAGGGCTCTGTATGTTGGAGTGAAAGTCGCAGTCACGCCGGACTCTACAAGGGCTTTGGCAATTTCTTCACCCGTTTCGCCGGGTAGGACTGTAACGACAGTCTCTCCGCTACCCGGGCCTGCATAGTCTGCCCCGCTTGATACCTCATACCAAGCCCGCACAGAGTCTTTGGCAATAATCGCACCGAGACCGAGCACGATAACAATCGAGAGGGCTAGGGCCAACCTGCGCCTAAGAAAGGCTTTCGTTGATGACATCTACCGTCTTACCTGCCTCTCGCCCAGCCTTCAAAACGTCTAGTGCGCGCTCGAGAATCTCGACGGCACTGGCAGAATCAATAACTGCTTTAGAGGTCTTGGTATTTCTACCTGAATCATGAAGATTTGCCTGCGCCATTCTTGTGCTTAATCGCTCGTCAACCAGACGAACGCGCGTGGTGGTGATAGTTTCGAGGTCCTCGGCAAAGTACAGAGCTTCAAAAGTGGATTGTGTGAATTTTGCCTCAAGGGAGATAGGGAGCCCTACATAGATCGCAACTGGCTCATACTCCGAAAGAAGCAGCTTGACCCGATCTAGTTCATCACCGGTTCTGTCGATGCGGTCAAGTGGGGTCGCAAGAATTCCATCGGGGTCGCAAATAGCCACCCCGATTCGAGCGCTTCCAACATCAAAGGCGATTCGACGGCCACGTTGCATGAGCTTAGAGAAGCGACTTAATGGCTAAAAGAGCATCAGGCAGCTTAGACAGGTCGACGCCTCCACCTTGAGCAAAGTCATCCTTGCCGCCGCCACCTCCGCCGAGCACGGCTGCGGCTGCTCTTACGAGTTCGCCAGCCTTAATCGAACTCTCGCGGGCAGACTGAGTTGTAGCGATACCAACAGCTGGCTTACCAGCACTGCTTGCCGACACTATGACGATGGCCTTATCCGTTTGAATTCGCTGCCTTGCGTCAAGTGCGAGATTTCGTAGGTCATTTGAGTCATCTACCTCGCCTAGATTTAGCTCGATAACTAAGACGTCGTTGATGCGAACGCCAGAAGCAATAGCCGAAGGAATCAACTGAGCGAGATTAGCCGACTGTTGTGCAGCGAGTCGCTTCTGTGCAGACTTTAGCTCTTCAACAGTGGCAAAGATGCGCTCCTCCAATTGCTCCTTCGGAAACTTGAGCCCTTCGGAAAGTCTTGAAACGAGAGCCCTCTCAGCGTTGAGAGATCGAATTGCCTCGATACCAACAAATGCTTCGAGGCGTCTTGAACCAGACCCGACCGATGATTCTCCAATAACCGAGATAAGACCAATCTGGGATGATCTGCTCACGTGCGTGCCACCACAGAGCTCACGCGACCATGGGCCACCAATTTGAACTACACGAACCGACTCGTCGTAGGTTTCGCCAAAGAGAGCGACAGCGCCCCATTCGCGAGCGTCGGGAAGACTCATGAATTGCGCGCTCACGGCCAGGTCGCCACGGATAGCTAAGTTCGAAACCTCTTCAATTTCAGACCGAGTGGCGGCCGATAGTGCTTGCTGCCAAGAGAAATCAAGTCGCATGTAGCCAGGTTTGTTGTATGAACCAGACTGCAGGGCAGTCGGTCCAAGAACCTGTCGAAGTGCTGCGTGTACTACGTGCGTGGCAGAGTGCGCCTGACAGGCACCCAATCTCCACTCGTAATCAACCGAAGTTGTAGCCTTCGTACCAACGGCTAATTCACCGGTGCGCACAATTGCTTTGTGAGCAATCAAACCTTTTACGGGTTTCTGAACGTCTAGTACTTCAAGCGAGAAACCGTCTCCGTGAATGAGGCCAGCGTCAGAATCCTGACCGCCCGATTCGGCATACATTGAGGTTTGGTCGAGCAGAACTTCAACTATGTCTCCCTGTTTGGCTTCGCGAATGGAAACGCCCTCGCGAATGAGGCCGAGTACCTTTGCCGAAGCTTGCAGTTCTTCATAACCTGTGAACTTAGTTTCACCAAGTGCCCTAAATTCCGAGTAAACAGATAGATCTGTTCCGCCAAGTTTTTTCTCACGAGCATCCGCCTTGGCACGGTCTTTTTGCTCCTGCATCAAAGTCTTGAAGGCGTCTCGATCAAGTCCTAGCCCTTGCTCTTCAGCTATTTCCAGGGTTAGGTCGATCGGAAAACCATATGTGTCGTGCAGTAGGAAAGCAGTATCGGCACTGAGCTTCGAGGAACCGGAGTTCTTGGTGGCCTGCAGTGCGTCGTCGAGCACAGCGCTTCCAGATGTCAAGGTTCGAAGGAATGACTCTTCTTCTGCGATGGCGATTCTCGAGATTCGATCAAACTCGCCTTCTAATTCGGGGTACGACTCGACCATTGCGTTCTTCGATGCCGTGAAGAGCTCGGCGAAGGTTGGTGCTTCAACACCGAGCAGGCGCATCGATCTAACAACACGTCTGAGCAGACGTCGAAGGACATAGCCTCGACCGTCGTTAGCTGGAGTAACTCCATCTCCGATAAGCATGAGAGCTGACCGCACGTGGTCTGCAACGACACGAAGACGCACGTCGTCTTCTACGCTTGCGCCGTAGGTTTTGGCGGCGATCCTCGCGGCTAGGTCGAGTACAGGACGCACCTCGTCGATCTCGTAGAGGTTCTCGACACCCTGCATCAAGAACGCTACGCGCTCAAGACCCATTCCGGTGTCGATGTTTTTCTTAGGTAACTCCCCAAGAATTGGGTAATCCTCTTTGCCGCCACCAGCACCGCGTTCGTACTGCATGAAGACGAGGTTCCAAATCTCGATGTAGCGGTCCTCGTCTTCCTCTGGACCGCCTTCACGACCATATGCAGGCCCTCTGTCGTAGTAAATCTCACTACATGGACCGGAGGGGCCGGGTTGACCCGTAGACCAGAAATTGTCTTTCATCCCGCGCTTTTGGATGCGTTCCAAAGGAATCTCAGCAACTTCGCGCCAGATGCCGATGGACTCGTCGTCGTCTTTGTAAACCGTAACCCAGAGAACTTGAGGGTCAAAACCCAAACCGCCTTTGTCTTGCGGCGAGGTTAGAAACTCCCAAGCAAAAGCTATGGCCTCTTTTTTGAAGTAATCACCGAACGAAAAGTTTCCGTTCATCTGAAAGAACGTACCGTGCCTGGTGGTCTTGCCAACCTCTTCAATGTCTAGAGTGCGTACACATTTCTGAACGCTTGTGGCTCTCTTGTATGGCGAAGGAACAAGGCCGCTCATGTATGGAATGAAGGGAACCATTCCAGCGACTGTGAAGAGGAGAGTTGGGTCTTCGCTAATGAGCGAAGCGGATGGAACGACCGTGTGACCTTTGCTTTCGAAGAAACTAAGCCAACGCCGTTTGATTTCGGCGGTCTTCATGCTTACTTCGCTGCTGGCTTTTTGACTGCGGGTTTTCTCGCAGTTGGCTTAGCAGACGCTGCCTTTGGCTGAGCGCTGGTAGACAGATTCTCGGCGTGAGTTTCTTCAAAGCCATCCATGAATGCGCCGGCAAGCTCCTTGCCGCTCTTGATGAGGTCTTCAGCCACAGCTTTAGCGGCTGGGTTCTGCTCGATCTTTCGGGCGATAACGATACCGGCGGTGATGCCGGTAAGTAGCCAGAACATTTTCTTCATAGTTGAGACCTACTTCTTACCTTTGAGTAACTTCGTGAGACTGACACCCAAGCCAGCAAGTTTCATCAGTGGGCCACCGACAGCCTGAGCAAAAACTGCACTCAGCGATGCCACGTTAAGGCTTACCTCTTCGACGTTTGTCGTGATGTTGTCAATCTTCACCAACTGCTTGTTGGTTTCGGAGATAGTCTCGTTGAGGCCTGACAGCAACGGCTCGACACCTTCGGTCAACTCTCTAACCGAGTTAGAGAGTTCGTCAACTGTGCGCCCTAGCTTAATCAAGGGAACAGCAGCAGCCAACGCGAGAACCGCAAATGCGATAGCAGCAATAAGTGCTGCAATGTCACCGATGCTCATCAGGCCTCCTCAAGAACTAACTATCTAGCAGCGTAGTACTCAACCACAAGCTGCACTTCGCAGGTCACAGGGACCTCGGCGCGCTTAGGTCGACGAACTAGAGTTGCGTGAAGCTTGTCTAGTTGTACGTCAAGGTAACCAGGAACTGGTGGCAAGACGTCAACGTGACCACCGGCGGCGGCAACCTGGAAAGGCTCCATGCCCTCGCTCTTGGCGTGAACGTGCACTAGCTGTCCTGGCTTTACGCGGAAAGAAGGGCGGTCGATGCGCTCACCGTTTACAAGAATGTGGCGGTGAACAACCATCTGACGTGCTTGTGAAATAGTGCGGGCGAACCCAGCACGAAGAACAAGTGCGTCTAGGCGCATTTCTAGAAGCTCAACTAGGTTTTCACCAGTTAGGCCGTCGGCACGCTTAGCTTCACGGAACACGTTGCGAAGCTGAGCCTCACGAATTCCGTACTGTGCGCGTAGGCGCTGCTTCTCGCGTAGACGAACGGCGTAGTCGCTGTCAGCCTTTCGCTTGGTGCGACCGTGCTCGCCTGGAGCGTACGGACGCTTCTCAAGGTACTTAGCAGCCTTAGGGGTTAGAGCTAGGCCTAGCGCGCGCGATAGGCGGGTTTTGCTTCGGGTACGTGATGTCTTAGACACGTGGTCCTTTCAAGAATTTGTTTATAGCGGTCAAGTGCGTTGAGTTAGAGACTCTCAAAGCTTCAAGCCAACGACACCCCGGCTACTAGGTGTCTACCTTGGTTAGTTCTCTCACAGCCGCGATCAAGAACTTAGGTTGGCAACCTCAAAAGTTTAGCAGGGATACTACTCAAACTTCTAGTTATTTGCCACGGATTATTCGACGAAGGCGCACCCATAGCGATGCAAACTCTGACTCCCGCCCCAACTCTTTCGGTTGATAGAAAACCAGCTCATCGGCGCGCTCTGAAAGGTATTTTTGTTTTGCGATGCCGGTCTCGGAATCGTGCGGGTAAACGTAGCCAATTCCGTGTCCCTGAGTCGCTGCCGAAGAATAGCCTGTGCCCCTTAAGTGCATTGGCACGGATGGCGCGCCCTCGTCTCGAACGAACGATAACGCCGTGTTGATCGCTAGGTACGCGCTGTTCGATTTTGGAGCTAGCGCAAGATAGATAGTCGCTTCTGAAAGGGGAATCCGCCCCTCAGGCATTCCAATTAGCGAAACGGCCTGAGCCGTAGATACCGCGAGTGTTAGCGCGCTAGGGTCAGCTAGGCCGATGTCCTCAGCAGCCAGGATGATCAACCGACGAGCTATGAATTGTGGATCTTCTCCCCCGTCGATCATTCGTGCTAGGTATACCAGTGCGGCATCAACATCCGAGCCACGAACCGACTTAATGAATGCCGAAATGACGTCATAGTGTGCATCACCAGCCCGGTCGTAAATACTAGCGGTCCTAGCAGATGACGTTTCTACGTCTGAAAGCTTGATAACGACGACAGTTGCGTCTGGGTCGCGTTCAAAAGCGCTGGATGCAGCGCTCTCGAGCATCGTTAGCGCTCTTCGAGCATCACCTGCGCTCCTATTCGTAATCGCTGCTAGAGCTTCGGCTTCAAGTGCTGCTTCTCCCCCGAAACCACGCGGGTCTTGAAGTGCCGATTCGGTCAGCTGACTTATTTCACTGTCGCTAAGAGCTGTCAGGTTCAGGGTTATAGATCGAGACAACAGAGGCTGTATGACAGAGAAGGCTGGGTTCTCAGTTGTCGCTGCTACTAACTGAACATCTCCAGACTCAACCGACGGGAGCAGGGAGTCTTGCTGCGACTTAGAAAACCTATGAATTTCATCCAGAAATAGCACGGTTTTCAGACCGTAAAGTGCGTTCTTCTTGGCATCCTCGATAACCTCGCGAACCTCTTTAACCCCTGCAGAGATCGCACTCAGTTGTTTAAAACTTGAGCCCCTATTGCTGGCGACTAGCCTCGCGAGTGTCGTCTTACCAACACCAGGCGGCCCCCAGAGAATCAAACTTACAGCGCCAGAATCTTTACTGTCTATGAGTCGTCGTAACGGCGTACCGTCGCTTAGCAGTTGCGATTGACCATAAACATCTTCCACGCGTTCGGGTCTCATCCGCGCCGCAAGCGGCATTGGATTGAGAAATCGTTCACGGCTAACCACATAACAAACCCTATCTCTAAGGCTTGAGTCGCTATCGCTTGTATAGACTTGTTCAGGTTCTAAGACGGAGGAATTTTGGCCAAGCAAGAAAAGCTTTCAAAGGCGGCTGCCGAGCGCATCAAGAATTACGAGGTCAAGGCGGTTGCTGCTAACGACACTCGAGCAACGCGCAAGCGAGACAACAGAAACTCTGTGTTGGTCGCCCTCGTAGCTGTAGTTGTTGCCCTGGGTGCCCAATTCACATACTTCTCGGCCGGTCCGGGCAGTGTCACAGCTACTCCAACCGCATCTCCGTCTACAAGCGCTTCGCCAAGCCAATCTGGTAACGCACCTGACGCGGCTCTTTCTGAAGGGCGCGAATGGACCGGAGCTATGACGCTCAACAACACGAAGATGAATTTCGTTCTCGATGGTAAGAGCGCTCCTCAAGCTTCTGCGAACTTTATTTCGCTCGTAAAATCTGGCTTCTACGAGGGTGTAACTTGCCACAGACTTACAACGGCTGGAATTTACGTGCTGCAGTGTGGTGACCCACAAGGAACCGGCACAGGAGGCCCTGGTTACGAATTTGGGCCTATCGAGAACGCACCTGCTGGAGACAATTACGGTGCAGGCGTTCTGGCTATGGCAAGGCGGGGTGGCGACGCAAATAGTCACGGTTCGCAGTTCTTTATTGTGTATTCAAATTCCACCATTCCAAGCGACAGCGTTGGTGGCTACACCGTATTCGGCCGCCTAACCGACGGACTGCAGGGAGTGCTAAGCGTTGCGTCTCAAGGTGTAACCGGTGGAGCGAGTGATGGCAAACCTGTGTCCCCAGCAGTACTAACCAGTCTCACAGTCAAGTAATCGACAGGAACGAATCAAATGAACACGACACCATTCGGTCACGCAGACAATGACGGCAACGTCTTCATCATTGAGGCCGGAGTTGAGCGCAAGGTTGGCCAGATGCCTGGCAAGACCACCGAAGAGGCACTAAGTTTCTTCATGCGCAAGTTTGACGACCTAGCAACACAGGTTCGAATTCTCGAACAACGCGTTACTTCAGGTGCAGACATCGAGAGTGTTGAGAAGTCGCACGCAAAGATCTCTGCAGAACTTGTAGGCGCAAACGTGGTTGGCGACCTAGCAGCACTGCAGGCCCGAGTGACTGCTCTTGTACCTGCATTTGAAGGTCTTCGTGAAGCCAAAAAGGCCGCCAGCGCTGCAGCGTCTGCCGAATCGCTAGCTAAACGCGATGAAATCGTAACCAAGGCCGAGGCTCTGGCTAACGCAGATCATTCCAAAACAATCTGGAAGACAGCAAGTGCCGAGTTTGCTGCACTGTTTGAATCGTGGCAGGCCTTGCAGAAAGCTGGAGCTCGGGTTTCGAAATCTGAAGCAGACGCTCTATGGAAGCGCTTCAGTACTGCACGCACAAAGTTTGAAACCGCAAAACGCGCATTCTTTGCACAGACAGACGCCGCCAATAGAGAGGCGAAGGCTAAGAAGGTCGCTTTGGTCGAAGCTGCAGAAAAGCTCGCCGAGGCCGGCGATGACAAATCTGTCGAGTATCGCAAGCTGCTTGACGCTTGGAAAGCTTCTGGAAGATCTAATTCAAAAGTGGATGACGCCCTGTGGCTACGCTTCAAGACCGCTGGCGACATCGTTTACCAGGCGAAGGCCGCTAAGAACGCCGAGATGGCAGTTGATTTTGCTGCCGCCAAGGCCACCAAAGAAGCTCTTCTCGTCGAAGCTAAAAAGATTGATCCCGCTAAGAACCTGAGCGAGGCAAAGCGAGCCCTAGGTGACATCCAGAAGCGCTGGGAGAAAGCCGGAAAGGTTGCCCGAGAAGACATGCGCAACCTAGAAGATGGCTTGAAAGCGGTAGAGAGGCAAGTTCGCGATTTTGAGAGCGAACAGTGGCGTAAATCTGACCCCGCCACGAAAGCCCGCACAAACTCGGTCCTGGAACAGCTTGAAACTTCGATTGCGAAACTTCAAGCAGAACTAACCGCGGCTGAAGCGTCCAAGGATGCGAAAAAGATCGAGGCAGCGAAGCAAGCGCTCGAGGCCCGTAAGGCTTGGCTTGAGGTTGTAAAGGCTTCTGCCTAGTTCGAATTCTTCACACGATAAACGTCATAGACGTTGTCGATTCGTCGCACCGCATTCAACAAGTGCTCCATGACGCCGGCGTCACCCATTTCGAAAACAAAACGGCTTAGAGCCACCTTGTCTGCTCTCGTAGACACGCTAGCCGACAGAATGTTCACATGATGCTCAGACAAAACTCTGGTTACGTCAGAGAGAAGACCGCTTCGGTCTAGTGCCTCAATTTGAATATGAACCAGGAATAGGCTCTTTCCACTACCTGCCCAAGCGACATCCATCATTCGATCGGGTTGACGCTTCAGGTCAACTACGTTTCGACAGTCAGACCGGTGTACCGATACCCCGGAGCCGCGAGTTACGAAACCGACAATGTCGTCGCCTGGAACCGGTGTGCAACACCTAGCTAACTTAGCCATCACATCGGCGTCTCCCCTGACCAAGATGCCAGAGTTGTCGGCTCGCGCACGATCGGCTGAAGATCTTGTCGGAACGGTGAAAACCGGTTCAGTATCTTCATCGTCATCATGAAGAGTCGAGACCAGTCGTTCAACGACTGCTTGGGCAGAATTATGACCTTCCCCGATTGCTGCATATAACGCCTCTACACCTTCGAGCTTCAATTCGGCGGCCACTTTTATGAGCCCCTCGCCGTGCATCAATCGCTGCAGCGGGAGGTTTTGTTTTCGCATCGCCTTGGCAAGAAGGTCTTTGCCTTGCTCGATAGCGTCGTCGCGCCTCTCAGCACTAAACCAACCCTTGATCTTGCTCTTTGCCCGAGGGGACTTAACGAATCCGAGCCAGTCCTTGCTGGGCGAGGCTTCGACGCTCTTAGAAGTGAATATTTCGACTACGTCTCCTGAGACTAGAGCCGTCTCAAGAGGAACCAAACGTCCGTTGACCTTAGCGCCCATGGTTCGGTGGCCTACCTCTGTATGCACAGCGTAAGCGAAGTCAACCGGAGTAGCGTCGAACGGAAGTCCGATTACTTTGCCCTTCGGTGTGAATACGTAAACTTCTTTGGCACCGATCTCGAACCTTAGAGAATCTAAGAACTCCTTGGGGTCTTGCGTGTCGGCTTGCCAGTCGGTTAGGTGTTTGACCCAGACCAGATCTTCATCGTTATTCTCTGTACGCCCTGCTAGCTCCTTGTATTTCCAGTGCGCCGCGACACCGAACTCAGCACGCTGGTGCATCTCTTGAGTTCGTATTTGAATTTCGACTGGTCTGCCTTTTGGCCCGATGACAGTTGTATGTAGAGATTGGTACAGGTTGAACTTGGGCATGGCGATGTAATCCTTGAAGCGACCAGGCACTGGGTTCCAACGGGAGTGAATGGCGCCTAGCACCGCGTAACAGTCTCGAACCGAGCCTACGATTACGCGGATACCGACTAGGTCATAGATGTCGTCAAACTCTCGGCCTCTAACGACCATCTTTTGGTAGATGCTGTAAAACTGCTTCGGGCGGCCGTCAACCTTGCCCTTGGTCTTAATCTCTTTGAGGTCTTCTTCGATTGAGCCAATGACGGAGTCTATGAATTCATCACGCTTAGGCGCACGCTGACCAACGAGGTTTACGATCTCTTCGTAAACCTTTGGGTAGAGCACCGCAAAACTCAAATCTTCCAGTTCAGACTTGACTGTGCTGATTCCTAATCGATGAGCCAGCGGTGCATAAATCTCAATTGTCTCTTGCGCTTTTCGACGGGCGGACTCGATGGGTACAAATCCCCAGGTTCGGGCGTTATGCAGACGGTCTGCCAATTTGATTACCAAAACTCGAATATCGCGCGACATGGCGACAACCATTTTGCGAACAGTCTCAGCCTGCGCGGCGTCGCCGAACTTAACTTTGTCGAGCTTAGTAACACCATCGACAAGCATGGCAACTTCGTCTCCAAAATCAGCCCGCAGAAGTTCAAGGTTGTAGTCGGTGTCTTCGACTGTGTCATGCAACAGTGCTGCTGCAAGCGTGACGGGGCCGATGCCCAAGTCTGCCAATATGCGCGTCACCGCTAACGGATGTGTGATGTAGGGTTCGCCAGATTTGCGAAGCTGACCGGTGTGAGCGAGGTCGGCTGCTACAAAGGCTCGCTCGATAACGGAGAGGTCAGCCTTAGGGTGATTTGATTTAACAACCTTGAGTAACTCAGAAACCTCAGAAGAGTAGACCGTGGTGCGATTGAAGAGACGCGAGAACCCGCTGCGTAACGCACCGATGCTTCCGGTCTGCGTCGAATCGCTCATTGAACATCCTCTAGGTCTATTACTTAAAGCCTAAACCCCTCAGAGTTGCTCTCAAGAGGGGCTTTGGCGATGCAGTCTAAATCAGCGCGACGCCACCACTTTGGTAGCTGCCTTTGAGAACTTTGACTCGCCTTCTCTAAGTTGCGAGTAAAGAGGAGCGGCGATGAAGATCGTCGAGTAAGTGCCGATAATCATTCCAATGAAGAGCGCTAGAGAGATGTCCTTAAGTGTGCCTGCACCCAAGAAGAACGCACCAATGAACAGAATTGCCGCAACTGGAAGAACGGCCACGATAGTGGTGTTAATCGAGCGAACCAAGGTCTGGTTAATCGCAAGGTTGACGCGTTCTCTGAATGTCGCGGTTTCACTGAACTCAACTTCTTCAGTGTTTTCTCTAATCTTGTCGAATACCACAACGGTGTCATAGAGCGAGTAGCCAAGAATTGTTAGAAAGCCGATTACGGCGGCTGGAGTAACTTCAAAGCCAAGAGCTCCGTAAATACCAGCTGTGGCAACCAGGTCATGGCCAAGAGCAGCCATGGCGGCTATCGACATCTTTACGGTTCTGAAGTACAAAGCCATGAGTACCGCGGCAAGGGCCATAAACCACAGCAAACCAGCGATAGCTTTACCAGTCACCTCTTCGCCCCATGAAGCGCCGATGAAGGAGCTTGATACATCAGCCGACTCGACCCCGTAGGCCTTGGCTAGCGCCGATCGAACAATTTCACTGGCGTCGTCTGAAAGCTTTTCAGTCTGAATACGCAGGTCGCCGGTGCCGACGGTGGTTACGATCGGATTCAGTTCTGAATCCACTTGGCTGATTGCCTCGAGAGCAATGTCGGTACCTTGATCGGCAGCCTGACTTACGCGAAACTCTGAACCACCACGGAATTCAATTCCAAAGTGAAACCCACCACGCAAGGTTGGTAGCAGCACGGAGAGCAAAACGATTACAGCAGCGATGCTGTACCAGATTTTGCGGCGGCCAACAAAATCGATAGAGCGCTCACCGGTGTAGAGAGAGTTACCGAACTGTGAAAAGCGTCCCATTAGTCTTTGTCCTTCTGGCTAGTTGCGTTTGCTGCCTTGCGCTCTGCGAGAGTTTGACGTCGAATGGCTTCTCCAGAAGCCTTCTTGGCTTTACCCTCCGACACGAGTGCTGAAACCTTGAACTCACCTCGGCCTCTGTAGACGGCAGCGTTTTGAACATCAAAGCCAGACCATTTATGACCGCTGCTAAAGAATTTGGTGTGAGCAAGAAGCTGAAGCAATGGGTGGGTGAACAACCAGACCACAGCCAAGTCGATCAGCGTGGTCAATCCGAGCGTGAACGCGAATCCTCGAACGTTTCCAACAGTAAGAACATATAGAGTTCCCGCAGCGAGAAGGTTGACAGCGTCTGACACGAGGATCGTTCTGCGTGCACGCTGCCAGCCAACCTCAACGGCCGACGTCAGTGGTCGACCCTCGCGAAGTTCATCCCTGACTCGCTCGAAGTAAACAATGAACGAGTCAGCTGTGATACCGATAGCGACAATCAAACCCGCGACACCCGAAAGCGATAGACGATATCCCTGTCGCCAGGAAAGTACCGAGATAACTAGATAGGTAAGAACTGCAGCAACGACGAGAGAGCCAATAGTTACAAGGGCTAGAGCTCGGTATTGGAATAGTGAGTAGATCACAACGAGGATTAGACCAATTAGACCGGCTAGAAGTCCGTTGTAAAGCTGCGAAGTTCCCAGAGTTGCAGAGATGTTTGCCTGGCTCTGAACTTCGAAACCAATTGGTAGTGAACCGTACTTGAGTTGGTCTGCTAGCTCCTTAGAGCCGGCTTGGTCAAACGATCCGGTGATCTCAGCCTGACCGCTGGTGATGACGGCATTTGTAGACGGAGCAGTGATGACGTAACCATCGATGGTGACGGCGAACTGATTCAACGGCTCAGTAAGTGGGTAAAGGCGCTTGGTAACCGCAGCGAACTCCTTGGTGCCCTCTGCGTCGAAATCAAGCGAGACAGCCCACTCGTTCAGCACAGCACCGGTGTTGGTGGTTCTAGCGGCAGCAGAAGCGTCCTCGATACGGCTACCAGAGATTTCAACTGGGCCAAGGATGTACTTGATAATGCCCTCACGGTCACAGGTAACCAGAGGCAGGCTAGGGTCATCGACCTGGCCCGGTTCTCTGAAGTCGGCCGCAAGGCTCTCTGCACTTGCACGACATACAAGAGCGTCATACTCGGCCTGAAGTTCTTTACTAACCCAATTTAGGTCGCTACCGCTTGTTGGTTTCGCACTACTAGTGGCGATTGGTGCTGAAGCTGGCGGCGCTGAAGGTGTAGCACCTGACTCGTCACCGCCGACGGCGCTATTGGTCGCCATCGAAGTGGCCAGAACTGGGCGGAACTCGAGAAGAGCGCTTGCCTTAATTAGCTTGAGCGTGCTCTCATCTGGAGTGCCAGGAATCGACACCACGATCGCGGCGTTGTTGCCGGAGCCCTGTGTCTGAATCGACGATTCGCTCACACCCGTGGCATCCACGCGTTGTCTAATGATCTCTACTGCCTGCTCAAGCTGGCCCTCTTCGAGAACTGCACCATCTGCCAAACTTGGCGACAAGATAATCTCGGTGCCACCCTGGAGGTCTAGGGCTAGCTGAGGTGCGAACGAGGCGTTACGCCCTGTGTTCTCGGCCCATGCGATTACGCCGACTAGTGCAACTAGCACTAGGACAAGGTTGATAAGTCTCTTGCGGGAGGCCTTGACTAGCCCATTTGCTGACATTTACTTCTCTGATTTCTTGGCTGCTGGCTTTGCCGGCGCCTTCTTGGCGGGTGTCTTTGGAGCGGCTTTGACGGGCGCAGGCGAGCTCTGCTCTACGGGCGCTGCGTTTACGGTACGCATGATGGCGCCCTTTGCAACAATCAGCGAGGTCGTGCCCGACTTTAGTGTCACACGGTCGCCGTCGACGGCAGTGATGGTGCCATAAATGCCGGAACCCAGCATGACCTCGGTACCTACAACAGATGCAGCTTCAATCAAAGCTGCCTGACGCTTACGCTGTCTTGAGCTGTTGTAGAGGATGAAGCCCATGAACACGATGAGCAACACTGGCAGAAGAAAATCCATGTAAGAACCTATCTTGAGGTAACCCAGAAGGGGTTAGACACTTAGACGATTATAAGTTGTCTTACCTGAATAAACCGTCAGTTGGCCCTTTACCCATGTGCTTGAATGCTTCGTTCGTAGCTTGGCGACCTCTCGGTGTCTTGGTGATAAGGCCTAAGCGAATCAGGTATGGCTCAACTACTGAATCGATGGTGTCTTGCTCTTCGCCCACTGCCACTGCAAGAGTGCTTAGCCCTACCGGCTTACCACCAAAGCGATTCACAAGACAATCAAGAACGGTTCTGTCGATTCGATCGAGCCCAAGCTCGTCAATTCCGTAGAGCTTTAGCGCTTGTTGAGCTACATCGAGCCCAACGGTGCGATGGTTGTGCACGAGAGCGAAGTCACGCACTCTCTTGAGTAGCCGATTCGCTATACGAGGGGTTCCACGAGATCTTGACGCGATTTCAGCAGCAGCCTCGGCATCAATCTGAACTTCTAGCTTGATTGCCGACTTCATAACGATTTGCAGGAGCTCTGACGCGTCATAAAAATCTAAATGAGCAGTGAATCCGAAGCGGTCACGCAGAGGATTAGGAAGCATCCCAGATCTAGTAGTGGCACCGACGAGGGTGAAAGGTGAAATGTCAAGTGAGATGGAGTTGGCGCCGGCACCCTTACCGACCATGACATCAACCCTGAAATCTTCCATCGCCAGATACAACATTTCTTCGGCGGCACGCGACATGCGATGGATTTCGTCTATGAACAAAACTTCGTTGGGTGTGAGCGAGGTTAGGATGCTTGCTAAATCACCGGCGTGCTGGATGGTCGGGCCGCTCGTTAGCCGAAGAGGCACCCCTCGCTCCCCCGCAATAATCATCGACAGGGTGGTTTTGCCTAGACCTGGCGGGCCAGCGAGCAAAATGTGTTCGGGTGCGCGATTCTGTAACTTCGCCGCCTGTACCAGAAGTGAAATTTGCCCTCGAACTGAGTCCTGGCCAACGAAATCTTCGAGGGATTCTGGCCGTAGCGAGGACTCGAATGCCACATCGACGTCTTCGCCGTGTTGATCATCTAAATTCGGCATCGCTCGGCTATTGCTTTCCCGAAATAATAGCTAAAGCAATGCGCAGTGCGGCCGGCTTGTCTTGCGACGAAGCAAGGGCCTCTCTGACCGCTGGAGTTGCAACCTTCTCGGCATAACCCAAACCAACTAGTGCTGAAACAAGCTCGTCAGCCATGTCAGAGCGCCCTGTGCCGCCATGAGGCCTGACTTTGCCGGCAAGGCTCACGACCAGCAGCTTTGCGGTCTTTGGACCAATGCCGGGAACCGAGCGAAAAACGGCATCATTTTCTGTCTCGACGGCTGATGAAATTTGCTCGGGTGTAAGCGCCGCAATGATAGCTAGACCAGATTTTGGCCCGATTCCTGAAACGCTATTGACAGCATCGAAAAGGTTTGCCGACTCTGGCTCTTCGAACCCGAAAAGGGTCATGGAGTCTTCTCTGACTATCAGTCTGGTGTGTAACAGCATGTGCTGCCCAACAGCCACGGTAGATGCGGTCTGAGGAGTGACGTTGACCAAGTAACCTACGCCAGAGCAATCAACCACGAGCGAATTTGCCTGAGTTGACAACACGCTGCCAGAAATAGTTGCGATCATCTGACCAGCCTACTTCTTAGGCTGTTTGACGCGGCTAGCCACGCCTTGAGCCTTCGCCCACGCCTTTTGGGCTGGAGTAAGACTCTGACCCAATTGCGAAGGGTCGAAATTCTTCCAAGCGGCGGTAATGGCGATGGCAAGTGCATCCGCTGCATCGGCAGGTTTTGGAACAGCGGCTAGGCCGAGAATCTTGGCAACCATGTTTCCAACTTGGTTTTTCTCAGCGCGACCGTTCCCTGTGACGGCAGATTTGACCTCAGATGGCGTGTGAAAAACGACGGGGATGCTCTTATGGCTTGCCAGCATCAGCAGAACACCGCTAATCTGCGCAACACCCATGACAGACCGTAGGTTTGCCTGAGCGAAAACTCGTTCGATAGCAATCAGGTCTGGCTTGTAATGGTCGATTGCGGCCTCTAGTTCGATGCTCAGAGAGCCAATGCGATCGACTAATTCGACACTTGCATTCGTCTTAGCAACGCTGACATGCAACAGAGAGAGCTTGCGACTCGCATCCTTGTTGATAACTCCGATGCCGCAACGGGTAAGACCCGGGTCAACCCCAAGAATTACGGTCACTTAGTCGTTTTCGAGTTCTGCCATAACTTCGGCCGACATGTCGAAGTTGCTGTACACATTTTGAACTTCGTCAGAATCTTCTAGAGAGTCAATCATCTTTATGACCTTGCGGGCAGTCTCTGCGTCAACCTGAACATCCATGGATGCTACGAACTCGACGTCTGCACTCTCGTAATCGATGCCTGCGTTCTGAAGCGCTTGGCGCACCGCAACCATTTCGCTTGGGTCTGTCGTGACGACAATCTGCTCGCCGCGATCTTCAACGTTCTCAACTGCGAATTCGAGCACTGCCTCAAGAACGGCATCTTCGCTGGTGTTTTCTGCTGGAACGACGATCACGCCTTTGCGTGCAAATTGGTAGGCCACAGAACCTGGGTCTGCAAGCGTTCCGCCGTTTCGACTGAGAGCAAGTCGAACATCCGCTGCTGCACGGTTCTTATTGTCGGTTAGACACTCAATCATGAGTGCAACGCCATTAGGACCATACGCCTCGTACATGATGTTGAGATATTCAACCGAGTCAGCGCCAACGCCAGAGCCACGCTTGATCGCACGATCGATGTTGTCGTTCGGTAGCGAAGACTTTCTACCTTTTTGAACCGCGTCATAGAGGGTTGGATTGCCGTCGAGGTCAGGGCCGCCGAGTCGGGCTGCAACTTCGATGTTCTTGATGAGCTTGGCGAAAAGTTTTGCACGGCGTCCGTCGATAACGGCCTTCTTGTGCTTAGTTGTGGCCCATTTGGAGTGACCAGACATGCGAATCTCCCAGTGATTTCAAGTTTCGCTGTAAGTCTACTAACTGAACGCAACAGCGCGCTCAGACGCTTACCATCTGGTCAATAAAGAAACGATGAACGCGGTTTTCATCGGTAACCTCCGGGTGAAAGCTGATACCCAAAATTGTGTCTTGACGCACGGCCACGACAGCACCCGAATCGAGTGTCGACAAGATTTCGGCGTTTGGTCCAACCTGTTCGATGATTGGGGCGCGGATGAACGCGGCAACTAAATCAGGCCCCTCGATGCCTTTGAACGCGAGGTTTGTTTCGAATGATTCGGTTTGGTGCCCAAAAGCGTTTCGCCGAACGGTCACATCTAGACCGCCAAACGTTTCTTGCCCTTCAATGCCGCCCAGAATTCTGTCTGCGAGCAAGATGAGACCGGCGCAAGTGCCAAAGGTTGGAAGGCCTGAAGCGATCGCCGTCTTGATGGGATCAAAAAGGTCGAAAATTCTAGCGAGTTTGCTAATCGTGGTTGATTCGCCGCCAGGAAGAATTAGCCCGTCAATCGAAGCAAGCTCTTTTGCAGTTCTAACCTCGACAGCTTTGGCACCAGCAACCTCAATGGCGGCTAGGTGCTCGCGAACATCCCCTTGAAAAGCGAGAACGCCGATCGTCTTCATTACCAGCCGCGGTCAGCCAAGCGGTGTGGTGCCGGGATGTCGTTGACGTTGATACCAACCATGGCCTCACCTAGCCCGCGAGAAACGCTCGCTAATACAGATGGGTCATTGTAGAAAGTAACAGCTTTCACAACAGCCTTTGCGCGTGCAACAGGGTCGCCCGACTTGAAAATACCCGAACCGACGAATACTCCGTCAGCACCCAACTGCATCATCATGGCTGCATCTGCCGGAGTTGCAACACCGCCAGCAGTGAACATAACGACTGGAAGTTTGCCAGATCGAGCAACTTCAACAACAAGATCGTATGGGGCCTGTAGTTCTTTAGCCGCGACGTAAAGTTCGTCATCGCTCTTGGCCGATAGCGCGCGAATCTCTCCACCAATGGTGCGAATGTGCTTGGTGGCTTCAGAGACGTCTCCGGTACCCGCCTCGCCCTTAGAGCGAATCATGGCCGCGCCTTCGGTGATTCGGCGAAGTGCCTCTCCAAGATTGGTGGCTCCACAGACGAAAGGCACCTTGAAGTTCCACTTGTCGATGTGGTTAACGTAATCGGCTGGTGAAAGAACCTCTGACTCATCGATGTAGTCAACGTTTAGTGCCTCAAGAATCTGCGCCTCAACGAAGTGGCCGATGCGTGCCTTTGCCATCACTGGAATCGAAACCGCGTTGATAATTTCATCAATCATGTCGGGGTCGCTCATGCGAGCAACACCACCCTGTGCGCGGATGTCTGCTGGGACTCGCTCTAAAGCCATAACGGCTACTGCGCCAGCTTCTTCAGCAATCTTTGCTTGCTCAACATTGACGACATCCATGATGACACCGCCCTTGAGCATTTCGGCTAGGCCGCGCTTGACGCGAGTGGTGGCTACGTTGTTGTTCTGAGATTCGCTCATGCCTCTAAGTCTAACTTGGGCTTTTTAGATGACGAAATCGCTCACTCGCAAAAGTCGGTAAGCAACTTTTAGGCGGTGGGCCAAGCGTTGGCTATCTCTTGCCTAACCTCACCAAGCAGCTTAGGCAGAGCCTTGGTCTGGGCAATGATAGGAAAGAAATTCGAGTCGTTACTCCACCTGGGAACAACGTGCTGGTGCAGGTGCGCTGCGATTCCAGCGCCGGCAACCTCACCCTGATTCATGCCTATGTTGAAGCCGTGGTTGCGGGAACTTTTCTGAAGTGCCGTCATCGCCTGTTGCGTCAACATTCCAATTTCTGCCACCTCGGTAGCCGTGGCCTTGTCGTACGTGTCGACGTGTCGGTAAGGGCAAACCAAGAGGTGTCCCGAGTTGTACGGAAAGAGGTTTAGAAGCACGAACGCATGCTGACCGCGCTTCACAATCAGCGACTGTTCGTCAGAGAGCGATGGTGCGAGACAAAACGGGCACTGATCGTCATCTGGCTGTTGACCGTTCTGAATGTAGACAAGGCGGTGCGGCGTCCAAAGTCGCTGAAATGCATCGGGAACGGCTGCAAAGTCTGCCGCCTCCTCAAGGTTATGAGCCACTAAACCTGAACCTTGTCACGAATAGCGCTAAGAATCTTCTCAACCGCAGCGTCGACATCCACCGCGTTATCTTGCGAACCATCTCGGTAACGGAACGAAACCGCGTTTGCATCTCTATCGTCTCCGCCAGCAATCAACATGAACGGAACCTTGTCTTTGGTATGCGTTCTAATCTTCTTCGGGAATCGGTCGTCTGAGATGTCAAGCTGCGCCCGAACCCCGGCCGATCGCAATCTATCTATAACCTGACCCAGGTAATCGTTGAACTCGTCAGCCACGGGTATGCCCACAACCTGAACTGGAGCTAGCCAGGGAGGGAATATTCCCGCATAGTGCTCAGTAAGAACTCCGAAGAATCTTTCAATCGACCCGAACAGAGCGCGGTGAATCATGACTGGGCGTTGTTTGCTTCCATCTGCTGCTGTGTATTCGAGATCGAATCTCTCGGGCAAGTTGAAGTCGAGTTGCACCGTAGACATTTGCCAGGTTCGCCCGATGGCATCTCTTGCCTGAACCGAGATTTTCGGCCCATAAAACGCTGCGCCACCCGGGTCTGGGACTAGTTCCAACCCAGAAGCCGTGGCCACGCGCTCAAGAGTCTCTGTAGCTAACTTCCAAATAGCTGGGTCGCCAACGAACTTAGGGTTCCCCTCTTCTTTGGTAGACAGTTCAAGATAGAAATCATCGAGGCCATAGTCGCGAAGCAACCCGAGAATGAAGTCGAGAACGTCGGTGAGTTCTTTCTCCATGTCTTGCAAGGTCACGTAAAGGTGCGCATCGTCTTGTGCAAAACCTCGTGCACGAGTCAAACCGTGCAATACACCGCTCTTCTCGTAACGGTAGACCGTTCCGAATTCGAATAGACGCAATGGCAGGTCACGGTATGAACGAGCCTGCGATTTGAAAATGAGGTTGTGGAATGGACAGTTCATCGGCTTCAGGTAGTAATCCTGGCCCTGCTTGCGAATCACGCCGTTTTCATCGACTTCTTCGTCGATTCGAATGGCTGGAAACATGCCCTCTGAATACCACTGAAGGTGACCGGATGTTTCGAAGAGGCCACCCTTGGTGATGTGCGGGGAATATACGAACTCGTAGCCAGAATCTTCATGGCGCTTGCGACTGTAATCTTCCATCGTGCGACGGATGATGCCGCCCTTTGGGTGGAAGACCGCTAGGCCAGACCCAATTTCCTCGGGGAACGAAAACAGGTCAAGCTCGGCACCTAGTCGACGATGATCGCGCTTCGCCGCTTCTTCTAGCTGATGCTGGTGGGCGCGTAGTTCGTCTTTTGACGGCCAGGCTGTTCCATAAACACGCTGTAGCTGCTTGTTTTTCTCTGAACCACGCCAATAAGCCGCGGCAGTGCGCATGAGAGCAAACCCGTTGCCGATCATCCGAGTGTTCGGCAGGTGTGGTCCGCGACAAAGATCAAACCAAACAACGTCACCCGACTGTGGGTCAACGTTGTCGTAGATTGTTAGCTCGGCACCCCCAACTTCGGCAGACCCCTCTCCTAGGTCAGCGCCTTTGAGTGAGATGAGTTCGAGTTTGTATGGCTCTGAAGCAAGCTCCTTGGCGGCATCGGCTTCATTCGTAACACGACGCACAAAACGTTGACCAGAGCGGATGATGCGCTCCATGGCCTTCTCGAGAGCTTTCAAGTCGTCAGGTGTGAACGCTGCGGCAACATCAAAGTCGTAGTAGAAGCCATCCTTGATAGGTGGACCGATACCCAACTTCGCCTCTGGATTGATGCTCTGAACGGCCTGAGCTAGTACATGGGCAGTCGAGTGACGCAAAATCGACAAACCATCCGGTGACGATATCTCAACCGCTGTCACAACGTCACCATCAAAGAGGATGCTCGCGAGATCGCGCAGTTCTCCCCCAACGCGCATTGCAACAACAGTTTTGCTTTCAAATAGGTCGAAGCCTGTTGACCCTGGCTCGATTGACCGAACCGAACCATCACAGGTGACAGATAGCGACATAACGAAAACCTCTTACTTTGCGGTAGTGACAATCCTAATCGGCGACTAAGGCGAGCCTTGCTAGGAACAAGCCACGGTTTGGTATTTAGTTGTGTCATGTCAAAAACAGAACCGGCAAGCAGCAACGAAGACGTCGCCAAGTTCGCAACGCAGGAGTTCCAGCGAACAGCTATGGCAGCGCGACTCAACTGGTTGCGCGCGGGAGTTCTCGGAGCCAATGACGGCATTATGAGCACATCAGGATTGGTGCTCGGTGTAGCCGGCGCTACGACGGAGTCATCAGCAATTCTCATTGCTGGAGTTGCGGCCGTTGTCGCAGGATCGATCTCGATGGCTGGCGGGGAGTACGCATCGGTTAGTGCGCAAAAAGATAGTGAAAAAGCTGCCCTTGAAATCGAACGAAAAGAACTTGCAGCCAATCCAGAGTTAGAACTGCGAGAGCTTGCCTGGTTTTACGAAGAAAAAGGTCTTTCGGCAAAAGTTGCCTTCGCTGTCGCGACCGAATTGACAGCGAAAGACGCGCTCAAGGCACACGCAGAGGCAGAGTTTGGCATTGATTCCGAGAATCATGTTTCTCCAACGCAGGCGGCGATTTCGTCGTTTGTAGCGTTCGGCATCGGAGGCATGCTTCCACTGGTAGCCGTGACCGGCCCATGGGTTGACTACCGCATTCAAGTCACAATCGTTGCAACAGTGCTATCGCTTGGTCTCACCGGATGGATCGGTGCGAAGTTGGGCGGAGCAAAACCACTTCGAGCAATAGTGAGAAACCTTTTTGTTTCGCTACTGACCATGGGTATCACGTATGCAATCGGCACACTTGTGGGAACCCAGCTCTAGCGCTCGCGCGAGCCGAGCATCCGAGTAAAGAAAAAGACCCTAGCCTTACGCCAGGGTCTGTGGTGGTCGATACTGGGATCGAA
>JBDLUM010000103.1:0-3088 GCA_039805305.1 Actinomycetota bacterium
TTTGGTTACAGTTCGAGCAACGCACAGAACGCGCTGGTGCGCATCCTTGATGTTTATCTGCCGATTTTGCTGGCCACTGCTATGGTCGTCTTCGTGATTCTGAAGGCCTTCGTCTTCCGACAGGGTGAGCACCAGGATGGCGAGAAAGACAAGCGCGGGCTGCCCGAAACGCAGAAGGCTCTGGGGCTTGGTTATGCGATGCCGATTATCGCCACCGCGGTTGCCATCATCTTTGGGCTCATTGTTTACGACGTGACCAAGACCACCCTGCAGGTATGGGTGTGGGTGCTGATTCAGGTGATCGTTGTCGCCGGTGTGATTCAGGGAACCCGCTTCGCATCCAAGGCCAAGCAGGGTGTCGTTCGCCCACCGCGCGAACGTCGCGTTCTTGCGGCCGGTGCTGCCGGTTTGAACTTCGTGCTGTCAATCGTTTTCGGCGCTGTCGTCTCGATCATGGCTTTTAGCTTCGGGGCGGCGGCAGTCGACAAGCTTATGCGCTACCCAGAGTATGACAACGAGGGAAAGCTGATTGGCTCGGACCAAATCACACTTGAGCCAGTCACTATCACCTGGGCAATCAACGAACTTTTGCCAGCGCTGGTCTTGCTCGGTCTTGCGGTTGTCGGAATCTATTGGACCATCATCTCGCGCAATAAAGAGGTAAACGCTTGAAGTATTTCGCTAGTGGGCTGCTCTTCGACAACGATGGCGTGCTCGTAGATTCGCACAGCGCGGCCGTCGAGGCCTGGGGTCTCTGGGCTTCAGAGTTCGCTCCACACGTTAACTGGAACGACCCGGCCAACGCTGGGCAGCGTGCCGAGGACCTAGTTCGTCGCTGGATTGCCTCGCCAGATCTTTTCGAGCAGGCAAACGATCGCATCAACCAGCTCGAACAAGAGTCGGCCCACGCCACTATCGCGCTCGCCGGAGCCGTCGACCTTTTACACTCGATCGTCGATGACATCTGGACCGTGTGCACCTCGGCAAACACCAACCTTGGTCGGGCTCGTCTCGAGGCGGCTGGGCTGCCGGTGCCAAAGCATCTGGTGACCGCGAACCACGTTGAGCGCGGCAAGCCGCACCCAGACCCATACTTGCTCGGCGCCGAGCGGTTGGGCTTCGACCCAGCCGATTGTGTGGTCTTCGAGGATGCCGTCGCCGGCGCTCAGGCTGCCCTAGAGGCGGGCGTTGGGCTCGTGGTTGGCGTGTCAGAGTTCGCACTTGCGACCGAGGCCGACATCGTGGTTCGAGACCTCACCGGAATAACTTTCGACGGTGAAGTCTTGTTCATCCCAGACAAGAACCGACTCCGCTAGTCGGTCTCACCAATCTGAAGGAGCCGACAATGGCTGAAGTAACTTATTACGGTGCCGACTGGTGCGTTGACTGCCGCCGCTCAAAGGCGTTCATGCTCAAACACAACGTTGAGTTCGTCGAGAACAATGTTGAAGAGAGCGCAGAGCTCGCAGCCAAGGCAGAGTCGATCGCTGGGCGCAAGAACATCCCGGTTATTCAATTCAAGGATGGCGCGTTTCTGGTTGAGCCTTCGGATGTTGACTTGCAGGCAGCGCTCGCCGAACGAGGGCTGATTTAGGACATTTAAAAATTGTCCGCGACCGAGAGTACTCTGAACTCAAGGCTGGCTTAGCCTCTCAGTTTAGAAATCGTGGTCGATAAAGATGCGTACGCGTATCGGTAGAACGTTTGTCTCGAGTCTCCTCGCGATCGCATTGGCGAGTTTCGGCGTTGGGCCAGCAGTAGTTTCCAGCGCTCAGGCCGCTGGGGCGACCGCACAGACCATCACCCCCGGCCCACTGCCAAGCACGGCCCAAATCAATCAGTCGTTCGGAATGAGCGCAACCGCCAGCTCGGGGTTGCCGGTGGAAATCACCGTTTCGGGTTCACCAGCCAATGTTTGTAACGCCTCTTCAAGTTCCTTCTTCGTGGTCGAAGCGGCTGGCACCTGCGTGATTACCTTCGAACAAGCGGGCGATGCAACCTATGCTGCGGCCCCGCCGGTAAGCGTTTCGATCACCGTTGAAGGCGCGCAACAAGTCATTACCGCCGCCCCGGCACTCTATGTTCAAGTCGGCAGCACCGGGCAAATCACTGCCACCTCATCTGCTGGGTTAGCGCTTCAGTATTCCGTCATTTCGTTGGGAACCCCGAATTGCTCGGTGACTTCAAGAGGAGTGGTGACCGGCATCACGGTCGGCCCTTGCACAGTGCTTCTCAGCGCTCGCGGAACCTCGATTTTTGCGCCGGCAACCAGTGTGAACCAAAGTGTTTGGGTGACCGCGTTGCCGGCGGCTCCTTCAGCACCGGAAGCACCGACTTCGGTCACTCCGATTTCTCCTAGCATTCCCGGCCCGACGACCAACTCGGGTGACATCGTTTTCATCTTGGATGAAGTTGCGACCAAGAAGTTGAAGCCTTCGCTCGATGCCAAAGATGTGCAGGCCGCAACCGGAGGCCTCATGGTGTTCAAGGGTCGCAATCTTCTTGCGATCGAGCAGGTTTTTGTTGGCGACAACATCTTGGTGAAGATCATCAAGAGCACGGACGCCGAGATTGAGCTTGAGTTGCCGAAGGCATCCTTGGTCGGTTTGCAGACCATCAAGTTGAAGGGTGCTGGGGGCGAGAAGTCTTATGAGGAAGCCGTGAAGTATCTGGCTGCACCGGTTGTCTTGAAGCCGGTTACGAAAATCTTGAAGGGCTTTAAGGCCAACCAAACCGTTCTAACCAAATCGCAGAAAGCCGCGCTCAAGGCTTTCGTGAAGTCGGTTGGCAACTACAAACTGGTTGAATGCCGCGGGCTGACCAAGCCGATTTACCTGGCCTGCAAGTATCTGAAGGCCATCTACAAAGCCGGCCGAGTAAAGGTCACGAAGGTGAAGTTGAAGAGTTCGAGCGCTGCCGCAAAACAGGTTCGCCTAGTTTTTAGCAGATAGCTCTAGCCAAAACTCGAACCTTCAAGTAGGCTATGAACGTTACGCATTCGTAACAGTAGTCGTTTGCAGCAGATCATTTGAATCATGTGGCCACCAAAGTGCCGCCTCTGAGATCTGCCAGTCTTTTCCTCTAAATG
>JBDLUM010000104.1:0-11194 GCA_039805305.1 Actinomycetota bacterium
GAGCAGTGCGTTTAGTTCGTCAAGACTTTCGACCATGTATTGCATGCAAGAGAGCATCGGACAAGTTTGGGCGAAGCATCCGAGTTCAGAAAATTAAGTGGATAACTTGATGCCACCGACCCTGCCATCGAACCGTCTGCCAATATGGAGGGGTGAGCAAACTTTCAGCACAGCCCCTTTCACCTCTCGACGGTCGTTACCGCGGCGCCGTTGTTGCACTCGGCGAGCACCTGAGCGAAGCCGGTCTGAACCGCGCGCGCATCAAAGTTGAGATCGAGTGGCTCATTCACCTTGCCAACCGCGACCTACTCGCGACCGGTCGCCCGCTGCTCAAGCCCGAGGTTGCCGCCCTGCACTCGATTGTTGAAAATTTCTCGGATGCTGACGTAGAAACCCTTGCCGCCACCGAAGCCGTTACCCGTCACGACGTGAAGGCTGTCGAATACTTCATTCGTGAAAAGTTAGTTCAGCTTGGTCGCGAAGATCTTCAAGAGCTCACCCACTTTGCCTGCACCAGCGAAGACATCAATAACTTGTCATACGCACTCACCGTGCGCGATGCGATGAGCGAAGTTTGGCTGCCGAAGGCTCACGAGTTGATGGCCAAACTCACCGAGTTGGCTCACAAGTATGTTGCAGTGCCGATGCTCTCGCGCACTCACGGCCAGCCAGCTACCCCAACCACCATGGGTAAAGAACTTCAGGTTTTCGTTCACCGTCTGCGTCGCCAGATTGAGCGTGTTCAGGCCACTACCTACCTAGGCAAGTTCTCTGGCGCAACCGGAACTTTCTCGGCTCACGTTGTTGCAGCACCCGATGTCGACTGGATCAAAGAGTCGAAAGATTTCGTGACCTCACTTGGCCTCACCTGGAACCCGCTGACCACACAGATCGAGTCGCACGACTGGCAGGCCGAGCTCTATTCGGCGGTGGCACTGTTCAACCGAATCTTGCACAACCTTTGCACCGACATCTGGACTTACATTTCGCTCGGCTATTTCAAGCAGATTCCGGCCCCAGGTGCCACCGGCTCGTCGACCATGCCTCACAAGGTAAACCCGATTCGTTTCGAAAACGCCGAGTCGAACCTTGAGCTTTCGAATGCGATTCTCGACTCGCTCGCCGCAACTCTGGTTACCTCAAGACTTCAGCGCGACCTCACCGACTCGTCGTCGCAGCGCAACATCGGCCTTGGCTTGGGTCACTCGATGCTCGCGCTAGACAATGCCACTCGCGGCCTGGGTGAGATTGAACTTTCGGTTGGCATGCTCGAGGCAGACTTGCTCGACAACTGGGAGGTGCTCGGCGAGGCGATTCAAACCGCGATTCGCGCCGAGGTTGCCGCCGGTCGTTCGGCAATCAGCGACCCTTACGCGCTGCTAAAAGAGCTCACTCGCGGCAAGCGCATTGGCCACGAAGAATTGATTGCATTCATCGAGAGCCTCGACTTGAGTGATGAAGTGAAGGCACGTTTGATTGCCTTGAAGCCGAACACTTACACCGGCTTGGCTCAGGCCTTGGCCGAGCGCTTTGGTGAGTAAGTAAGAGCGGATGCTCTTAGCTGAGTCTTGGCTTGTCGGCCGGGTGCTCGTCTTCTTTAACCATTAGCGACAGAGTCGCGATGATGACAAGCACGATGATGAAGGTCAAACCTCCGGCGATCAGGGCATCTTCTAGGCGGCGAACGCCGAAGTACCAGATGACTCCAACCAACGCACCGGCGATTGCCGAGAGGGTTAGAAATACGCGAACACCGAGTTTGTTTTTAGCCATGTCTCTAGCCTAACTTGAGCGCTTTGGGTCAAACGCCCGAAGGCCCCAAAGCACTGCGACAATCGCCGCGTATGCGCCAAAGAAGCCAACCGCTGGCACTTCGCCGAGCTTATTGATGCCGAAGCTGTCTAGTGCAAAAAGCGCTGCGATCGAAAAGTGCACTACCGCCAACACGATGTGGTCACGGCCGTCTGCCGAACCCCAACCGTAGTTGTATGCGCGAAACAGCGAGATGGCAGTTAGGGCGTAGCCGATGAGCATGGCGTTGAGCACGAACACCGAAAAAGCGTCGGCACCCGGTGACGAGTAGCTAAGTGCGCCGATCAGAAAGATCATGCCTCCGGCAACTCGAAGCACTGTTCCTTTGAGCATTGAGTCACCAGAGGTTAGGGCATCCCAAACTTCAGCAGCGAGGATGCCCGTGGCAAAACTCAGCACGGCAATCAGGCCAACTGTTCCGTTGTGCACCTGAATAAAGGTGATGGCGACTGCGGTTACCGCGGCAATGGCGGCTTTGAGAATGAGGGCTTTTCGGTTGATCACTTTTGTAGGTTAACAAACTTCGAGTACTGACCCTGGAACAAACTGATGACTGTTCCGGTAGGCCCGTTTCTCTGCTTGGCAATGATGATGTCGGCTTCGCCGGCACGCGGATGCTCTTTTTGACCCATGTCTTCGCGGTGCAAGAGAATGACCACGTCGGCATCTTGTTCAAGCGAGCCAGATTCACGAAGGTGGTGAAGTTCTGGCTTCTTGTCTTTCTTCTCTTCAGAGCCACGGTTTAGCTGCGCGATGGCAATGACCGGAATCTCAAGCTCTTTAGCCAAAAGCTTGAGCGAACGAGAGAACTCCGAAACCTCTTGCTGGCGGCTTTCGACCTTTTTGCCCGAAGAGAGCAGCTGAAGGTAGTCGATAACGATTAGCTGAAGACCGAGCTCTTTGGTTAGGCGACGAGCCTTCGAGCGAATCTCGGCAAGCGTAAGGTTTGGGCTGTCATCAATGAACAGCGGAGAGTCGCTGATCGAACCGCGAACGTTGGCCATTTTTGTCCAGTCGTCGCGAGTCATGTTGCCCTTGCGCATCGACTGTAGGTAGATGTCGCTCTCGGCCGAAAGTAGACGCATGGCAATTTCGGCCTTGCTCATTTCGAGCGAGAAGAACAACGAAGGCAGCTTGTTCTTGATCGAAGCGTTTCTGGCAATGTCTAGAGCGAAAGTCGACTTACCAACACCAGGGCGGGCAGCCAGAATGACCAGCTGACCTGGGTGAAGGCCGTGAGTCATCATGTCGACATCGACAATGCCGGTTGGAACACCGACGATTTCGCCGTCGTTGCCCTCGGCAAACTCGATTTCTTTGACTGCCAAGCCGATGGCGTCGTTTAGCGGTGAGTACTGGTCGCGAAGCGAAGTGGTGCCAACCGAAAAGATGTCTGACTGAGCCTCGTTGATGAGGTCGATGATGTCGCCCTCAGCTGCATAACCGGATGCGGCAATCTTGGTGCCTGCCTCAACCAGGCGACGCAGAATGGCCTTTTCTTGCACGATTTTTGCGTAGAAAGCCGCATTTGCAGCGGTTGGCACGATCGAGGTAAGCGTGTGCAGGTAGTCTGCGCCGCCAACGCGCACCAGATTGCCCTGGCGGGTTAGTTCTGCGGTGGTTGTAATGGTGTCGGTCGGCTCGCTAGCCGTGTAGAGCTTGAGAATGGCGTCGAAGATGATTTCGTGCTTAGGAGCATAGAAATCGGCGCCCTTGAGGCCAACTTCGGTGACAATCTCGGGGCAGGCGTCGATCGATAGCAGCATGGCGCCGAGCACCGACTGCTCGGCAAGCATGTCGTGCGGCAAAACCCTCTCGGCAGCGCTGGTTGTCTGCGTGCCAAAGGCCTGTGAAATAGACATGGATGCTCCTAATTGGGTCAAGCGGTTGCGAAACTGCCCACAAGACAATCTCTAGCAAACACCCCTGACATTGAAATTCGAAATGGCCCTGTGCAGTCAACTGTGGATAACTTGCCCAACACGCCGATACTGTTGTGAACAACTTGTGGAGAACTCGGTTGAAAATCTACTGAAACTAGCCCGACTTCCCTGTATCTAAAAGGGTTTGCGCTTGTGGATAACTATTCTTTTCAAACCCTAAACGTGAACCTTAGAGTTGTGGAAACGACACGCCGAAGCATCCGAGTTTAGGGTTTTCCACAAGTTATCCACAGGCTACTTTGGCAAAAGAAAAGGGCGACAGACCCGAAGATCTGCCGCCCTTGAGCGCTAGAAGCGCTTACTTCTGGGCAACCACCGCAAGGGTGATTGTTGCAACTACGTCACCGTGTAGGCGAACGGTCGCCTCGTGGGTTCCGGTGTTGCGAATCGGGGTTACGAAAGCGACCTTGCGCTTGTCGAGTTCACCGATGCCGGCCTCAACGACTGCTGCGACAACGTCGCCAGTCTTGACTGCACCGAACAGGCGACCCTCTTTGCCGGCCTTTACAGCCAGGCGAATTGGAGCCTGCTCAAGGCGAGCCTTGAGGGTAACTGCCTCTTCAACGGTTGCTAGTGCGCGGGCGTTACGAGCGGCTTTGATCTGCTCGATCTGCTTCTCGCCACCAATGCTCCAAAGAACTGCAAAGCCCTTAGGAATGAGGTAGTTGCGAGCGTAGCCGTTCTTAACTTCAACGACATCGCCAGCTGAACCGAGGCCTGAAACCTCGTTGGTCAGAATTAGCTTCGACATTCGATGCTCCTTAGCTTCGGCCAGCGCCAGCGTATGGCAATAGCGCCATTTCGCGAGCGTTCTTGACGGCACGGGCAATGAGACGCTGTTCCTGAACAGAAACACCGGTGATGCGACGGGCGCGAATCTTGCCGCGGTCCGAGATGAACTTCTTTAGGGTTGCGATGTCTTTGTAGTCAATGACACCAACCTTGATTGCCTTTACGGGAGCGAGCTTGTCTAGCTTGCCCTTGCGCATTGGCTTTTTACCAGCGCGGTCGCTGTTAACTTTTGCAGCCATTAGATACTCCTAGGTTTATTGAAATTTAGAACGGGGTGTCGTCGCTTGCGGCAGCGGTGCCTGGGTTAGCCCAAGCATCGTTTGCCTTTGCGGCTGGGGCGGCAGGGGCGTCGTTCCAAGGTGACTCAGAAACGGCTCCGGCACCACCCTCGCGAGCGCGACGAGTGACAGCGGCGGTTGCATAACGCAGCGAAGGACCGATTTCTTCGATCTCTAGCTCGAGTGAAGCGCGTGCCTCACCGTTTGCCGACTGGTATGCCGAAGGCGCTTTTAGACGACCGGTAACGAGAACGCGGCTGCCCTTGGTGAGCGACTGCGAAACGTTTTCGGCTACTTCACGCCAAGCGGTGCAACGAACCCAAACGGTTTCGCCATCTTCCCAAGCGTTGGTCTGACGGTTGAAGGTGCGAGGGGTTGAACCCACACGAACCGAAACAACAGCCACTCCACCCTGGGTGTAGCGAAGCTCTGGGTCATCGGCAAGGTTGCCGACGATCGTTACGTTTAGCTCGCCAGCCATCGAGACTACTCAGCCTTCTTAGCGGCAGGCTTCTTTGCAGGAGCCTTAGCAGGAGCCTTCTCGGCAGCAGCCTTAGGGGCTGCCTTCGCAGCTGCAGCCTTCGGAGCAGCAGCCTTCTTGGCTGGCTTCTCTTCAGCGGCGTCTTCGGCCTTTTCTGCAGCAGAAACTTCTGGAACAACAACCGGCTTGATTGCAACTACGGCTTCGTCGGCACGCAGCACCTTGGTGCGCATGACGGCTTCGCTTAGGCGAAGCTGACGGTCGAGCTCAACCACGTCGGCCGACTTGGCCTTGAGGTTGACCACGGCGTAGATACCTTCGGTCTTCTTGTTGATTTCGTATGCCAGGCGACGACGACCCCAGATGTCAACGTTGTCAACGGTGCCTCCACCGTTGCGAATGACGTTGAGGAATTTGTCGAGGCTTGGAGCAACTGTGCGTTCGTCGACCGACGGGTCGAGGATCACCATGAGCTCATAAAGATGCATGACTAACCCACCTCCTTTGGACTTAGCGGTCATGGGACTTCCATGACAGGAGGGTATTGGCATCTGTTACCCGAACTGCACCATTTAGTGCTTCAGAGCAACCTCACTAGTCTAGCGAGCAGACCACCAAGCAAGCAAGCGTTTTTCTGCTTCTTCTGGGCCGAGCTGCCCTTGGTCGAGGCGAAGTTCCATCATGAAGCGACGAGCTTCACCCACTTCGCGGCCGGGTTTCAAATCGAGGATGCGCATGATGTCTTCACCGCTCAGATCAGGTCTGATCGAATCGAGCTCTTCTTGTTCTTGCAACGTGGCGATGCGTTGCTCGAGGTCGTCGTAGGCGTGGGCGAGGCGGTCGGCCTTGCGCTGGTTGCGAGTGGTCACGTCAGAACGGGTGAGTGCGTGTAGACGAGTGAGCAGCTCGCCAGCATCCCGCACATAGCGACGCACCGCCGAATCGCTCCAGGCTTGATCGCCGTAGCCGAAAAAGCGCAGGTGCAGCTCGATCAAACGTGAAACATCACGAATGGTGTCGTTGTCGAACCGCAGCGCCTGCAGGCGTTTTTTGGCCAAACGCGCGCCAACTAGGTCGTGTTGGTGAAAGGTAACGCCGCCGCCAGGCTCAAGGCGGCGAGTGTTCGGCTTGCCGATGTCGTGCAGCAGCGCGGCAAATCGCAACACGAAATCGCCCTCGAGCCCATAGTCGGCCTCATAAGAAATGGCCTGTTCAACGACGCGCAGGGTGTGCTCGTAGACATCCTTGTGGTGGTGGTGTTCGTCAACCTCAAGTTTCAGGGCAGGCAGTTCGGGCAGCACGCGCTGGGCCAATCCGCTTTCAACCAGAGCCTCAAGACCCCGACGCGGATGCGCGCCCAGCATCAGCTTCACAAACTCGGTTTGCACGCGCTCTGCCGAAATGATCTCGATGCGCTCGGCCATTTCGGTCATGGCAGCAAAGGTTGCCGGTTCGATCTCGAAGCCGAGTTGCGAGGCGAAGCGGGCACCGCGCATCATGCGCAGCGGGTCATCGCCAAACGAAACCTCTGGGGCTCCGGGGGTGCGAATAACTCCGTCGATCAGGTCTTGAAGACCGTTGAACGGGTCAACAAAGGTTTTCTCTGGCAAGCGCAGCGCCATCGAGTTGATGGTGAAGTCTCGGCGAAAGAGGTCTTCGTTGAGGTCGGTGCCAAACGCCACCTCTGGCTTGCGGCTGGCCGGGTCATATTTGTCGGCGCGGTAGGTGGTGATTTCGACGGTGTCGTCGCCAATGCGCGCGCCGATGGTGCCGAACTCGCGGCCGATGTCCCAGAAGGTGTCGGCGTATCCCTTTAGAACGCGGATGATCTCATCGGGCTTTGCCGAGGTAGTGAAGTCAAGGTCTGGGGCTTTGCGACCAAGAAATGCGTCGCGAACCGGGCCTCCAACCAGCGCTAGTTCGTAGCCGGCTTGTTCGAATCGTGAACCGAGTTCGCGAAACAGCGCACTGTCGGTAGTGCGCTCGAGGTTTGCGAGAGCTTCGGCCACCGTTTGCATGCCTCTTAGTTTGCCATAGCCCCGCCTTGACGCAGGCGCAAACCTAGATGGCAAAGTAGGCTAAACGCATGGCAGACCGCCCCGAAGCTAAGCGTCGTCGCCGGGTCGAAGAGACCTCGGCGGGCGGTTTTGTGCTTGCGGCCGACGGTAGCCGACAAGTGGTTTTGATTGGTCGTTCAACTCGAAGCAAGCGCATCGACTGGTGTGTGCCGAAGGGTCACCCCGAAGGCTCCGAGACCGTTGAGCAGGCCGCAGTGCGTGAAGTTTTTGAAGAAACCGGCATCGAGGCCGAAATCATTGAGCCTCTTGGAACCATCTCTTATGAATTCAACGCGGGCAATCTGCTGATTGCTAAAACCGTGCACCACTTCTTGCTTCGCCAAACTGGCGGTTCGCTGAGCCTAGAGAATGACCCAAACCACGAAGCCATCGACGTCAAGTGGGTTTCGATTGACGAGCTTTCGGCTATTCTGACCCACGAAAACGAGCGCCGCATGGCTCGCGGTGTGCTCGAGTGGGTGGAGAGAAACTAATGGCTTCGGTGCACAGCAAGTTGCGCGCGTCGCTGGCTGCGGTCGCGGCGAGCGCCGTGCTACTGGCGTCTTGCGTGGTGCCGGCGGCAGCAGCATCCGTGCCAAAAATCGCAACCCAAGCGATCACCTCGCAAACACTGCCGGAGTTCGAAATTTCGATCGTCCCTGGCAGCCACATCAACCTGGTTTCGACGGCCAGCCGTGTGCCGATTCAGATTCGCAACGGCTACGACAACGACATTCGCATCTTCATTTGGGTGCGCCCTTCTAATCTGAGCGTCAAGATGCCAAAGGTTTTCGAGTTCACCGCGGCGGCGAACACCACCAGTAACGCGGCGATTCCGGTTGAAGCAATCGCCAATGGTGAGGTTCGACTCAACGTTTGGCTCACCTCGTTCTCGGGCGTGAAGATCGGCAAGAGCACCAACCTCGAAATGACCGTGCAGCGCGACGTCGAGAGTTCGATTTTGATCGCGTTCTTCGTTGTAGTCGGGGCGCTCGGGGTAATCGGCACGAACCGCATGCTTAAGCGCAAAAAGGCTGGCACGGTTTGAGCACCGCCAGATCGTCGATGATTATGGCCGCGGGCACTGTTGCCTCGCGCATCCTCGGTTTTGTTCGCGCAGTTTTGTTGGCACTCACCATTGGTGTGACCACCGATGCGGCCGACGCCTTCGGTGTTGCCAACCAGTTGCCCAACAACGTTTACGCGATTATTGCCGGTGGCGTGCTGAACGCGGTTTTGGTGCCGCAAATCATCAAGGCTCGCCTGCACCAAGATGGCGGGCAGAGCTACATCGACCGTCTCGTCACGCTGATCATTGTGGTTTTTGCCACGGTCACCGTGATGACCACCGCTGCTGCGCCGTTTTTGGTGAGCCTTTATACCCAAGGATGGTCGGGCGACCAGCTCGCGCTCGCTACGGCTTTTGCCTACTGGTGTCTGCCCCAACTGTTCTTCTACGGTCTCTACTCGTTGCTCGGTGAGGTGCTCAACGCGCGCAGCGCTTTCGGGCCGTTCATGTGGGCGCCGGTGCTCAACAACATCGTCGCCATCTCTGGCCTGGTTGCCTACATTGTGATCTTCGGCGCCGACCCAACCGGTCAGCGGGCAGCGGCCGACTGGGGTGCCGATCAGGTTTCGCTGATCGCGGCTACGGCAACCGCCGGTGTCGCAGCGCAAGCTCTGATTCTTCTGGTGTTCTGGCGCAGAGTCGGGCTGAAAATTCGCCTCAACTTCGGTTGGCGCGGAGTCGGTCTTCGCCCGGCAGCCAAGGCAGCATCGTGGACCCTCGGCATGGTTTTGGTCACCCAAATTGGTGGCTTAGTTCAGACCATCGTGGCATCTAGCAGCGTTGCCGCACGTGAAACATATGGCCTCGCCGTTGCCTCGATCGCAGCCTCGACCATCGCCTGGCTCATCTTCATGTTGCCGCACTCGATCGCCACCGTTTCGATCGCCACCGCCAGCTTCACCAAAATTTCGACCCACGCCCACGATGGCAACATCGATGCATTCAAAGCGGATGTCGCAGCCAGCCTTCGCGTGATTGTCGCCGTCAGCGCCTTCTCGTCGATTGGGCTGATGGTGTTGGCCTACCCGGTTTCACGTGTGTTTGTCGGAGAGCTGAACGCGACCATCGCCCTCGGCAATGTGCTCGTCGCAATGCTGGTTGGCCTCGTTCCGTTTAGCTTCGGCTTTATGTTGCAGCGCGCGTTTTATGCGCTCGAAGACACCCGCACCCCGTTCTTCTTCACCCTGATTCAGACCGTGCTGTTCATTGCTGGCGCGATCGCGGTTGCCTTCACGGTCAACCCGGTTTGGTTGGTTGCGGCCCTAGCGCTGGTCAACTCGATCGCCATCACCGTTCAGGCCGTGCTGGCTTATCGACTTCTTCGCCGCAAGGTTGGGCGCTTCGATGGGGCCGGTCTGACCGGGGCTACCGCACGGATGCTCGTTGCCTCAGGCTTTGCGGGAGCATCCGGTTTCGCTGCCCTGTGGTTTACCGGCGGCTTCGCCCCAGGGTCGTTTGCCCTGGCAACCGTGCTCGGAGCAGTGGCAACTTGCGCGTGGGTCGGTGCCCTCATGCTCGCGGTCTATGTGGTGGCCCTCAAATTGCTCAGGGTCGACGAAGTGAACGTTGCATTAACGGCAATGAGGCGGATTTTTGCGGGAATAACTCGCCGCTAAACTTGTGCTTAATTCCCTGAAAAATAGGAGAGCATTTTGCGCGAAGTAATCATCATCGGTTCTGGCCCTGCAGGCTGGACTGCCGCTATCTACACCGCGCGTGCCGGCCTCAAGCCGTTGCTCATTGCCTCATCGGTCGAAGCCGGTGGAGAGCTCATGAAGACCACCGAGGTCGAGAACTACCCAGGTTTTCCTGAAGGCCTAATGGGCCCAGACCTGATGGCCAACTTTCAGGCCCAGGCCGAGCGCTTCGGCACCGAGACCCTGCTAGACGACGTAGTCGAAGTTGACCTTCGCGGCGACGTAAAGATTGTCAAAACTGGCGGTGGCGAAACCTTCGAGGCCAAGACCGTAATTCTTGCAACCGGCGCCGCTTACCGCGAGCTCGGCATCGACCGCGAAAAAGAGCTCAGCGGCCACGGAGTTTCTTGGTGTGCAACCTGCGACGGTTTCTTCTTCAGACAAAAGACCGTAGCCGTGGTTGGTGGTGGCGACAGCGCCATGGAAGAAGCCAACTTCTTGACCCGCTTCGCCGACAAGGTTTACCTGATTCACCGCCGCGACACTTTCAAGGCGTCGAAGATCATGCAAGACCGCGCACTGGCCAACCCGAAGATCGAGGTCATTTACAACAGCGCCGTCGAGACTCTGCACGGCGAAGGCAAGCTCACCGGTGTGACCCTAAAGAGCACCGTGGATGACTCGACCAGCGAACTCGCTCTAGACGGCCTCTTCATCGCCATCGGTAACGACCCTCGCGTTTGGTTGGTCGAAGACCAGATCGAGTTGACCGAAGACAAGTTCATGAAGGTCGACGGCCGTTCGTCGAGAACCTCGCTGCCTGGCGTTTTCGCCTGTGGCGACGTAATCGACCCAACCTACCGCCAGGCGATCACCGCTGCGGGTTCTGGTTGCGTGGCCGCTCTCGACGCAGAGCACTACCTCACCTCGCACTAGATTGCGGCAAGCGCCTGAAATAACTTTGGGGCTTTTGGTCTTACGATTTAGCGAGAGAAAAGAAAAGAGAAACACAATGGCAAAGAACGTAACCACCGCCACCTTCACCGCAGACGTGCTTCAGAACAGCAAGCCTGTTCTAGTCGACTTCTGGGCCGAATGGTGTGGCCCATGCCGCCAGGTTGCCCC
>JBDLUM010000105.1:0-15582 GCA_039805305.1 Actinomycetota bacterium
GCGGCGAGCATCCCGGCTAAAACGACCGCTGAGGCTACTTTTGCGAATTTCATGTTCTCCCCTAACTTTTGAACTCTGATTCTGAGAGTAACCCACGCCAGCCCGCCAGCGCGTTTTACTAAGGCAGTTTCGACCAGTCGATGATCATGAGGTAGAGCTGCCCACCTCGAAATGCCGGCCATAGCTTGCCGAGCGCTGCGGCGTTAGTGATGTCGGGCCGCGTTCGCGCAACTTCGGTGTGCACCTGAATCGAGAAAACGAGATAGGTCTTTTTGTCTGAAGTGGATGTTCGTAAATGCCTACTGACATCGACAACGCTGGTCAGCTCTTCGTTGTTGGTTAGGTAATCGGCTCCCAACGCAGCGAAGTAACGCTGTTTGGCGGTGGCCAACACCGTGAACCTTGATGTCGCCGGCTGAAAAACTATTAAGCGTGAACGATGCTCGTTGATGCCCGGATCTTCTTCGATAAAGATGTTGCCGTGAACGTCAATTTCTAAGTTGTCTGGCTTGTTCAAATAAGGAGCCTCTGAACCATCGAGAATCATGGTTAAGGTTGCTCCCGATAGCGGTTTGGCCGCGTCTTTGAAGCGCAACCGCCAAAGCGCCCCGCCATCCCGCTTGATTTTTGGCGTTGCGGGGTTGGCCTTGGTTGCCTTCGCATCGCCGCTTGACTCGGTTGTGGTGAAGTAGAAATCGTTCGGGCTAGATGGGTCGAAAACGCCATCTTCAAGCCTCGACATGGTTGTACCGCCGAGGAGTGCCTCGAAGTTCTGACTGCTGCCATCAACAGTGTTGTCGACCTCGTTGAACCGAACCGAAATCGGGGTGCCTTTGCTCACGGATGCGCGAATGTCGGTATCGTCGGCGAACTCGCCGGCCTCCATCACATAACTTTTGCCATTGTGCAGACCCGCGCGCTCGAACCATTTACCGGCAGCGAGTTTCTTGCCAACGTACAGTCGCAACTGGCTGTTGTTCGCGGCGTTATCTTCTGTTCCAATAACCACGGTGGCGAGCGACGGCTTGAGTGCCGGGGTCAGGTTCTCCCAAGAGCCAAGACCCAATTTCGGCAGTTGAACCAGTTGACCCGTTGAGTTCAGCGCAAATGCACGCCCTTCGTCACCGGTTTCTTCTCCCGTCAGAAATACGCGACCGGAATAGCCGAGCAGGGCACCTGAATCCGACGCTCGGTAGGTGAAAGCACCGGTTTGGCGCAAGGTGGCAGAGCAGAAGCGGTCTAGAAACCTCGAATGTTGCGGCACTCCGCTGAGGTCGACCGATGCGGCCCCGTTCGGTGCAACAGGGGTTTCGCCATGCTTCTTGGTTGCGTAGTTGTACCAGAGCACATCTTTGATGGCACTCGAAGCACTCTTGACAGCTCGCGTCTTGGGGTCGACTACGAAATGAGTGATCGGCGAGCCCTGCGCTTGCCCCCTGGCGTAGCTGAATTTTGCCGTGGATGCTACGGCGTAGGGAAACTCGCTAACGCTAAGCAGGTGCAGCCCCTGTGCGTCACTGTAAGCGCCAGTGCCGTCGAGCAGGCCAGGAACTAGGAATGACCCAACCCTGTCTCCCGCGGTCACCAGCGGTTTCAGTGTTGCGGCACGGGTTGATGTTTCGACAAACACGGGTTTCGGGGTTGCTGCAACGGCGTTGCCGGCTGATACAGCAATAAAAGTTAGGTAGGCAGACAGAACAACGGTTAAACCGCGAGTTTTTTTGGTCATTTTCAGCACGCCTGTTCTGTCGTCGAGCTAGTTCAACTATGCCACTTATAGGTATGCGCTACCCGCCCTAACCAGCCCTAGCCTGTATTCTTGTCTAGGGCGAGGTCGCTCTAGGAGCAGATTGAAATGGCCTGAATTCAGCGGCCCCGCATCCCTAACCAAGGAGAAATCTTGAAGTTCGTCAAGAGAGCATTCAAAAAAGCAGTTCGCACCTTCATGAAGTTGGGTGTAACTCGCAAGCTGGCACGCCTAATGGCTCACGCCAGCGAGCGCATCCTCTATGTTGGCAGCAAGCCTTGGAGCAAGAACTCGTTCGACCGCGCGTTTACCGACGAACTGACCCGCGGCAAGTCTCTCGAAGACCGACTAATGTCTCACATTCGCGAGGCCTACGCCTCGAAGAACAGAGTTGGCACTCGCGCTCTGTTGCAGACCCTGGTTGAAGGCCCAACCACCAGAGCTCTCGGTTCACTTGGTTTCGGAACCTTCTTGGCACTTGATGGCCTGTACGACTCAGCGGCTGGCTACTTCAAAGAGGCCGGTGCCGACATCTCGAAGCAGAAGGCTCCTTTCGAATACTTCGACACGCAGCTGACCGTTGCCAAGAAAAAGGCAATCGTCGAGATTCGCGAAATTTTGACCAACAAAGATTCACGCCGCTCGAGCGCATACAAGATGTCGCTCATCCGCGCTCTAATCAAGCACGGCGAATATGAAGGCCTACGCCCAATCGTCGAAGGCATCGTTCTTGCCGAAGCCGCGCGCAACACGCTAGATGACAAGGCAAAAGCCGAGCTGGCCTGGTGGCACAAGATGCTTCAAGACGATGGCCGTTCGGTCAAAAACATCAAGGGCGCAATCAACTTCGCCGTGATGGATTACAACATGCTCGACTACTCGAAAACTTCGACAAACCGTGGCGACTATGTTCAGACCCTAGCCGCGATCTCTCACCTACTGCGCCACCAGAACGTCGACTTCGTTGGCGGTAGCACCCTAGCCAAGTACCTCGGCAAGATTCAGAAATTTGTTCACGCAGATCGCCGTCTTGGCGAAAACGCCAAGGCAGTCAAGGTGCAGCCAGTTGAGCTTCACCGCGACTTCGCGTCTGGCCGCGAGTACCCAGAGAACACCTGGTTGATCAGCAACGGTTGGTTCATGCACCGCGCCTACAAGGGTGAGGTCGACTTTCCGTACCCGAAAAACATCAACCCGATCATGGTTTCGTTTCACATTCAAGACCCAGACGTTCTAACCGAAAAAACCGTCGCCGAACTAAAGAAGATTGGCCCGATCGGTTGCCGCGACTGGACCACCGTCTATCGTCTGCGTGACTTCGGTGTACCTGCATTCTTCTCTGGCTGTGTCACCACTACCGTTGGTCAGGTTTTGCCTAAGGCAACAGCGCCGGGCAAGACCCCTCGCCTGGCGGTTGTTGAAGCCAAGGTGCCACGTCAGTACTTCTTCTGGTGGAAGAAGAAGTTCATTCAAATTGGCGACCACGTGCGCAACTTCACCCTTGTTGAAGGCATAGAAGACGCACGCGAAATGCTGGCCGAATATCACACCTACGGTCACGTAATCACCAAGCGTCTGCACTGCTACCTACCGGCTCGCTCAATGGGGCTACCGGTTACCTTCACCCCGGGTAAGCGCTCGGATGTTCGCTTCGAAGGTCTTCTCGACCTCGATGAGACTGCGTTCAACAAGATTCGTCACGGGCTCGAGCACAAGCTCGAAGTGATTACCAGCGCAATCATCGCTGGCAAGAGCCGCGACGAGGTTATGCAGATTTGGCGCGACCTTGTTGCACCAGACGTGAAGTTTGCCAATGATTACTGCAAGAACCTAGAGCCAATCGGTAAGCCTGAGATCGACCTCAAGAGCGTTTACAAGAAGTTCGACTCACACGTCATGCACCTTGGTAAGAACAAGTTTGGCGCTAAGCAGGTTCACCTTGCATTTGCAGTTGACCAGAACCTAAAAGATGAACTGGCCGTTGTGCTTGCCTCGATTGTGCGCAACACCAAGCGCGACATCAACGCACACGTTCTAACCCGCGGTTTGGGTGAAGACTACTGGGCTCGCTTGCACAAGTTGTTCCCAACCGTGAACTTCCACTTTCACGACTTCAGTGGAATCGACTACGGTGCCTCGGTGAACCTGATGTCACACATCACGGTTTCAACCTTCGACCGTCTGTTCTTGCCACAGGTTCTGAAAGATGTTCCTAAGGTGCTTTACCTGGATGTCGACATTCTTGTTCGTGGCGATGTTGGCGAGCTCTACGACCTCAACGTAAAGAACCACGTGTTCGCTGGCAAGCGCAGCCGACTAGACGGCTGGTCGAACCTCGTTCACGTAATCACCCGCGTTTCGCTGCGTCTACCTGCACAGCAGGCCTGGGCACTGCGTCGTCGAGCACACGAAACCGGCAAGCTAACCGCTGACACCTACAACGCTGGTGTTCTGCTTATGAACCTTGACCGGATGCGCAAAGACGAGTTCATCGAAAACCACCTGTACTTGGTTGAGAAGCTACACCTCAATGACCAAGACGTCATGAACTTCTACTCGAAGGGCAAGGCGCTGCAGATTGGTGACGAGTGGAACTACGTTCCAACTCAGGACTATGCGAAAGACCCGAAGATTGTTCACTTCGCTGGCCCTATCAAGCCTTGGAAGCCGCAGAACTCGCTTTACAAGAGCGAATTCCAGGCCATCGCCCGCGAACTCGGCGTCGCAAAGTAATTTGAGTCACTAAAACAAAGGGGTTCTAATGCACTCAACACCGCGTAAGGCTGTCATTCCGGTTGCCGGGCTTGGCACTCGCTTTTTGCCGGCCACGAAGGCCATGCCAAAAGAGATGTTGCCACTGGTCGACAAGCCGGTCATTCAGTATGTGGTCGAAGAGGCCGTTGCTTCTGGCCTGAAAGACATCCTTTTTATTACTGGACGAGACAAGTACGCTCTCGAAAATCACTTCGACACCTCAGCCGACCTTGAGTCGCGCCTAGAGGCGAAGGGTGACCAAGAGAAGCTCGACCTAGTTCAAGCCCCAACCGAGCTTGGCAACATCCACTATGTTCGCCAAGGTGGGGCAAAGGGCCTTGGCCACGCGGTACACGCAGCTGCATCTTTCACTAGTGACGAGCCGTTCGCGGTTTTGCTCGGTGATGACGTGGTTGAAGAAAACAGCGACCTGCTAAAAACCATGATCGAGGTGCACGGAAAGACCGGCGCTAACGTTGTGGCTTTGGTTGAGGTGCCTCGTGAAGAAATTCACAAGTACGGCTGCATCAAGCCGGCAGGGCCAGAGGTTGACGGCGTGATCGAAGTCAGTGACTTCGTCGAGAAGCCAAAGACCGAGCTAGCCCCGTCAAACTTCGCCGTAATCGGACGCTACATTTTGAACCCTGGCATTCACGATCTGCTAGCCAAGCAAGAACCCGGCGCTGGCGGCGAGATTCAACTCACGGATACTCTGGCCAAGGCTGCACGCGAAAAAATCGCTGGTGGCGTGGTTGGTGTTGTGTTCCGTGGCGAACGTTACGACGCTGGTGACAAGCTCGAATTCTTGAAAGCCACCGTATTGCTTGCAACCAAGCGCGATGACCTTGGCCCAGGCCTTATGAGCTGGCTGAAAGACTTCGTAGCTAAGTCGAACTAACTTCTAGTTCTGAACGATTTGCTTCAGCAGAGGAGCTAGGCTGCCCTGGACTCGATTCCAAAACTCTGCGCTACAGTCACCGAGCAAGTGCTTCGCGGTTTCTTTTAGCAGGTTGTCGTAGAGCGTGTCACCGTTACCAACAAACGGCAAATGAAGCTGTAGATCGATGCTTGCAACGCGCAGTTGAAACTCAACCAGGTTTGTTTGGTTGGCTTGACCCTTCGAAATTGCGCTCAGAAGCACTTTTCGTGTTTTTTCTAGAGATTGCATGCGGTCTCGAAGGTTTTCAAACTCACCCAGCCGCTGCGTGATCGACTTATTGTCGCCCGTGCGAACGCGCCAGTAGTAGACCGCTCGGTTTAAAACATAAAAGCGCTCTGCAGCGCAAAATGCGCGTGCCATCGGGGACATGTCTTCATATAAAACCCCCTCAGGAAAACGCAGCTCGTTCTCTTTCCAGAAATCCCATCTGAATAAACGATTCCAAGCGGTAACGTCTCGGATTGCCAATGGGTCGTTCAACAGCGTCGTGGCGCGTGACCCTTGGTTTGAATAGAACTGCCGAGCGTCGGCACGCCAACGAAACGAAAGACCTTTCATTCGCTTTGCTGGCCCAACCACAAAGTCAACCTTGTTGCTTTCTGCAGCCCGAACATAACGCCAGATTGTGCCAAGAGGCAAGGCATCGTCAGAATCGAGAAAGAGTAGGTAGTCGGTGTTTTCGATTCGATCTACGCCGGTATTTCTGGCTGCTCCCAGCCCGCCGTTCGTCTTTTGCAAAACCCTGAGCTTCATTATTTCGTCGAAACTAGCGGCAAGTTCGAACGAGCCATCGCTCGAACCATCGTCAATGACAATGACCTCAAGGTTCGGGTATCTCTGGGCGCGCACACTGTGTAGGCATAAAGGCAAGAATTCGCGAACGTTGTAAACCGGAACTACAATCGTCACCTTTGGAGCACTAGGCGAGTTCTTTGGGTCAAGTAGAGCGGCCAACCTGAAAACGATTAGAAGAAACGTGTCTGCGAACTTTGCCGCCCACGGCTTGCTGAGTGCTCGGCTAAGTCGCCAAGAAACGCCTCGCTGAAGGCGCGCAGCTAGGCGGCTGAGTTCTTTGGGCAGTTTCAAGTTCACACTGCAAAACTAGCAAACATCACGAGATAGAGATCTAGCCGCGTTTGTCAATTTTGATTGCTCGAATGCTCAGCGCTGCTGAGACCACTATCGACGAGACGATGAATATCAGAGAAGATGTGGTGTCGATTTCTGGCACCGGCAATCCCTGGCCACCGTTGATAAACGGCAACTGATTTTCGTGCATGGCGTGCAATACCAATTTGATGCCGATGAAACCAAGAATCGCTGCGATTCCGTACTTGAGATACTCGAGCTTATCTACCAGCGCCCCCAGCAAGAAATAAAGCTGACGAAGCCCCATCAGGGCAAATACGTTTGCTGTGAAAACAATGAAAGGGTCAGTTGTGATTCCGAATATGGCCGGAATCGAGTCGAACGCGAACATCACGTCGGTCGCGGCGATGGCTACGAAAACCACCAAGATAGGGGTGAACATTTTCTTGCCATTTTCGACGGTGCGAAGTTTCGCGCCATCGTAGTCTTTTGAAACTTGGATGCGCTTGCGAAGCCAAACGATCAACTTCGACTCTGACTCCTCGTCGTCTTCAGCACTTCTGAAAGCCTGGTGCCAGGCGGTGTAGATGAGGAATGCGCCGAAGATGTAGAAGATTGCGCTGAACGATTCGATCAGGGCCGCGCCCACCAGAATGAAGGCACCGCGAAGTACCAGCGAAAGCACAACTCCAACCATGAGCACTTCTTGTTGATATTTTCGAGGTACTGCGAATCGGTTCATCAGAATCAAAAAGACGAAGAGATTGTCGAGGCTCAAGCTGTATTCGGTTAGCCAACCGGCATAGAACTCGTTCGCACGAGTCGCTCCGAAGAGGTACCAGATGATTCCACCGAAAATTACCGCTAGCAGAGCGTAGAAACTGACCCAAAGAGTTGACTCTTTATTGCTAGGAATGTGCGGCCGGCTATAGATGAGCAAGAGATCGGCAATGATCAACACGGCCAAAACTGCCATGCTTACGATTTCAAAAAGCTCATAGTTGGGGTTCATCGGCTCAAGTCTAAGGTGACGCCTGCCTGCGCCGCTAAAGTTATAAGCAGTGTTCGAAAAATAGGTGAAAATGACCGCTAAAAAGATCTCCACCAAGCTTGCAGACGGTCGCGACCTGTTTTACTTCGATGATTCCGACTCAAAGTTGCCTGCAGACCGCAAAGCCGACACTCGAAACTTGGATGCACGCCCAGCCGTAGCTCAAATGCGGCTCGATGCACTCTCGGGAGACTGGATCTCGGTGGCCGCAAGCCGTCACGGTCGCGCATTTCTGCCGCCAGCATCCGAGTGCCCGCTCTGCCCTAGCACTGACGCTTTTTCAAGCGAGATTCCTGACCGATTCGACGTTGCAGTTTTCGAAAATAAGAACCCGTCGTTTGGGCCAGACTTGGCCACGGTTGATGACAAAAACTACTGGGTCGAACCAACCCTGCCTCTTGGCCTAACCAAGCCATCGATTGGGCGATGTGAAGTTGTGGTGTTCTCAGCAGAGCACGAGGGTTCGCTGGCGAGCCAAAGCGAAACACGCGTTCGCACGATTCTCGACGCACTAGCCGATCGAACTGATGCAATCATGCGCATGCCGGGTGTGCGCACCGTGTTTCCGTTTGAAAACCGGGGGCAAGAGATCGGCGTGACCTTGAACCACCCACACGGCCAGATCTATGCCTACCCTTATGTGACGCCGACCCAAGAGAAGGTTTTTGCCTCGATCTCGCGTCACGGAAAAAACTTGTTTCAAGACATCCTCGAGTTTGAACAGGGTTCAGATCGAGAACTTATTCGTGGCGAGCACTTCACCGCTTTCGTGCCGTTTGCCGCACGCTGGCCGATCGAGGTATCGATTCTGCCTCACCGACACGTTCAGAATTTGACCGAACTCACCGACGACGAACTCGCCGAACTCACCTCTGTCTACTCGCGAGTGCTGCGCGGTGTTGACGCCATTTACGACACCCCAACGCCATACATCGGCGGGTGGCACCAAGCACCGAACTTTGACGGCGGAGAGAACTTTAGACTTCAGTTCAAACTCACTTCGCCTAGGCGGGCAGCCGACAAGCTGAAGTTCTTGGCCGGTTCAGAATCTGCCATGGGCGCATTCATCGCAGACTTTCCGCCAGAGACTACCGCGGCCAGACTGCGCGAGGTTCTCTAGTGCTCGGGCTGGCTCGAAAGACCGCAGAAGAGTTTGAGGTCAAATTTGGATACCGTCCAACAGGCGTGTGGTCAGCCCCAGGCCGCGTAAACATTATTGGCGAACACACCGATTACAACGAAGGTTTCGTGCTTCCGATAGCCATCAATCGGGCCACCTACGCGGCGATTGCATTGCGCGAAGACAAAACCGCTCGTGTGGCGTCAACTTTTAGCAACGAAGTCGTCGAGTTAGAGCTAGACAAGCTGGGCGAGGCTACGGGCTGGGCGGCCTACCCACTCGGTGTCGCTCACATTTTGCCAGCATCCGTGGGTTTCGATCTTTTGATTGACTCAGATGTACCCGTTGGCGCTGGGCTATCTTCTTCGGCGGCAATCGAGTGCGCCGTTGCCCTCGGTCTCGACGAGTTGCTCGGGCTAGAAAATGATCGTCGTGCCCTGGCTCGCGTTGGGCAACGTGCCGAGAATGAGGTCGTTGGCGCACCCACCGGCATCATGGACCAATCGGCTTCGCTTCTGGGTAAGGCCGACCATGCAGTGTTTCTAGATTGCCAGTCACTCGTTGTAGAGAATGTCGAGTTGGGTTTTGCAGCAGCCGGGCTCGAACTTGTCATCATCGACACTCGTGTGGCCCACCGCCTGAACGATGGCGGCTATGCCACTCGCCGCGCGGCTTGTGAAGCGGCAGCTCGTGCGTTTGAAGTGCCCAGCCTGCGTCATCTAACTTTGACTGCCCTAGAAGATGGCCGTGAGTTGGTCGACGACTTGACCTACCGCCGAGCGCGTCACGTAGTTACTGAGAACGCGCGAGTTCTGAGCTTTGTTGAGGCTTTGAAACTCGGTGACTTTGCAGGTTGCGGGCAACTGATGGTGCAGTCTCACGCATCTATGCGAGACGATTTTGAGATCAGTGTCGACGAACTAGACACTGCCGTCGAGATTTCGATGCGACACGGCGCTCTGGGCGCTCGGATGACCGGAGGCGGCTTCGGCGGAGCAGCCATCGCACTCTGCCCGATAGAGAAAATCAGTGATTTGACCAACTCGGTTTACGCCGAGTTTGAGCTGCTCGGCTATGCCAAGCCAGAAATCTTTACGGTGAACGCAGCCGACGGGGCAAGTCGCCTAATCTGATCGAGAAGTAGCCAGACGACTTAGGCGAATGGGTCTGGGGTCATCACGTATTTGGTTTCTAGGTACTCGTTGATACCTTCGAAACCGCCTTCGCGGCCCAAACCAGACTGCTTTACGCCACCAAATGGTGCAGCTGCGTTAGAGACCAAACCGGTGTTTAGCCCGGTCATGCCGGTGTCTAGCGACTCGATGAGTCTCAGCCCGCGCTTTAGGTCTTGTGTGAAGGCATACGAGACCAAGCCATACTCGGTGTCGTTCGCCAGGGCCACGGCCTCGTCTTCGGTCTTGAAGCTGACGATTGGTGCGATTGGGCCAAAAATCTCTTCACGCAAGATGGCAGCATCAGGCTTTACACCCACGAGCACGGTTGGCTTGAAGAAGTAGCCTTCGCCGTCGCCAGATTCTCCACCAACGACAACCGAGCCACCCTCTTGAACGGTGGTGTCTACCAAACGCTGCATGTTGGTGCGAGCGTTTTCGTTGATGACCGGTCCACAGGTGGTGTCGGCTGCAACTCCTCGACCTAGCTTTAGGGCACCCATCTTTTCGGCCATGCGGTTTGCAAATTCTTCGGCAACCGATTCTTGAACGATAAAACGGTTAGCGGCGGTGCAAGCCTGGCCAATGTTGCGCATTTTGGCGAGCATCGCTCCGGTGACCGCGGCGTCTAGGTCAGCGTCCTCGAAGACCACGAATGGGGCGTTACCGCCGAGTTCCATGGATGTGCGCAAAACCTGCTGAGCCGACTGCTCGAGCAGCTTTCGGCCGACCTGGGTTGAACCGGTGAAAGTGATTTTGCGAAGTCGAGAGTCGGCAATGATTGGTGCCGAGACCTTCGCTGACGAACTGGTGGTGATCACGTTGATTACACCGGCCGGTAGCCCAGCCTCTTCTAGTGTCTTGACAAATAGCAGAGTGGTGAGCGGGGTAAGTTCCGCTGGTTTGACCACCATCGTGCATCCGGCTGCAAGGGCAGGGCCAATTTTGCGAGTAGCCATGGCGAGCGGAAAGTTCCAAGGTGTAATGGCAAATGCCGGGCCGACTGGACGCTGTGCGATGAGCATGCGGCCGGTGCCTTCTGGCGATGTTCCGTAGCGGCCCGTAATTCGCACGGCCTCTTCGCTGAACCAGCGCAAGAACTCATTGCCATAAGTGACCTCACCGCGAGCCTCAGCGATCGGCTTTCCCATTTCGAGGCTGATGAGGGTGGCAAATTCTTCAGTGCGCTCACGAACGAGTTCAAAGGTGCGTCGAAGCAGTTCGGCACGCTCACGAGGTGGCACCTTCGACCAGGTGGCCTGAGTTTCGTGTGCAGAGGCTAGAGCCGCGAGGCCATCTGAGACATCGGCATTGGCGATTTCGAGCAGGGTCTTGCCGGTTGCTGGGTCTTCGACTGCAATCGGGTTGTCGCCGTGGCCTTGCACCCACTTGCCGCCGATGTAAAGACCGGTCGGCACCTTGGCCAAGAGCTCGGTTTCGTTTAGCGCCATTGCTTTTCCTTCAACTCGTTCGGATGCTAACAGTCTGCCACAGTCGGGCTAAATGGTGGCAACCACGTTGCAGCCAGCGTCGACCATCGTGTCGATGGCCTGCTCTGAACTAGTAGTGGCTACCCCGGCGGTGAGAGCGGTTATTACGGTGACCTCACGCCCATTCGCCTTGGCATCCAGAGCCGAGGCGAGCACGCAGTAGTCGGTGGCGATACCTACGACGGTGACGTCAGAAATTGAACGCTCATCGAGTAAGTCGACGAGTGGCTGACCATCGCGAGTCACACCTTCGAAGATCGAATAAGACGGTTTGCCCTGACCCTTTTCGATGTGCACGCCAACAAAGCTCGTGTCTAGGTTTGGGTGGTATTCAGCGCCGACTGAACCAGCCACACAGTGCGATGGCCAAGTGCTTTCAAAATCTGGTTCTGCCGGAGCGACAGCGAAGTGGCCACCGTTGTCGCCTTCTGCAGAATGCCAGTCTCGTGAGGCGATGATCAGGTCAAAATCGGCTGCATGCTGCTTCAAGAACGCGGTGATGTTCGATGCGCAAGCCGCTCCCCCAGCCACGGCTAAAGAACCGCCTTCGCAGAAATCGTTCTGCACATCGATGATGAAAAGCGCTTTAGCCATCTTCTGGTCTTATCTCTACTCGGCTGAAAACTTCGAGCTATTCGTTCGAGAGCTGATCGCCGCAGCGGTAGAAACCGGTAACAAGATTGTCGATTGCCTGCTTCGCGTTGTCTTTAACCGGCCCTAGCGCATAGACGGCGAACAAGAGGTTGGTGCCATCTTTTGCCGAAATGATTCCGGCCAGGGTGTAACCGTTGTTGATCCATCCGGTTTTGGCACGAACCTTGCCTGTGGCATCCGCGTTCTCGCCCTTGAAACGGCTGGCTAGCGAGCCAGTCTCACCGGCACTCGGTAGACCTTCATTGATGATCTCGAAATCGCCCCAGCCATCGAGCACCATGCCCATTAGTTGAGCAACGAAAGTCGGAGAAACGGCGTTGAGCGATGACAGACCCGAACCATCTTTGATGACCAACGAACTGGTGTCGAGGTTGGTGCTGGCCAAGGCCTTCTTGAAAGCAATTCCGATTGAAGCGAATGACGCGTCATACCCCTGGTTTAGGGCCACCAGACGGGCAAGGTACTCAGCCTCGGTGTTATCTGACTTCTGCAGCATGTGGCGAATCCACTTGTCGATAGTCTGCGAAGAAACCTTGGCGATCTCGACAGCACCGGCCGGTAGTTCGCCTTCGACAACGGTGGCTCCGGTGGCGATGGTACCGAGTGCCTTTTTGAACTTGGCTCCGGCATTGGCAACTGGCTTGGTTGAACGTGGTGACGTTTCTGACGATGGCACCTTGCGGTCACCGTCGACCTGAAGTGCAGTGACCTCGCTCATGTAACCCTGCGTCTGCTCGCTTCTGGCCCATGAAGATTCCCACTTGGATGCTGCGCTGCCGCCAGCGAAAAGCGTCGAGTCGAGCACAATGTTCGTCACGGTTTCACCGTTGGCGGTGGCCCACTCGTTAACTTTTAGTGCGAGGCTGCTGAGCTTCGGGGCGTTGGCATAAACAGACTGTTGCCCGGCCGGAAGGGCAGAGAGCGTAGGGTCGCCAGCGCCAACGAGAATCACGGTGCCAGGGTTGGCGGGGTCTGAGTAAACCTTGGTTTCAACGACAAAGTTTGGGCCGAGAGTTTGCAGCGCAGCAGCAGCGGTGAGCACCTTCATGACCGATGCGGTCGCTGCCGGAACAGTTGCGTTACGGTCGAAAAGCACCTCGTTGGTGCCGGCTTTGAGAACGACAGCTGACAAATTGCCTAGTTCTGTCACCGTAGCCAGCTCGGCTACCGAACACGCTCGAGCGCTGGTGGGAGTCGCGCTTGACGAAGCGCTCGGCGTTGCCGAGGCAGAAGGTGACGTGGTCGGGTTGTTTACCGATGAGCCGAAAGAAGATGCGACGATGAGCAAAATCAGCGCGAGCAAACCGCTGGCAGAACCGATTGCCACTTGCTTGAAATAGGCAAAACGTGGTTTGTTCTCGGTCAAAGTCGCTCCTCGATTAGGCATACCGCTGGGCTAAAAATCGCTCGAATGAATGCAAGCAAAGCCCCTTGAACCGATTTTAGTCGCTCGTCCTAAGCGTAGGCTTGAGTTATGAAGCACTTGAACACTTTCACCCGAACGTTGGTCGCGCTTGCCTTAGGTTTTGGCTTGAACCTTGCGCCAGCATCCGTGGCATTGGCCCACTCTGACCTTCAAAGCACCTCTCCGCTAGCCGGCGAGACGGTAGAAGCCGGTCGCATCGACATCACACTGAAGTTCAACGAAGAAATACTCTCGGGCGAAGGCTCAGGCGCTGTGATTTCGGTGACTGGCCCATTCGAAGGTGAGTCAACCGAGCACTCTGACGGCTGTGTAGACGCAATCAGGGGTTCACTTGTGATTGAGGGTGTGTCGCTCGACCAGCCCGGAACCTATGAGGTCAACTGGCGAGTTGTTTCAGCCGACGGCCACCCGATCGAGGGTATTTATGACTTCACCGTGGTCAACACCACTGGGTATGAGGCCTCTGGGGTTGGCGTCTGCGCAAACTCGCTGCTTGGCGAGCCAAAAACCACCACCGAAAACACCGGCGGACTACCGGCATCGGTACCGATCACTCCTGAAGAAGGTCTGATTGGCGGATTGGTTGTAATCACCCTCATGGCCATCGGTGGCGCGTTCTTATTGCGAAAGCAAGAACGCCGACTGAGCGAATCGCAAGAACGAGACAGAGAGAAGTACCGAGGCGAGCTTTAGCCGTTCGGGCGAACCAGCTTGTCGACGTCGCCCAAAATGGCTTCAAACTCAGCCTCGCTCATCAGAGCAAGTTCTTGCACAACCTGGCGAACCGTCTTGTCTTCAGCCTGGGCTTTTTGCGCCACCGCCGTGGCGTTCTCATAACCAAGAGTTGGCGAAAGCGCGGTAACTAAGCCGATGGAGCGCTCGACGTCTGCGCGAAGCTTTGGAACATTCGCGGTGATGTCTTTGATGCACAGATCAGCTAGCACGTAACAAGCCTGACGCAGCTGGGTGATGCCCATCATGAGCGCGCGACACATGATCGGCTCGAAAGCGTTGAGCTGTAGCTGACCCGCCTCGGCCGCCATGGTCACGGTGATGTCGTAGCCAATCATCGCGAAGGCCACCTGGTTGACAACCTCGGGAATCACCGGATTTACCTTGCCAGGCATGATCGAAGAGCCGGCCTGTCGCGCAGGTAGGTTGATTTCGCCGAGACCAGCGCGTGGCCCACTCGAAAGCAGACGAAGATCGTTGGATGTCTTACTGAGCTTCACCGCTACGCGCTTGAGCACACCCGACACCATCACAAAAACGCCCGCGTCTTGGGTTGCCTCAACCATGTCTTCGGCGACCACGAAAGGAATGCCGGTAAGTTTCGAAAGATTCTGGCAGGCCAGAGCTGAATAGCCCTTGGGCGCATTGAGCTGAGTGCCGATTGCGGTGCCACCGAGGTTGATTTCGCAGAGTAGCGGAATCACGTCACGAAGACGATCCTCATCTTCCATCGTCATGCGCGCGAAGGTGGCGAATTCCATTCCGAGAGTCATCGGCACAGCATCTTGAAGCTGGGTTCTACCCATCTTGATGATGTCCTTGAACTCTTCGGCCTTACCGCCGAAAGCTCCACGCAGGTGGTCCATTGCGGTAATCAGGTCGCGCAACTCGAGAATCAGCGCAACCTTTAGTGCGGTTGGATAAACGTCGTTGGTCGACTGCGACATATTCACGTGATTGAGCGGGTGGCAGTGTGCGTAGTCACCCTTTTCGCGCCCCATGAGCTCGAGGGCTCGGTTAGCGATTACCTCGTTGGCGTTCATGTTGGTGCTGGTGCCGGCGCCGCCCTGAATGGCATCGACGATGAACTGAGAATCGAACTTGCCGTCAGCGACTTCGCCACAGGCAGCCACGATCGCATCACGGATGCTCGGCTCGAGCTCACCGACCGAACAGTTTGCCTCGGCCGCCGCTTGCTTGACCAACGCAAGCGCACGTATCAGGCTTCTATAGTGCCCGATGGGCACCCCAGAGATAGGAAAGTTTTCGGCCGCTCGGGCGGTGTGAACGCCCCAGTAGGCGTGGCTCGGCACTTCGAAATCGCCGAGTAGGTCATGTTCTAGCCTCATTGCTGACATGCCTTCAGTCTGGCACGAAAAACGTTTGTAGCCAAACGACACGGGCGGG
>JBDLUM010000106.1:0-8775 GCA_039805305.1 Actinomycetota bacterium
TTGGCACCTATAGTTTGCAGCGGACATTTACGTGTTGACGCTACATTCACGACCCGCTTCATCCAGTCACAAAAGCACTGTCGAAACCGATCATCCCCATTATTGAATTATCAAAACCCATCTCTGGGCTCAATAAGGATAACCCCTGTGCCTGACATTTAGGCTGTGAGGTTGATGTGAACCAGCATGTGCTTGTCGTCGACCATCGGGCCTTGTTCAAACCCGGCCTTCAGATAGGTACTCAACTTGCCTCGGTAGCCCCACGAGGCGAACTCGTCGCTTGCCATCGGCGCTGCCTCTAGCGAAGTAAAACCTAGTTCGCGAAGGTCATTGATGGCAAAGTTCAGCAGCTCGGTTGCAACGCCCTTGCCCTGATGCTCTTGCTCGACGATGAAACAGATCACACGTGCGGCGTCTTCGCCGGTTGGCGGCAAAACAACAAAGTTATTCGCCTTGTTGGCGGCAACCCAACCGATTACCTCTTCGCCCTCGAACGCGAGATAGCCGTTCATGGTTCCCGAGTTGATGCGGTCACAAGCACGCTGGAGGTTTTGGTCGCGAGTCTCGTTGTTTTCAGCTTCGGTGTTCAAATAGAACTGGCAGTAGCAACCAGACCACTGAGGGTTGGTTTCGAACGCTGGGCCCTCCATGAACTTCAAAAAGTTATCGAGTTCGGCAGGCGTGAGCCTGCGAATCTCTACCACTCTTTACCCTTGGTCGACATGGCGCGAGCTGCCTCACGCTTGTCTTGCTGTTCACGAAGCGTCTGGCGCTTGTCGTATTCGCGCTTACCCTTGGCCAGGGCAAGTTCGACCTTGGCGTTGCCATCCTTGAAATAAAGCGACAGCGGGATCAGCGTAAAGCCGCTCTCTCGAACCTTGCCGGTTAGTTTGTCGATCTCGAGTCGGTTGAGCAAAAGCTTGCGGCGACGACGAGTTGAATGGTTGGTCCAGGTGCCTTGGTCGTATTCAGGAATGTGCACATTCTCGAGCCAAACCTCGCCACCTTCGATGCTGGCAAAGCCATCTACCAGAGATGCGCGACCAGCCCGCAACGACTTCACCTCAGTTCCGCGAAGCACGATACCGGCTTCTAAGACATCTTCGATGTGATAGTCGTGACGGGCTTTGCGATTGGTGGCCACCACTTTTTGGCCACGTTCTCTAGGCACGATGCACTCCTGAAAAAGATTTATTTTGACCGAGTTGGTCAGCCCCAAAGTCTACCAAGAGCAGGCGACAACGGGTCTAGCCCGATTCATCGAACTAGATCTTTAGATAGCGGCGAATGGCGAAGCCCGAAGCGATTGCGGCGAGCACCACGCCAGCGATGAGCAGTGCGGGGGCTAGAAGCAGAGCATCCTCGAGGCCAACAAAAGACGTCAACGGCATCGATGTCGCGAGGTAACCCTGAACAAAGAACTGCACGATTGCGATAACTGCGCCACCAGCTAGGAGGCTGCCGACCGTGGCCGCTACAACGCCTTCGAGGATGAACGGCAGCTGAATGTAGAAATTGCTAGCACCGACCAGTCGCATGATGCCGATTTCGCGACGACGAGAGAATGCGCTGAGTCGAATGGTGGTCGAAATCAAAAGCACCGACGACGCCAACATGATCGAGGCAATGCCCACGGCGGCGATCGAAGCAGCGTTGAGAATGTTGAAGATTTGGTCGAGGTATGACCGCTGGTCGCGAACCTCTTCGACACCCGCAACGCCAGTGAAAGACTCCACGATTACAGCGCTCTTCTCAGGGTCTTTGACTTTGACCCAGAAGGTTTCGTTCAGCTGCTCGGCCTTGACGTATTTTGCCACCGAGTTGCCAGCGAACTGCTCTTGGAACTTTTCGAACGCGGCTTGGTGGTCTTCGAAGTAGAACTTGTCTACGAATGCCGCCAACGCGGGGTCTTTGAGGCTGGCTTCAACAGTGGTCTTGACGTCTGCAGAGGCCTCACCCTGTGGGCAAGCATCGCCGGGGCTGGTTTCGGTGCACAGGTAGATCGCAACCTGAGCGCGGTCATACCAGTAATTCTTCATCTGACCGATTTGAGCCTGCAGTAGCCCGGCGGTTCCCACAAAGGTAAGCGACAAGAAAGTGACGAGGATGATCGAAACGACCATGCTCACGTTGCGGCGAAGGCCCTGGCCGATTTCACTCAGAACGAATCCGAATCTCATACCTGCTCCTCCCCCACTGGCTCGATGGTTTGCACCTGGTCGGTGTTCGGGAGCGCGGTTTCGTAGCCTGACTTTTTGTCGTCACGAACAATTACGCCGTGCTTGAGTTCGATAACACGACGCTTGAGTCGGTTCACGATTCCCACGTCGTGGGTTGCCATAACGATCGTGGTGCCCGATTGACTGATCTTTTCTAGCAGGTTGACGATATCGGCGCTGGTGTTCGGGTCGAGGTTTCCGGTTGGCTCATCAGCGAGCAAGATTGCCGGCTTGTTGACGATGGCGCGGGCCAAAGCAACGCGCTGCTGCTCTCCTCCAGAAAGTTCACCCGGTAGACGGTCGGCCTTCTCCGCGAGACCTACGAGCTTGAGAACCTCGGGCACAGCATCCGCTATGAATGCAGAAGACTTACCGATGACTTCGAGGCTGAAAGCCACGTTTTGAAAAACGGTTTTGCCAGGCAAAAGGCGAAAGTCTTGAAAGACAACGCCGATCTTGCGGCGAAAGTGCGGCACGCGTCGGCTCGGTATTGCGACGAGGTTCTCACCAAGAACGTGAATGGAGCCCTTGCTCGGAACATCTTCGCGAAGGATGAGGCGCAGGAGTGTCGATTTACCAGAACCCGAGGCCCCAACTAGAAAGACGAAGTCGCCCTTTTCGATTTCGAGCGACACGTTGTCTAGCGCCGGGCGGGGTGAGCCCTTGTGCGACTTGGTGACGTTTGAAATCGAGATCATGTTGCTAAAAGACTAGGCGCGAGTGGCCCGAAAAGTCGGGAGGCGTGGCGGTGTTAGAGCTGTTTGCGCCAGCGAATACCCGCGGTTAGAAAACCGTCAATGTCGCCGTCGAAAACCGCGCCAGGGTTGTTGACTTCGTAGTCGGTGCGCAGGTCTTTAACCATTTGGTAGGGAGCCATAACGTATGAACGCATTTGCTCGCCCCAAGAAGCCTTTACATCGCCGGCCATCTGCTTCTTCGTTGCTTCTTCTTCGCGTCGACGCTGCTCAAGCAGTCGGCTTTGAAGCACTCGAAGTGCAGCGGCCTTGTTCTGAATCTGACTCTTCTCGTTCTGACAAGACACCACGATTCCAGTTGGCAAGTGGGAGATGCGAACGGCGGAGTCGGTGGTGTTAACCGATTGACCGCCCGGGCCAGAAGACCTGAACACGTCGATGCGAATGTCGCTGTCAGGAATCTCAATGACGTCGGTTTGCTCGATCAGTGGCACAACTTCAACGGCGGCGAACGAAGTCTGGCGCTTACCTGCCGAGTTGAACGGGCTCATACGAACTAGACGATGGGTGCCGGCCTCAACGGAGAGGGTTCCAAATGCAAACGGATAGTCGATTTCGAAGGTGGCCGACTTGATGCCCGCTCCCTCTGAATAAGAAATGTCGAGAACAGATGCAGGCATCTTGTGTTTCTCGGCGTAACGCAAATACATACGCATCAACATTTCGGCGAAGTCGGTGGCGTCGTCGCCTCCTGCCCCGGCTCTAATGGTGATTACTGCCGCACGGGAGTCATACTCGCCATTTAGAAGCGTCTGAACCTCTAGCTCACCGATTTCGGTAGAGAGTTTGGCGAGCTCCTGCTTGGCCTCAGCCTGAACGCCTGAGTCAGACTCAGCATTGGCCATCTCGATTAGCACCTCGAGGTCGTCTAGCCGCGCTTCGACGTCGGTCAGTTTGGCAAGTTGCGACTGCGAGCGAGAAAGTTTTGAAGTTACGGCTTGGGCTCTTGCCGCGTCATCCCAGATATTTGGGTCGGATGCTTCGACTTTGAGCTGCTCGATTTCGGCGGTTAAACGGCTCACGTCAACCACCTGGCGAACCGACGCGAATGTTTCGCGTAAGGCGCGGATTTCTGTTGATAGGTCGAGTTCTGCCATTGCGCCTCTAGTCTAGGTCAGCCCTAAACCATAATGGTCTAGTGACCAAAACCCCGAGCCTTCAGCAAACCCTGAGGCCGCTTCTGGTACCCGTGTTTGTGCCGTCAGTTTTGATGTCGATCGCCGAATACTCGCTGCTTCCTGTGATTCCGGCTAGTGCAAGCCTGCTTGGCGCAGATTTGGCAACGGCTGGTTTGATCGCTGGCCTTCTGATGGTTGGCATTTTGGTTACCGATCTTCCGGCTGGCCGACTGGTTGAGCGCATCGGTGAACGTCGCTCGATGATTTTTGGCTCTGCGCTTGGCGGCGCTGGAGTATTGCTGGTTGCTCTGGGAAACAATCTTTGGCTTATGGGTATCGGAGTTTTTCTGCTCGGTATCGGAGTGGCCATCTTCGCCCTGGCCCGCCACGCCTTTTTTGCCGAGCACATACCGTTGGCCTACCGCGCCAGGGCTCTTTCGATGTTGGGCGGAACCTTTAGAGCCGGTGCATTCATCGGCCCGCTGATTGGTTCGGGCATCATCTACCTCTTCGACGTTCACGGCGTCTACTGGTTCGCCGGAATCGTTTGCACGGCGTCGGCCATCGTGCTCTTGCGCTCACCGAAAGACGTCATCAAACCGGCAACTGAAACGGGCAGCTCGAGCGTCTGGCACATTGCCAAGCGCGAGGCAAAGTCGTTGGCAACGCTGGGTGTTGGCGCGAGCATCCTTGGAGCTATTCGCACCACCAGGCAGATTGGCTTGCCCCTGTGGGCAATCTTCATCGGCCTCACCCCAGCCGAAACCAGCTTCTTTATCGCTCTGGCCGGCATTCTCGACTTTGCCCTGTTCTACACATCTGGGCAAATCATGGACAAGTACGGCAGGTTCTGGGCAGCTGTTCCTCCAACCATCGGGCTCGGCGTTTTGCATCTGTTTGTGTTCAGTGCAACCGACGGGCTTTCGTTTCTCGCCCTGGCCTGCGCAATGGCGCTGGCTAACGGGCTGGGCAGCGGAATCATTCTGACCATGGGTGCCGACCTTGCCCCCACGGATGCGCGGCACGAGTACCTCGCTTCATACCGCCTAATCACCGATGTTGGCGTGGCCGCGGCGTCACCAGCCTTGGCGGCGATAACTGCCGCAACCTCGCTGGCAACCGGAATGGCGGTGTTTGGAGTTATCGGAATCGCAGGGGGCCTTTTGATGTGGCGCTACATTCCCGTTTTGATCCCAAAGGCTCGAACCAGCTAGCCGGCTAGCCAGCGTGCCATTCGGCGTTCGCAAACCGTCTGTTGTCTGAGACCGAAGAGGTCGAAAACCAGAGGCTGGCTTATGCACACCGTTGCCGCAAACGTCTTCGAATCGATAGTTGCGACATTCGCCTCGAGGTCTAAACCCTCGTTGTCTTCGAGAACCTGCTCGGCAGACACCGCGGCCTCAGCCCCATCTCGAGCAGCGACCAGCGCCAGCGACTGCGCATAGTCAGCAACCCTCATGTCACCAATCGCAGCTTGTTGAATGTTGGCGAGCAGCATTGCCGAAATCATCGTGAAAGCCGAAATGAAGATGAGGAGAGGCAGGCTCGAGCCTTGGTCTTTGCGCATTCGCTTCATCGAATCGACCCTGATCCGCCGGTTTCAAACTGAGCACGAAGAGAAACATGAATGTCACCTCTATCAATCAGGCTCGTGTGAATCGAGCCTCGATATTCTGCCGTGACTGAGCAGGTTTGTGCATCTTCGATGCATGCGAAACGTAAACCCGGCGGATGTTCGAAGCGAGCATCCGCTTGAAGCACGTTTGCGAACTCAACCACTTCAGCCTGCGTTGAACCAAGCTCAACGGCGCGAGCAATGGATCGAGCGAAAGCCGTCACCGCTTGCTCACGTAGCTGAGTCTCAAAGATTTGACTGAATCCGATTGAAAGAACGCTCAGAAGCAAAGGCATCAGAACCGTGAACTCAACCAACGACGAACCGTGATCTGAGCCAGCGAAACTTAGAAGTCTTGAAGTTGGCACCATTTGCGGGCGCTCACAAAGTCGGTTCTAGCTTGGTGTGCCAGCATGTTTTTGGCAGCAACAATTGTGACGACCCGGCTTGGCAGGCTGTCGAATAGCCAACTATCAATCGGTTGTCACGATCGGCCATGGCAAGTTGAGCCGATTCGAAGATTGCCGTTCTGGCGTCAATGAAGGTAGAGCCATAGATGCCCAACAGCGTGAACACCAGTTGTGAGGCAGCAAAAACCGGAATCGCAGTCAACACAAATTCGATCAAAGCGCTGCCATCTTCTGACTGGACGCTATTCGACATGCTTTTAGACGACGCTGATTCGAGATAGCGAGTCATTCATGAGGTTTGAAAGCGCTGGAGCCGCGACCGACCAAACGCCCACAACCAATCCAGCAGTCATGAGTGTGATCAGCACCCAACCCGGAACATCTCCGTCGTCTTCGACGAGTCGTTGTCTGACCGAAATCGATCTTTTCAATTGATTTCCTTTCTGTGTTTTGTTTTCAGAGCAAAGAAGAACCGAGCATGCTTACGCTCGGAAAGAGCGCAAAGAGCACAGTCAAAGGAAGCGACAAAACCACTTGAGGTAAAAGCAGCTTGGTTTCGACGGTTAGGGCTTTGGCTGCCTGTTGAACGAGCCACTGTTCACGAAGGGCTTGCCCGAGGTCATAGAACTCGCCCGAATCGACCATTCCGAGTCGGTCTGCGATGTCGAGTTTCGTGAAGAGTTCGTTCAGGCGATCGTTATTCGAGTCGACGCGGGCAGCCGAAGAGGCGTCTTGCAACGAGTATCCAGAAGAAATCAACTCATTAAATGTCGCCAATTCCGAAGGCCCCGACCACTCGGTCGAGTTCAGCGCCCGTTCTGCTGCCAACCGCAACGGCAGCCCAGCATCCAGCAAAAAACCAACCAGCTCAACGCGACCAGCGAGATGGAGTGCAGCATCGCTTTCTCTCGAATCTTCCAACCTTGAAATGTGCTTGGGTCGAGCCAGCCGAGCAGAAATGACCAAAGCCAATGCGGTCAGCATGACTCCAAGCGCCAGAAGCCCGGCACCCTGAATCGATGCAAAGATGCCACGATTCTCAGGCCGGGCTAAGAGCAGCACAACAAGCACCCAAGGCGCGGCAGCCGCCAGCCAGCCAACCGATGTCGCAGCGCGAATGCGACTCGCAGCAGCCAATTGGTCACGCGCCCAAGCCCTGAAAAATCGCGCCCGAAGCGCAAGTAAGCGTTCGAGCCCTGGCCAGTTGTGCGACCGTGCTATCAGTAAGAGCTCCGCGAAGTCATCGAAAATGAACGAACGTGCCAACCGACGTAGGTCGAAGACCGCGGTGTAAAGATCGGCGCCCTGCTCGAGTCGATTGGCAAACAGCATCCATGCGCTTGAATGCGCCGGTGAGGCGTTTACGGCTGTGACAGCTGAACACTGTTCTACATCTAGACCTGCCCGCAATGCCGACCTAAAAACCTCAAAATCGCTCGCCACCGCCGATGCCGCAGCGGCTTGCGCTGTATAACTAACCATGTTCGATCAACTCCGTGACAGAGCGGTTAGACCCCACCCGTTCGCAGTGAACCGACAGGCCGATGCTCGAGGCGAACGTTGCTCGGGCAAACCGTTCAGAAATGTTCTCGCCGGCATTGAGCGAAAGTGCCACGAGCTTTTCGAATGCCGATGACGCCGAGTTCGCGTGAATCGTCAGATAGGCAGGCACCCCAGAATTGAGCGCTACCAACAGTTCTGCCGCCTCAGCGCCTCTCACCTCTCCAACGGCAAGCCGTGTAGGTCTCATTCGCAGTGATTCGCGAATGAGGCGTCGAAGGTCGACCAACGTGCCGCCGACGGCTGGGTCTTCTCGCGTCTGAAGCGCTACCCAATCGTCTACCTGACAGTGCAGCTCAAAAGTGTCTTCAACCGAGATCAAACGCTCTTGGTTGTCGAACTCATTGAGACATGCGGTTAGCAGCGTGGTCTTACCCGAGTGTGTTGCCCCAGAAATCACGATGCTCTTTCTTTCGAGAATCGCAGACTTGAGTTTTGCAGACTGCTCAGGGCTCACCGATTTATTCGCAACCAGAGCGTCAAGGCTTAGGCGCTTTTTCTGAAACTTGCGAATATTCAAACTCGGATGCTCCCGCACCACATTCGGAATGACCACGTGTAGCCGCGAACCATCGAAGAGCATCGCGTCGACGAAAGGTTTTGAGGTATCGAGGCGGCGGCCGGATGCTCGAAGCAGTTGCTCGATTAGTCTCATCAAACCTTGGCTCGAGAACTCAAGGTGAAGACGATGAGAACCGTGTGCGTCGGCGAACCAAACTTGCCCGGGTTGGTTTATCCAAATTTCTTCGACCGAACCATCGGCCATGAGCTCTTGCAGAAACCCGAAGGAATCTGCTGATAGTGCAGGCGCCGAAAGGAGCGCGTGGCCTCGTTCCTGTTGAGCAATCGAATTGGTCGTTTGGTTCACACGCCCTCCTTTCGGCAGGGCTATGGTTGCAAGTTCTCGGGAATCTTGTCGAAGTTATCCACACGAGATGTTGTGATGCGCGGTCATAAAAATACCGCTAAACTATTCAAGTCACGCGGGAGTGGCGAAATTGGCAGACGCACTAGATTTAGGTTCTAGCGCTTAATAGGCGTGTGGGTTCAAGTCCCACCTTCCGCACAAAGAGACCGAGAAATCGGTCTCTTTTTTTT
>JBDLUM010000107.1:0-9959 GCA_039805305.1 Actinomycetota bacterium
GTGTGAGCGGCTTTGGCCAGCTCTGGGTTTCGGTAAACAAGGGCGCAAGCATCAAACGGAGCGAAGAGCCACTTGTGTGGATCGACGATGAATGAGTCGGCCAGCTCTGTTCCGTCAAACAAATGCTTGGTTTGATCGCTGAGAATTCCGGCCAAACCGTACGCACCGTCGATGTGGTACCAGATGTCGGCCGCATTCGCGATTTCACCGACCTCGCGCAATCTGTCGACAATGCCGAAGTTGGTAGTACCTGCTGTCGAGACAATAGCGAAGACGCCGTCACCGGCAGATCTCAGAGCTTCGGCTACGGCCGCCCCTCTGAGCCTTCCTTGATCGTCTACATCGGCTAACACGACTTCAACATCCATGACCCTTGCGGCGGCCTTTAGAGAAGAGTGCGCTTCTTTCGAGCAAATGAACTTCCATCGCCCGGGCCGGGTCTTGCCCGCAGCAGTGAGTTTGGCTTCGGCTGTGTGCCTGGCCGCAACTAGTGCAGAAAGGTTTCCAAGGGTTCCGCCCTGAACGAAAACACCACCGGCTTTTTGGTCGAGACCCACTTCGTGTGCCAACCAGGCCAGAACTTCGTTCTCGGCGTATACAGCGCCTGCGCCCTCCATCCAAGAACCGCCGTAGATCGACGAAGCAGAAACGACCAAATCAAATAAAGTGGCCGCTTCGGTTGGGGCTGTGGGAATGAAACTTACATAGCCAGGATGGTCGGTACTTAAGCAAGCCGGCGCAAGAACATCTGCGAACAGTGCGAGAGCCGCTTGACCCCCGAGCCCCATTTCATTGACGGTGTTCGGAGCTAAGCGCTGCAGGTTTTCGAGAGTTTCTGGAGCGTCGAGAGGTGCTGGATCGTATTCCATGCGGGTTCGTGCGTAGTTGAGAACGGCTTCGCGCAGTGCAAGAGTTTCAGGCGAAGAGGCATGCATTTTTGGCCTACCGGTGGGCATTGTTCTCCCTTGAACTTGCATCGAATAGTGCCAGCCTAGCCCAAGGTTTTGACCAATTTCTCAGTGGCCTCATACGATTTTCGTAAGTCGAGCAGGTAGCCTAAAACTGTCATGGGTAAAACACGAAATCGAATTTTGGCGGCTCTAGGAGTCGCAGCATTCGTCGCAACCTCAGCGGTGTCAAATGCTGCAGTTGCAGCAACCCAGCCATGTCTATCTGCGCCAAACTTGAGCGACGGCTCAACATCCACGCAAGTACTTACGAATTCTGTGATTCTCACCCAAACCACCTTTGAGCCAGGCGTGGCAAACAACGGGCCTTACAAATCGAAGTTCACGATTGCAACCGGATCTCTGTCGAAAGTCGACTTTAAGGTTTCGACCTCACTCGTTGGTGAGTACTCAGCCCAGTCGTCGCTAGCAACCAACATCAATGCCATCGCTTACGTCAACACCGATTACTACAACGAGGGAACTCGCGTTCCTTACTCCGCCATGATCGTCAATGGCAAGCTGATTTACGCACCACGCGAACCAACAAACGTAGTCGGGGTTAGCACTTCACCATTTGACCCAAAAAACCCTTATTCTGGGGTGGCTAACTTCAAGACATCCGCCGTTTCTTTCAACGTCTCTGGCGTAAACCAGCCGGTAATGACTGGTACTTCTTCGGCATCGGCCGCGACCCCTGTCTCTGCCGTGTCAAAGCTGCCCGCAAACACTGCTGCTGTTCTTCTGGTGAACAATGTGGTTTCAAAGCTCTATCTGAACGGCACTTCGGCTAAACCAAAATCTGGTGTTCTGGTAATCGCCAAAGGTACGCCAGCAGCTCGAATAAAGAAGCTCAAACTAGGCCAAAAAGTGTCTTTCAAGTTGCCGACAGCACCGGCACAGGTAACCGAAATGGTTGCCGACCGCGTGTGGGCCTATGGAAAAGCTCGTTCGAAGACAAAGGTTCTGACGATTCGGGCAGTGAACTATGAAGCAACTGGAGTCGGCATCACGCTCTTTGACTCGAATTTCACTAAATCGAGAGCAACAACCGCGGGCAGTTTCACCTTGGTTCTAGATTCGAAAAACAAGGTGACCAAGAAATATTGGGGTGGAAGCGCTGTCACGGTGCCGCCCGGGGGTTCGGTACTTCAGTTGGGCAGTGATGGAGAAGCGTTCTACCGTGATGCCTTGACTTGGTCGACTTTGGTCATCGAGAACGAATTCAAATCAGTCAGTGGCAAGAAAATCACATCGGCTTCAGGTCGCGGAAACAAAATTCTTGACCTCGGAGTAAACATCGAAGTCTGCGACGACCGCAGTGAGCAGATACGCCCTCGCACAAGCATCGCTTGGAACAACGCAACGGGAAAAATCTGGCTGACCACCACCAGCAGCGGTGTGAACATGGACGACTGGGGCTTTCGCCAAGGTGGCTCTACCATTCACCAGCTCGGTGATGTACTCAAGGGTCTTGGAGCAACCGACGCCGTCACGGTAGACGGTGGAGGCTCAGCAACTTTCCTAGCCAAACTGCTCGGTCGCTACAAACGCTTAGATGTTCCTGACGAAGCCTGGATTCGCGAGATTCCAATCGGGGCTGGCTTAGTGCCCAAACCTTAGTTGTCAGTCTCGAGCTCAGCAGCGCGTTCGGCGTCTTGTTTGGCGATGTCTGCTCGCACGGCATCCATGTCTACAGCCCTCAATGCTGCGATTAACTGCTCAAGCGCTGCACCGGGCAATGCGCCGGCTTGATTGAAGAGCAATACGCCGTCTCGAAAAGCCATCAAGGTGGGGATTGACGAAATTTGTGCGTCAGATGCTAGCTGTCGCTCAGCTTCGGTGTCTACTTTGCCAAAGACGATGTCTGTGTGCTTAGTTGATGCTTCTTCGAAGATTGGCGCAAACTGGCGGCATGGGCCACACCACTCGGCCCAGAAATCAATGATCTTGATTCCTTGGGCGGTAACCGTCTCTCCAAAGTTGCTTGCCGAGAGCTCTACAGTTGTCATGTTTTCCTAACTTTTCTTTGTCTGCGCTAAAACAATTCCGCCGATTACCAGTAAGCCGCCGACTAGTTGAATCGCCGAAAAAGATTCTCCCAGCCATAGAAGGCCAAAGCCAAATGCAAACACGGTCTCGGCGGTAGAGGCGATTCCAACTCCGGTTGGATTCAGGTGGTGCAGGGCTCGGTACGAAAGCCACATCGGCACGAATGAACCAAACACGCCAAGCCAGATGAGCAGCATCCAGGTTGGAATCGTGAGACCAGCAAGGTTTCCTGCCAGGTTGATTCCTGCAGTTAGATCAACCGGATTTTGCCACCAGGGCGATGCGACGAGCCAGAAGAACGTCGAAATAAGCATGCTGTAGAACAGAGCCGACATGGTGTCTCGGGTCTTTTGCACGTGCTTACCGGCGATGAAGTAAAACGTGAGAAATGCGGCTGCCAGACCGGCAAACATGAGGCCGGTTGGGCTCAGTTTTACACTCCCGCCAAAGGTGTCTGCAACCACGGCAAGGCCACCAAGCACCAGCAGCACGGCAAGCCAGATTCGCGGTTGAACCTTTTCGCGAAACAAGACCAGTGCAACCAGTGGCACCCAGATGATCGCGGTGTATTCAATCAGAAGTGCAATGCCAACTTGCAGACCAGCAACGGCCTGGGAATAGGCCCATTGCATGAGGCCGACGCCGACGATTCCAAATGTGACAAGTAACGGTAGCTCGCGAGCTCGAACCTTGAACCCGGCTCGAAAAGTGAACGCGAGAACGACGCCGGCTAACAGCGCGGTGGCTGCGGAGCGGTAGAGAACAACTTGTTCTGCCGTGATTCCACTCGAGATTATGACCTTCGATGTGCTTGCGTTTAGCCCGAACAAAAACGCGCCGGTCAGCGCGTACAGCGCACCGAGTCTCGGGTTTCGCGTTTTCATTTTCTGGTTCACCTTGTTGCGTCTCTGATAGGGCTCTGAAAAAAGCCTAGGCTAGTTGGTATGACAAGTTTCGTATTAGGTGGCGGTTGCTTCTGGTGCCTTGACAGCACCTACATGCAGTTCAACGGAGTCCTCGATGTTGAGGTGGGCTACATGGGTGGCCACATCGAAAACCCCGGCTACGAGGCTGTCTGCAAAGGCACAACGGGGCACGCCGAAGTTGCCCGTGTTCACTTCGACGAGGCTGTCATTCCGGCCGAGGTTGTTCTTGACATTTTCTTCACCATTCACGACCCGCGTCAGCTAAACCGCCAGGGCAACGACATCGGCACTCAGTACCGTTCGTCGATGTTTTATGCCGATGCTTCGCAGAAGCAGCTCTTCGAAGCCGCCTTGGAGCGATCTAAAGCAATTTGGGATGGCGAACTGGTCACCGAAATCGTACCCGCAGAAACTTTTTGGATGGGGGAGGACTACCACCAAGACTTCTTCGCCAAGAACCCAAATCAGGGTTACTGCAATGCCGTGGTTGCCCCAAAAATGGGCAAGGCGCGTTCTGCCTTCACTGAGTATCTAAAGTAAGGCTCTCGGCACGCTTTCGATCATCGAAAGTTATACACACCTTTGCCAGTGTTTAACCGCGCGGATGTTTCTCACCGCAGAATCTTCGTTACGAGTAGTTGAGCGCTCGCTAATGAAAGGTATGACGTGACTGAACTTGTCACCATTTCTGGCCTAGTGGCCACCACTCCGAGACATCTCATCACACAAGATGGCCTACCGATCACCTCGTTTCGCCTAGCTTCATCGCAGCGCCGATTCGACCGCGAACAGAACAAGTGGATCGACGGTGAGACCAACTGGTTCACCATCACCGGCTTCAGGCAGTTGGCTATCAACCTCTCGACCTCGGTTCAGAAGGGTGAGCGAATCATCGTTACCGGGCGTCTAAAGATTCGCGACTGGGACAACGGCGAACGAGCAGGCACTTCTGTTGAGGTTGAAGCCGAACACGTCGGTCACGATTTGTTCTGGGGCACGAGCGTCTTCACCAGAACCGTTTTGGTTGCCGACTCACAGCCCGAAGCCGATGAGGAGTTTGAACCTGAGCTCGAGTTAGCCGGCCAAAAAACCAAGAAGTAGATGGGTCTGGATGCCCGAGAAATCAGAGCGGCCCTCGGCTAAACTTAGAGCCGACTGGTCTCTCGGGTTTTCCAAGCGAGACCTCGCATCAACCCCTATGTAGAGAGTTCTTGGCATGGCCGAATTTATTTACCAGATGATCAAAGCCCGAAAGGCTCACGGCGACAAGGTAATTCTTGACGACGTCACGTTAGCTTTCCTTCCAGGCGCCAAAATCGGTGTAGTCGGCCCTAACGGTGCCGGTAAATCTTCGGTTTTAAAGATCATGGCTGGCCTCGACCAGACCACCAATGGTGAAGCTCGACTTAGTCCAGGATTTACCGTGGGCATGCTTATGCAAGAGCCTCCGCTAGATGAAACCAAGACCGTACTTGGCAACGTAGAACTAGCTGTGGCCGGCGTCAAGGCAAAACTCGACCGCTTTAACCAAATCTCCGAAGAAATGGCCAGCCCAGATGCCGATTTCGACACGTTGCTCGCCGAGATGGGTCAACTACAAGAAGAAATCGATCACCTTGACGCTTGGGATCTAGATAGCCAACTTGAGCAGGCCATGGATGCCCTTCGCTGCCCTCCTGGCGACACCGCAGTAACTCACCTCTCTGGTGGTGAGCGCCGCCGCGTAGCACTTTGCAAGCTACTTCTAGAAAAGCCAGACCTGCTACTTCTCGACGAGCCTACAAACCACCTTGACGCCGAGTCGGTGCTTTGGCTCGAGCAACACCTTGCCAAGTATCCGGGTGCCGTTTTGGCTGTTACCCACGATAGGTACTTCCTTGACAATGTTGCCGAATGGATTCTCGAGCTCGACCGCGGTCGCGCATATCCATACGAAGGTAACTACTCGACTTATCTAGAGAAAAAGCGTGAACGTCTAGAAGTTCAGGGCAAGAAAGACGCCAAGCTCTCAAAGCGTTTGAGTGACGAACTTGAATGGGTTCGCTCTAGCCCTAAAGCTAGACAGACCAAGTCGAAGGCACGTCTTGCCAAGTACGAAGAGATGGCTGCCGAGGCTGACAAGACTAGAAAGTTGGACTTTGAAGAGATTCAAATTCCAGCTGGTCCTCGCCTCGGAAATGTGGTGCTTGAAGCCAAGAACCTTCAAAAAGGTTTCGAAGGTCGCTCGCTAATCGACGGGCTGTCTTTCTCGCTTCCTCGAAATGGAATCGTAGGAGTGATCGGCCCAAATGGTGTCGGTAAGTCAACTCTTTTCAAAACGATTGTTGGCCTCGAGCCCCTTGATGGTGGCGAGCTCAAGATTGGTGAAACCGTCAAAATTTCATACGTCGACCAGAGCCGTGCCGGTATTGATCCGAACAAAACCCTCTGGGAAGTAGTTTCAGATGGCCTCGACTACATGCAGGTTGGTCAGGTAGAAATGCCTTCGCGCGCCTACGTTGCAGCTTTCGGCTTCAAGGGCCCAGATCAGCAAAAGCCAGCTGGCGTGCTTTCAGGTGGTGAGCGCAACCGTTTGAACCTTGCGTTGACACTAAAGCAAGGAGGCAACCTGTTGCTGCTCGATGAGCCAACAAACGACCTTGACGTTGAAACCCTCTCAAGCCTCGAGAATGCCCTCCTCGAGTTCCCGGGTTGCGCAGTGGTGATTACACACGATCGCTGGTTCCTAGACCGAGTTGCAACACACATCCTTGCCTATGAAGGTAGCGATGACAATCCTGACCAGTGGTACTGGTTCGAAGGAAACTTCGATTCTTACGAAGAGAACAAGATTGAGCGCTTGGGGGCAGACGCAGCAAAGCCGCACCGTTCGACTTACCGTCGACTAACTCGCGACTAGCTCTGCGCGCAACCAACTTTGATCTAGTGCGCCAAAGGTTTCGGTTAGGCCAGTTCGGGTACTCGAACCATGCCTTCTTGGGCAACTGTGGCGACAAGCAACCCGTCACGGGTGTAAATGTGCCCTAAAGCTAGCCCGCGACCACCTTGCGCGCTTGGCGAGTTCTGCACGTAGAGCAACCACTCATCAACTTTGACCGGTCTGTGAAACCACATGGCATGGTCGAGGCTGGCCGACTTCAATCCTGGGTGAGACCAGGCGATTCCATGGCGTCGATAAATCGATTCCAGAATTGTGTAGTCGCTCAAGTAGGCAAGAGCCGCCTGGTGAAGGTTTGCATCGTCGGGCAGTTCACCCAGCGCCTTTAGCCAGACGGCCTGCTTGGCTACTTTCTCACCCTCAACGCTGAAATAAATCGGTTTCTCAACATGTCTCAAATCAAACGGGCGAGCCTTTGACCAATACTGCGCAACCGGATGCGGGTTGTCACCCATCAGATCTGCGGCGCTCGGCAGTTGCTCTGGGGGAGTGATGTCGCTTGGCATCGCCTCGAAATGTTCAAGACCAGGGTCGACATCTTGAAACGATGCGATCATCGAGAAAATCGGTTCGCCATTCTGGTAGGCCTGAACCCGACGAGTGCTGAACGAGCGGCCGTCTCGAAGTCGGTCTACCGAGAAGGTGATTGGCAGAGTGATGTCACCGGCGCGCAGAAAATACCCGTGTAGTGAGTGCGCAACTCGAGCGCTTTCTACTGTGCGAGTGGCTGCAACGAGGCTCTGAGCCAGAACTTGACCGCCATAGACGCGGCCATGCGGCATCCACTGCGAAGGGCCGATGAAGATATCTTCGCGAGTTCTCGCGCCTGAAGCATCCGAGAGATTCAGCGTAGAAAGTAACTCAGCTAAAGGATCGGTTGGAATCGGAATCGACGTTGACATCTGTGCCTCATTTCGCTTGTGCGGGCTGCACACAGGCTAGTTTAGATAACGACTATGAAAAACGAATTTCTTCTCGCCGATCGCGAAACCGCCGAAGACCTGCAAGCCTTTTTGCTGCGAGCAAAGCGCATGGATGCTGACGGGCTGGTTCGCTTCAGGGCCTACGGCCAGGTTTTGGCGGCCTACGTTGCCCCCATTTTTGCCGGAAGTTTGATGGATTTGGGGCCAACTGTGATTGGCCTTCGCACCTGCGAGTTGGCAAATGACACCGAGGTCGAGGCACTTGTGCCGATTGCCGCCGTGCTTGACAGGCTCGCTCGTGTACTCGAGACAGACCTCTGGCACGCCAAAGATTCGAAGATCGTTCTACCCGAGAATTCAAGGGCCGCCTGGGCAGGCATCACCCCGCCTAGAGCGGGCTGGTTGCAAGTTGACACGATCAACGAGACATTGTTGACCGAGCTGGCCAAGGCCGGTATCGCCGAGGTCGCTCAAACTCTGCCCGAGGCAGTTGGTGGGCCAATTGCCGGGCGCATCCGTGGCAGCATTTGGGGTCGAGCGATTGAGATTGGTTCAAAAGTTCCAACCGGAGCGGCTTTTGTTGCAGCAGGTCTCGGATTCTTGACTGAAAAAGAAGACATCGCCGTCTACGAAGTTGATAACTGGGTAAGACTCAGCTCAATGCACGGGCATGTTATCGCTCGAGTCGCAAGCGATTCGCTCTAATCCTCAAACGTGTTGAGCATGGCGGTCGCTGCGCGATCGAGGTAAGCCCATAGTTCTGCCCGCTTCAGGGGTGGCAGTTCTAGTGAATCGACTGCTGCCTCCATGTGTTGCAACCATCGCTCGCGCGCTTGTGGGTTGATCTTGAATGGTTGGTGGCGTTGTCTAAGACGAGGATGCCCACGGAGCTCTTGGTAGGTGCTCGGCCCTCCCCAATACTGTTCTAAGAACATCCGCAACCGTTCTTCGGCTGGGCCTAAGTCTTCTTCGGGGTACATGTCGCGAAGCAAATCGTCGGTTGAGACTCCTTCGTAGAAAACCTTGGCCAGTTTGGCAAAGGTTGCCGTTCCACCAACCTGCTCAAAAAAATTGCCGCCGGCTCTCTCGCCAGATGGCATGGTGATTCGGATTGTTTCTACGCGGTCTTTGTCTTCAAATTCGTGTGACATGTCTTTACTTGCCGAGCTTCACATAAACCGCCTGGGAGTTCGACGCGAGGCTTATTTTGGCCTTCGACAGCGCTGCGATCAGCGCAGCTCGCAGCTCTCTTGCCAGTTCGTCTTGTGCCTTCGGGTCGACCTGTTGAACCAGGCGAATGACGACTTCGTCACCGCTGAAAGTCTGAACGCCCCAAACCTCAGGTGCACCGATAACTGCTTTCGCGTGCTTACTGGTTTTGGCAACTGCCGCTGCGGTGTCGCCGATTACCTTTTGCGCCTTGGCTAGGTCGGTTGCCGAAGCCAGGGCTACGTCGAGCAGAATTCTCGACCATCCCTGCGATTTGTTGCCGACTCGCTGAATCTCGCCGTTGCGCACATACCAAAGTGTGCCTTCAACGTCGCGAACCTGAGTGACTCGAAGGCCAACTGCTTCAACGATTCCGTTTACCTCCCCGACGTCTACTGAATCACCCACTCCAAGCTGGTCTTCAAAGACCAGGAATAGGCCGCTGATTAAGTCGCGCACCAAGCTTTGCGCTCCAAAACCAATCGCAGCACCGATGATTCCAGCGCCAGCAATAAGACCGCCAACCGCAACACCAAGTTCGCCCAGGCACATGATGATTGCCACCACTGTGATACCCCATGTGATGAAGTTGCTGAGTACCGAACCAATGGTTCGAGCTCGTTGCACAACACGGGCCTTAGCGAGCGGCGAGTCATCAGCATCCGGTTTCGACTTTGCACCAACCCCGCTGGTAACGCTGACCACAATTCGTTTTACTGAGCTCAATAAGACGGCTCGAATAACGAGTGCTCCAACCAGCACAAATACAACGTTGAACACCGGTCGGTAGTCGACCCAAACTCTTGCAAGCCAGGCCAAGAAGCCAGATTCGGTGTTCATGAGTGATCCTTAGTTGTCTTTGGTTTGTGCGTGAAGTGCGCGTTCTAGAGCATCCAAGTTTTCTAGGATGATGCGCGACAACGCAGGCTTCTGCTTTACCTCATCGAGTTCGAGGAACTCTCGA
>JBDLUM010000108.1:0-3446 GCA_039805305.1 Actinomycetota bacterium
ACCGCTGAGCGAAGGGTAAACCGCGAACGTCTTGGCAACCTGGTCAACCGTTAGACGGTTCTCAACCGCCAATGCGATTGGGTAAATCAACTCGGATGCCTTCGGCCCAACTACAACGCCACCGATGACTGTGCCCGAGGTAGATGCAAAAACCTTGATGAAGCCATCTTCGATGTTCGACATTTTGGCGCGAGGGTTAGCCTCGAGCATGATCTTGTGAATCGAACCTAAGACTTCGCCAGCTTCGATGGCCGCCTGTGACCAACCGACCGAAGCAATCTCTGGTGCCGTGAAAACGTTCGCTGCGACGTTGCGAAGTTGGGTTGGCGCTGCGACGTCACCCATAGTGTGAAACACCGCTGTGCGGCCCTGCATGGCGCTAACCGAAGCCAGTGGCAAGAAGTCGGTGCAGTCGCCCACCGCATAAACATTGGCACGGCTGGTTCGAGCAACTCGGTTGACCGCGATGTGGCCAGATTCGGTGAGTTCAACTCCAGCCTCTTCAAGACCAAGTCCTGCGGTGTTCGGAATAGCACCGACCGCGATGAGAACATGTGAGCCCTCGATAACGCGACCATCGGCCAGGTGCACTTCGACGCCCTTGCCGGTGTTCACGGCAGACTCGGCACGAGCTTTGCTCAGCACCTGCATCCCGTTCTTTTTGAACACGCTCTCGATGAGGGCGGCGGCGTCTTGGTCTTCGCTCGGCAAAACTGTTTCGCGAGAAGAAACCAAGGTCACCTGACATCCGAGCCCGCTAAATGCTGAGGCGAATTCGGCACCGGTAACACCAGAACCAACCACGATCATGTGCTCGGGCAACTCGGTTAGGCCATAGAGGTCGAGCCAGGTGAGAATGCGCTCACCGTCAGGCGCAGCGTTTGGCAGAGTGCGTGGGTGGGCTCCGACCGCGACGATGATGGTCTTGGCTTCGATGCGTTCTTCTTCGCCGTCAGCGTGGGTGGCAATCACGTGGTGGTTACCGTCGAGGCGACCCGAACCGTTGATGATTCGAACACCCTGCGAGGTGAGGTTGGCGGTGAGCTCACGCGACTGTTCGCGGGCGATGTCGAGAAGGCGCTGGTTGATCGCACCAAAGTCGATGTCAATCTCAGGGGTGACCGATTTTCCACCCGACTTAAAACGAATACCGAGTTCGGTAGCCTGGCGCACGGCAGAAGCCGCCTCGGCGGTTGCAATCAGGGCCTTCGACGGCACAACGTCGGTAAGCACTGCGCTGCCGCCAACTCCGTTGCGCTCGATCAGGGTAACCTGTGCGCCGAGTTGAATGCCGGCAAGGGCTGCTTCATAACCGCCTGGGCCACCGCCGATGATGACGATGTGTTGTTTTTTCTTGACTGAACTCACCCCTCTATTCTGGTGGGTGAATAGACTGAAAAACATGACTAACCCACTTGAAAACCCAACTGCGAACCCTTTTGAGATTGCCCGCGAGGCGGCCCAGCTAATTGCTGAGCGCACCGGCGTTGCAAAACACGACATCGCCCTGACTTTGGGCTCGGGTTGGGCCAAGGCCGCCGACCTAATCGGCGAGACCGTAGCTAGCATCAACGCCGCCGACATTCCAGGCTTCTCGGCACCTGTGGTCGAGGGTCACGTTGCCACGATTCGCTCAATCGCTTTGCCAAACGGCAAGCACGCGCTGGTTCTCGGCGCACGCACCCACTTCTACGAGGGCCACGGAGTTCGGCGCGTGGTGCACGGTGTTCGCACCGCGGCTGCTGCGGGAGCATCCACGATGATTTTGACCAACGGCGCGGGTGGCCTCAAGACCAGCTGGACGCCTGGTACCCCCGTCTTGATCAGCGACCACATCAACCTAACCGCATCGAGCCCGCTCGAAGGCGCCACCTTCATCGACCTGACCGACCTCTACTCGAAGCGCCTGCGCGACGTGGCTAGAAGCCTGGATGCTGGGCTTGACGAGGGCGTTTACGTGCAGTTTCGCGGCCCGCACTACGAAACCCCGGCCGAGGTTCAGATGGTCAAGCACATGGGCGGCCACCTGGTTGGAATGTCGACCGCACTCGAGGCGATTGCTGCGCGTGAAGCCGGCATGGAGGTGCTCGGCTTCTCACTGATGACCAACCTCGCAGCCGGAATTCAGGACACCCCGCTAAGCCACGCCGAGGTGCTCGAGGCCGGTCGCGAAGCCGAGGGCCGCATTAGCGCGCTGCTCGCCGAAATCATCACCAAGCTCTAAGCCGGCCGAACGTGAACGAGCAACTGCTGGCCCAGGCCAAGGCCTGGCACGCCCAAGACCCAGACCCCGAGACACGCGCAGAACTGGCCGCGCTCATCGCCGCCGAAAACGAGCCCGAGCTACAGAGTCGCTTTGGCGCTCGCCTGGCATTCGGCACCGCGGGCCTTCGCGGCGAACTGGGAGCCGGCCCGAACCGCATGAACCGCGTGCTCGTCGCGCAAGCGGCTCTAGGCCTCGCGCAATACCTGCTCGAGCACGCCACCGATGAACAGCCTTCGGTTGTGATCGGCTTCGACGGCCGCAAGAACAGTGACATTTTTGCCCAAGACAGCGCCGAGATTATGGCCGGATGCGGCATCCGCGTTCTGCTGTTTGAAACGCACGCTGCGACACCGCTGGTTGCATTTGCCGTGAAGCACCTTGGGCTCAGCGCCGGCGTAATGGTCACCGCATCGCACAATCCGCCGAACGACAACGGCTACAAGGTTTACCTCGGCGGTGCCAACGGCGGTTCGCAAATCGTTTCGCCGGCCGACAAGCAGATTGCCGCCCACATCGACCAGGTTGCAAGAGACCTTGAATTCGGCGACATGCCTCGTGAGACCGACATCGAGTTTGTGTCAGACGAGGTTCGCGCCGCCTATGCCAAAACCGCCACGGATGCTGCCGCAAACCTTGCCGGCGGCAACGCCTCAGCAACCAACGCCGCCGCCCTTCGCATCACCTACACGGCAATGCACGGCGTGGGTTGGGGCACCGTCGAACCGCTGTTTAGCGCAGCAGGATTCAAACTCGACGTGGTCGCCGAACAAATCGAGCCAGACGCCACCTTCGCCACCGTGGCTTTTCCGAACCCAGAAGAGCCCGGCGCTATGAATCTGGCATTCGCTAAGGCTCGCGAAACCAACGCGCACCTGATCATCGCCAACGACCCAGACGCAGACCGTTTGGCCATCGGTCTACCCGACTCAACCAGCCCAGATGGCTACCGCCGACTAACCGGCGACGAGGTGGGTCTCATCTTGGGCCACGCGGCCGCAGCGGCAGCCAACCGAACCGGTCGCAAAGGTGCAATCGCCTGCTCGATCGTTTCGAGCTCAGCGCTGGCAGCTGTCGCCACCAAGTTCGACCTAGATTTCAAGCAAACCCTCACCGGTTTCAAGTGGATCGCCAAGGTGCCGAACCTGATTTTCGGTTACGAAGAAGCCCTCGGCTATGCCAT
>JBDLUM010000109.1:0-4847 GCA_039805305.1 Actinomycetota bacterium
AAGAAGATAGTCAGAGCGATGACGATTAGAGCACCGGCCACGGCAAGCAGTGTTTGTTGTGGCGACAGCTTCGGCAATTCGCGCTTAGGTCGGGTTGGCTTGGCGACCGGCGGTGGTGTGAACTTTGGAATCTCTGGTGCTACGACTGTGGTGGTTGCAGCCGATGAGCCGGCCTCGGCTGCAACCTGCGCTGGGGCTGCTGGCGAAGCATCCTGGTAGCCAAGCTCGGATGCTCGCTGAAGATTTAGCCTTTCCGCCGCTGCCTCGATGTGGTCAAGACGTGTGCTGGCTGCCGATAGCTGCTTCAGTGCATCCTTGAATGCAATCAGACTGCTCTCGCGGTAGTAGATGCCACAGCGACACTGAACCCAGTCGCTCGTAAAGTCAGAGACCGCGATTTCGTGGTCACAAAGTGGCAAAACATAAAATTCACCAGACATGAGGTCCCCTCTTGTGTGTTGGTGCGAGTAACTGCCTCTAGTTTGGCGTGGATTTCTAATTTGTTGAACCAGAACTCTGTTCCCCGTTTGGGGGACATCGCTCGCTGCTAAAGTTGCCCCTATGACCAAACGCAATCGCCCCTGGGGCTACCAGTCGGGCAACGATGAGGGCCAGCCAGACTGGCAACTCGACCCGCAGACTCTTGCCGTGCGCGGCGGTTTGGCCAGAACCGGCTTTGGCGAGACCAGCGAAGCTGCGTTTTTGAACTCTGGGTTCACCTACGACAGCGCCGAACAGGCAGCGGCTGCGTTCAAAGACGAAACCGATCACTTCTTGTATTCACGCTTTTCTAACCCAACGGTTGCGATGTTTGAAAACCGCTTGGCGGCGCTAGAGGGCGCTGAGGCTGCCTTCGCGACAGCCACGGGTATGGCCGCGATGTTCGCCTCGGTTGCGTGTTTGGTCAAGACTGGCGACCGCGTGGTTGCTTCGGCCGCGATGTTCTCTTCTTGCTATGTGGTTCTCACCGAGATTCTGCCTGGCTGGGGCATCGAGACAGTTCTGGTCGAAGCCGATGATGTTGAAGGTTGGAAGGCGGCACTGAGCCAGCCGACCAAGGTGGTATTCATCGAGAGCCCGAGCAATCCGCTGATGCAGATTACCGACATCCGCTTCGTGAGTGATTTGGCGCACAAGGTTGGGGCAACCGTGATCGTCGACAACGTTATGGCTTCACCGGTTTTGCAAAAGCCGCTTGAACTTGGTGCCGACGTCGTGATGTATTCGACCACTAAGCACATTGACGGTCAGGGGCGAGTGCTCGGCGGTGCCATTTTGGGTTCAGCTGACTACATCAAGAACTCGGTGATTCCGTTTGCTCGTCACACCGGCCCATCGATGAGTTCGTTCAACGCCTGGGTGATGCTCAAGTCACTCGAGACTCTGAACCTTCGCGTTGAGCGCATGGCCGAGTCGGCGTTGACGCTGGCCAAGCACTTTGAGGGTCGCGCCGGCATCAAGGCCGTTCACTACCCTTATCTGACTAGCCACAAACACCACACGTTGGCCAAGAGTCAGATGAGCGGCGGCGGAACCACGGTTGCAATCGAGTTCGACGCACCTCAAGAAAAAGTCTTCGCGATCATGAACGCTCTTCAGGTGATCGACATTTCGAACAACCTTGGCGACAGCAAGTCGCTGGTAACGCACCCGTCTTCTACCACCCACCGTCGACTGTCGGCCGAGGTTCAAGCCGAGATGGGCATCACACCATCTACCGTGCGCCTTTCGGTTGGTCTTGAGTCGGTTGCCGACCTGATTCGCGACCTAGAGAATGCGTGCGATTCGCTCTAAACCTTCGGTAATGATTTCTTTGCTCGTGCCAAAGTTGAGTCGCGCCCAACGGTCGTAAGCCTCGCCACCCATGTCTGGCCCTGGAACGAGGGCGACCTTGGCTTCGTCGAAAATGCGCGCGGTTGTGACATCCACTTTTGAAAAATCGAGCCAGGCAAGGTAGCCGGACTCTGGCAGCTCGAAACCAACATCGGGCAGCAAGCGCTCGAGCTCGGCCTTGAGGTGGCGTCGGTTTTCGTCGAGGGTGGCAACGGTTGTGTCGAGCCACTGCCGGCCGTTCGTGTAAGCCTCGGCCATGGCAAAAGCACCGAGGATGCTCGTGCGCCAATGCATTCCGGCGGGGCAGCGATCTGCGCGCGCGGCCATCTTGGCGCCTTGGGTAAGTAGCAGCGCCGCCTTTAGGCCGGCGAGGTTGAAAGACTTGCTGCTGCTGGTGACGACAACGCCGGTTTCTTCAGCATCTTGGCCACAGCTGAGGTACGGCGTAAATTCGCCATAGGTGAGCGGTGCGTGAATTTCATCGCTGATCACGGTTGCGTCGTAGCGGTTAGCGAGAGCGGCGAGCGCGGTGAGCTCTTGGCGGTCGAAGGCTCGGCCGACCGGGTTGTGGGGGTTGCAGAGAAGTAAGGTCAGGTGGCCCGCCTTGAAGGCTTGCTCAAGGCCATCGAGGTCTAAGCGCCAACCGGCATCGGTGTGCGCTAGCGGAACATCGACCGGATCAATCTTGAGTTCTTTGAGCCACTCATAAAAGCCCGAGTAAACCGGCGAGTTGACGATTACTTGAGCACCAGGCTCAAGGTTGGCGCGCAGGTACTCGACCGTTGCCACACCAACGTCGGTGGCGATCTTGAGTTCGGCTTTGTGAATCTGCCATCCCCAGCGGTCAAGGGCGAAACTCTCGAAGGCACGGGCTACCTCGGGCACAGGCCCCAGGTAACCAAGATCTGATTCGTGCGCCATACGTGCGATGAGTTCACGCACAGGCTCGGCGATGGCAAAGTCCATTTCGGCGACGTGCATCGGTAGAACATCCGCGTTGAATCTGCGCCACTTCGACGAATGTCTCGAATAGAGGTCGGCGAGCACTGGAGTCTCGGTCTTGAAATCTGGCATCGTTCGCTCGCTATCTTGGTGCAGTCTCTGGGCGTTCGGTTCTGAGCAGCCAGTAGGCCGAGCCGTCAGTTTCGCGGCCTAGATAACCCCACTCGACCAATAGTCGGCGGGCGAAAACGTGGTCGATCACGAAGGGCATCAAGGCAACGTTCACCTCGAACTCGCTGTAGCGGCGATCGGCTTCGAAAACCGAGACCATGCGCTCAAGTTGAACCATGCGCTTGGGCAGCTTGCGAGCGATGTGCTCGGGCTCTGGCGGAATAACTCCGGCTGGCGCATAGGTTCTCTGCATACGACAAAATCTAGCACCGCGAATAAAAACGTGATGCGCGTGGTTGAGGTTTTCACAGTCTTACGAAAGGTCAGCAAATGTCTGAAGTAGCCCTAAAAGCCGGCGATGTCGCCCCAAAGTTTTCACTGCTCAACCAAGATGGCGAGACCGTAGCTCTCGGCGATAGCGCGGGCAAGAAGACCATCGTTTACTTCTACCCTGCAGCGTCGACACCAGGATGCACGAAGCAGGCCTGCGACTTTCGCGACAACTTGAGCTCACTCCAGTCGCTCGGTTTCGTGGTTCTCGGAATCTCTCCTGACAAGCCGGGCAAGCTAAAGAAGTTCATCGAGAAAGAGTCACTCAACTTCACCCTGCTCAGCGACGAAGATAGCGCCGTTCAACAGGCCTATGGTGCATACGGCAAGAAGAGCATGTACGGCAAGGAATACATGGGCACCATTCGCTCAACCTTTGTGGTTGACGAGGCCGGTAAGATTTCGCATGTCTTCTACAACGTCAAGGCAACCGGTCACGTCGAGTTTTTGCGCGAGCAACTCGGGCTCTAGTTTTTTCGGCCTCGCGCCAGTCTCGGCTCACTAGAGTTGAGCGCATGCAGTTTGTAACCAAAGGCCCGATGATCGAGTGGCGCGGACCAGCGCCGTTCTACTTTGTTGCCATGTCTGCCGACCAAAGCGCCCAGGTGAAAGCCTCGGCCGCACTACTGACCTATGGCTGGGGCGTCATTCCGGTTGAGGGTCGAGTTGGCAAAACCGAGTTCACCACATCATTGATTCCGCGCGGTGGGGTCTATTTGGTGCCGATCAAGAACATGGTTCGCCTGCCCGAAAAACTGTCGCTGGGCGATGAGATAGAAATCTCGCTCAGGTTTCAAATCTAGAAGCGGTAGAACGCCAGGGTCAGCGCGACAGCGAACATAACTCCGGCGATGGCAAAGTCAAGAACCTTCCAGAAGATTGGCTTAGACATGATTCTGGACGCCGCCTTCGAACCATAACCAATCGAGAAAAACCAAACCACGCTAGCCAACATGGCCCCCGCGCCGAAAACCCATTTGTCCTCACCGAATTGGTTAGCCACGCCGCCAACGAGAATCACGGTATCGAGATAAACGTGGGGGTTGAGAAAAGTAAATCCGAGCAGGCTGAGCACAACGCTCTTTAGGCTCGCGCTCTGCGCCCCTGAAGTATCCATCGACTGCGTTTTTAGTGCTGACATGAACGATCGAATACCGAACCAGCCCAGGTATGCGACTCCAAACCAACGAATAATTTCCATAAGCCAAGGTAGCGAGCTGATGGCAGCGCCCAGCCCGGCGATTCCTAGGGCAATGAGCGAAGCATCGGCGACCGCACAAATCACGACGACAGTGAAAACATGTTGGCGAGTGAGGGCCTGGCGAATGATGAATGCGTTCTGCGCGCCGATCGCCACTATGAGCGACAGGCTAACGAAAAAACCTGGGATGAATGCAAGCACTTGGCTAGCCTACTGTGGCTGAGCACCTGCCGTCAGGTGTCGATTAAGTAAAAAAGCCCGGCTCTCGTGAGAAGAAACCGGGCTTTCGTGCACCCCCTGGGACTTGAACCCAGAACCCACTGATTAAGAGTCAGTTGCTCTGCCGATTGAGCTAGAGGTGCGTGTCGCG
>JBDLUM010000110.1:0-14377 GCA_039805305.1 Actinomycetota bacterium
CCGGGCATCAAAAAACCCCCAATCTTTCGACTGGGGGTTTCTTAATAAGCTGTCTCAAGCTTCGTGTCCGAAAGGGGACTTGAACCCCTACCCTCTAACGAGGACTAGCACCTCAAGCTAGCGCGTCTGCCATTCCGCCACCCGGACGGGTGTAGTGCAACGGTTAGTTACTCTACCACGAAACATTTCACTAAGTCCGTGTGGTGCTGGTCTAAGGCCTTATCGAGGGGTAAGTTAGGGCTATGGCACTAGAACCGAGACTGGCACTGCAACAATTCATCGCCGCACTTGAGCGTCACCACGAGGTTGTGGCTTCTAGACGTGGCGAAGACGACCCAGCGGTCGAGAACGCTTACGAGCTTCTAAAGAACGCATTCCTCGACTACGAGGAGGCTCTAGAGTCGGCTCACGGCGAATGGTTGCCCTTCGAAGAAGCCGAAGACAGCGAACAGTAAGCGCTTCGTTGGACTTTCTTTCGGCTATTTTTCTAGGCCTCGTTCAAGGCTTGACCGAGTTTTTACCCATCTCATCTAGCGCACATGTGCAGATCGCTTCAGAACTTCTGGGCTTAAATCAAAGTTTGACCAAGCCAGAACTCACAGCATTCATAGCCACCATCCAACTTGGCACCGAAGCCGCTGTGCTCATCTTTTTCTGGCGTGACATCGTTCGCATCGTGAAGGCTTGGCTCTCTTCGCTAAGGGCTCCGCGATCTACTCCAATCGCCTTCGACGCCAAACTTGGTTGGCTGGTCATCATCGGTAGCCTTCCAGTTGTAGTAGTAGGTCTAGTTTTCAAGGATGCGATCGAGAACGGACTCCGTTCGCTAGCCGTTATTGCCTGGACCTTGATCATTTTTGGTCTTGCTCTGGGTGTAATCGATAGATTTGCCAAGAACGCGAAACCCATAACCGAACTAACTACTAGGCACGGCATCGCATTCGGGGTCGGTCAGGCGCTGGCGGTGATTCCCGGAGTTTCAAGATCGGGGGGAACCATCAGCGTAGGGCTGGCTCTGGGCTACACCCGTGAGGCAGCTGCACGCTATTCCTTCTTGCTTGCCATTCCGGCGGTAATCGCCAGTGGTCTTTTTGAGTTCGTGACCAGCTACTCAGATTTGAACCAAGACCAAATTTGGGCAATTGCTGTCGCGACCGTTGCCGCCTTCATTTCTGGCTACTTGGTAATCGGCTATCTGTTGAAGTACCTGGCTAAAGGGTCATTTCTGCCATTTGTTATCTGGCGAGTCTCGGTTGGCGTTTTGCTTCTTATCGGACTAAGTGCCGGCGTACTAACTGCCTAAACGTCCAACTTAGTTTTTGTTTGGCTCTTCGCCGGCTGAGCCACCGTCTGCATCTTCATCGCTTTGGCTAGCCAAAAATCGCTCAAACTCCATTGCTAGAACATCGCCACTTGCTGCTTCACTATCTGTCGCATCACGAGATTGCTCAAGCTGTTCGATGTAACTGGCCATTTCTTCATCATTCTCAGCCAATTCGTCGATGTTTCGTTCCCACTGGAACGCCTCAGTGGCCAAGTCCTTTTGGTCGAACGAAACTTTCACGTATCGCTCAACCTCGGCAACCAGGGCGAGCATTGCTTTAGGTGATGGGCCATTCTGAACGTAGTGGGGGATGGACGCCCATAGAGCGACCGTAGGAATGCCGAGGCGCTCTAGTTCGATGGCAAGAACCGACTGAATGCCGACCGGCCCCTGGTATCCGCTGCGCTCAGCGCCCGTCTGCGCACGAACCAATTCATTTTGAGAGTGAGCCACAACCGAGATTGGTCTGGTGTGCGGGCTATCGGCCGGAATCGAACCCAAAAAGATAACTGCCTGAATGTCTTGGTCGGTAATCAGTTCAAGAATCTCGGCAACAAAGGCCTTCCATCTGCGGCTCGGTTCTGAGCCGAGAAGAAAATACAGACGTTCCATAGCAGGATCAGCAGCGAGGTCAACATTCGGTGCGTATAGTTCAGCGCCTGGCCAAGTAATCTGCCGTTGGCCGTCTTCATCGAGAGTTACCTGTGGGCGAGAGAAGAGAAAGTCGTAGAAATCCTCAGGGTCGACCAGCCCGACCAATTCGGCTCCAGATGAAAGGGCCATGAAGCGAGCGGCTCCGCTTGCGGCATCCGCGCTGTCACTCCAACCGTCGAAACCAACGATCAAAGTGCGGCCACTAAAAATGTCTAGGTCAGTCAAAATGTTCCTCGGGTTGTTCCTGCTAAAACTCTAAGCCAAGGCGGCAAAGGTAAACTCACCACTATGTTCTTTTCGAAATCTGGGCTCAAGGCCGTGTTGTTTGACATGGATGGCACCATCATCGATTCAGAGCCGTATTGGTTGAAATCTGAGCAAGACCTGGCCGCCGAACACGCCGCAGAGTGGACCGAGCAGGATGGCCACCGAATGATCGGCCTGAGCCTGACCGAGAGCTCGAAACTCATCAAGGAACACCTTGGTTCAGAACTTGAACCAGACGAGATTGTTCAACGACTAACCAACTCGGTAAACAGCCAACTAGCCAAAGAAATACCTTGGCGGCCGGGTGCTCAAGAACTCATTCGTGAACTGCGTCGAAAGAACATCAAGACCGCTTTGGTCACCATGTCGATGCGCAGAACCGCGCTGCAAGTTGTCGAAGCAATGCCGTTTAAGGCCTTCGACGTTGTGATCGCCGGCGACGACGTGGTGCACGGCAAGCCGCACGCTGAGCCCTACGTAAAAGCCGCAGCAGCACTTGGTCTGAAACCCTCCGAATGCATCGCCTTTGAAGACTCCATCACGGGCATTCTCTCGGCAGAGGCAGCCGGAACCGTCGCTATCGGTGTTCCAAACATGATGATCATCCCAGCCCGCCCAGACCGCAATTTGTGGCCAACGCTCGAGGGCGTTTCGGTCAAGCAACTAAAGGCATTCCACGCCGAAATCACCAATCGAAGAAAACAGGAATCAAATGACTAAGCACCTCAAGCGAGGCCCATTCATCGAAGGTGACAAGGTTCAGCTAACCGGACCAAAGGGTCGCATGAACACCATCACATTGGTCGCGGGTGCGGCCTTCGGAACCCATCGAGGTGACCTTCGCCACGATGACATCATCGGCAAACCCGAGGGTTCGGTGGTTCAAAACCAATACGGTGTCGAGTATCTTGCTCTGCGACCACTGTTGACCGACTTCGTTCTATCGATGCCCCGCGGCGCTGCGATTGTTTACCCAAAGGATGCTGCGCAGATCATCGTCGAGGGAGACATTTTTCCTGGTGCTCGAGTGGTTGAGGCGGGCGTCGGTTCGGGGGCACTCAGCATGTATTTGCTTCGCGCAATCGGCGAAAAGGGTGCTCTGTTTTCGTTCGAACGCCGCGAGGACTTTGCCGAAATCGCGCAAGCCAACGTGACCACCGAAATGGGTGCCAGACCAACTAACTGGAGCGTCACTCTTGGCGACTTGCAAGAGCAACTTCCGAACACTGTTGAACCGCACACCATTGATCGCGTAGTTCTCGACATGCTCGCGCCATGGGAGTGCATCGAGGAATCTGCCGAGGCGCTAATCGCTGGTGGGCTGTTCATCGGTTACGTTGCCACCGTGACGCAGCTATCGCGCCTTTCTGAAGCGCTTCGACAGAGCGGACACTTCACCGAGCCACACGCTTGGGAATCGATGGTTAGGCCTTGGCACCTTCAAGGTCTTGCTGTCAGACCAGAACACCGGATGATCGGACACACCGGCTTCTTGATCACGGCCCGTCGTCTAGCACCGGGCACTGTGCTGCCGGAGTTCAAGGCAAAGCGCTCTAAAGGCGAATTCAGCGACGAAGACTTATCGGTGTGGAACCCAGAACACCTTGGCGAGAAGCGAATCAGCGACAAGAAAATGCGCAAGAATTTGCGCAACGCCCAAGAGTCTGCCGCTGTTAGCTCGAGCCGCAGTTCTGACGAAGACTAGCCCCGCCACAACTACACTTAGAGAAAAGAATTAAGGACAAAAACTTGCGTAAATCTCTAGCATTCGCAGCTTCAATCGCGCTAGCCCTCTCACTAGCTGGTTGTTCCAGCATCGATTCAGAAGAGGCGATGTTTGCCACTCTGAAAGCTAACTGTGGCGATGCCGTTGCTGAAACCAATGCCCAAAGCCCGGTCAAAGATGTCAAGGTCACGATCGGTGGCGAAGAGGCAAAAGTTGAGTTCGAAACTCCTCTGCAGGCAACTACGGCAACCAAGTCTGATACCGCAGTCCTTGCCGCAGGCACCGGCCCTGCCGTCACCGGAAACCAGGTAGTCGAACTCGAATACATGGGCATCAACGCAGCAACTGGCGAAGTGTTCCAACCGTCTGCGCTAGACGGTAGCGGTGCCACCGGTCAGCTTTTGAAGCCAGGTGAAGACCCACTGTTCTGCGAGGCACTTGGTGGCATTCGCGAGGGTAGCCGAGTTGCAGTACTTTACCCAGGTGAGATTCTGCACGGCGGTGCCGGCATTGAACAGCTTGGTATCGGAGCAAACGACGACGTTCTCTTCGTATTCGACATTCGCAACGTGTACTTGCCATACGCCGTCGGTAACGAGAAGCCTGCGCAAACCGGCTTCCCAACCGTCATCCGCGCTCTAGATGGCGTTCCTGGAGTAACGATTCCTGTTGATTCGCCATTCCCTAAAGCCGCCAAAGACGGCGCCGAAACTACTGCCCTAGAAGTTCTTATCGAGGGCGCTGGCGAGACTGTCAAGGTTGGCGACGAGGTTCTTCTGCACTACGCGGGTTACACCTGGGCAGACGGTGCGAGCTTCGACTCTTCATGGGAGAAAGGCCAGCCGGCAAGTTTCGTAATCAAAGAACCTGGCCTCATCAGCGGCTTCGTTCAAGCGGTTGCAGGCCAGAAGGTTGGTAGCCAAGTTGTGGCTGTTATTCCGCCAAGCCTCGGATACGGATCAGAAGCCATGTCGACTATCCCGGGTAACTCAACCTTGGTTTTCGTAATCGACATTCTTGGCATCAAGGGCAAGTAGCCGAAACGTCATCGGGGCTATGGCAGACAATCTATTGGGTGATGGTGAATGGCAGAAAGAGCCAGACACTAAGCCCGAACGATTGCTCAGCCTGACCCTAGCTCTCTTGAGCAACTCGGTGGGCCTTTCGAAAGAAGAACTGTTTCGAAGCGTCAGAGGCTACTCGTTAGCCATTGAAGTCGGCGTAAAACCGGATGCTTTGAACAAGATGTTCGAGCGAGACAAGCAGTCTCTGCGCGACATGGGTGTTCAGGTAGAGACCTTCATTCGCGACTCCGACATGGATGACAACACAGAGAGCCGGTATTTCATACCTGCCGACACCTTTGTGTGGCCAAAAGGTACATCGCTGAGCCCAAATCAACTGCGTTTGCTAGAGCTAGCCGCAAAGGTCTGGGCTAGGGCCTCGTTCTCTGCTGAGGCGGCGAGGGCAGTCATGCGCCTCAAAGCGCTTGGAATGGCAAGCGAAGGCCTAGAACTAGCGGGTTTCGCACCTAGGCTGCTGACCAACGAACCGGGCATTCTTCAGCTAGAAGAGGCGGCTCGCGACCGGCTCGAGGTTACCTTCGATTACCGTGCACCTGATCGAGACGTCGAACGCCGAGTCGTGCATCCGTGGCAGGTTCGTCACGTTGCGGGGCAGTGGTTACTGGTTTGCTGGGATGTCGCTCGTCAAGATGTTCGCAACTTTATGCTCAAGCGAATCGTGAGCCGAATCAAGCCAACTGGCGAGCAGTTCGATGCGATCACTCAAACTCAACTAGAAGATGCAATTGAGCGCTTGAGAGTGTTCACTTTGCAAAACACGGCAGTAATCTCAGTGGTGCCAGGCACAGAAGCCTGGGTTCACTTCGAAATGGATTCTCACGCCCACGGCGGTTCCACAACCTATGAATTCAACTTCATGGATGTGCATCTGCTCGCCGAGCAACTGAGAGCATTCGGTGCCACCGTAACCGTTCACGCACCTACTGAGTTGCGCGATGCGATTCGCAGCGGGCTTGAAAGGGTGGCGAACGCCCATGCCTAAGCTGAAAAACGTACTAAGTGGTGACGACCAGTTCAACTTTTTGATTGCGCTGATTGGCTTGATTCACCGCGAAGGTGAAATTCACCTTGATGCCGCAGCCGATAGGTTGGGCCTAAGCGCTGAAGCCGTTCGCAAAGCCATGTCAACGCTCGTGGTGGCCGGGCACCGAAAGCCAAGTGGGGCCGAAGAGATTCCATTCAACTTCGACTGGGAATTGTTCGATGAAGAGCAAATCTTGCGCTTTTCAGACTCCGACATAATTCTCGATGCCCCGCGCATGTCGACTCGGCAAGCTGCGGCAATCGCTGCGGGACTTTCATACCTCAAGAGCTTGCCTGAATTCGCAAGCGAGGGCGATGTCGACAGCCTAATCAGTTTGCTGGCCGCGACACAGCCGACTGCAAGCCCTCCAACTATCTATTTCGAAGCGGGCACCGTTGGCGCAGACGTGGGTCTTCTGCGTCGAGCAATACTGGCTGAGCTTCAAATTTCTTGCAGCTACACCAATCAACGTGGCGAAGAAACAGTGCGTAGTCTCGAACCGTTCAGGCTTGACCCTCGAGGTGAGGTTTGGTACCTCAAGGCCTATTGCCCAATCAGCCGTGCCATCAAGTCATTCCGACTAGACAGGATGCGGCAAATAGTGCTGGGAGAGCATCCGTGGTCTGACCCTGCCAGAGAGGCATTCTCTGAATTCGACCAAGACGAAGACCGTCTTTATGTTCCAGGCGAATCTGACACCGACGTAATTGTTGAGGTAGACCCTGAGGCCTATGAGCTGGTATCTGAATTCACCACGATCAGTGAACCCAATGCGTCTTCGGGCGGCGTTATTCGAGTGACCATCAAAGTGGGCCATCTGCCTAATCTGGGCCATCTGATTGCGAAATACGGGGGAGCAGCGCGAGTGATTTCGCCGCCGATTGCGAAAGAACTTGTTCGCAAATACGCACTTTCGGCTCTGGGGCAAAAGAGCCACAACTTCGATCGCATAGAGGATGAAGACTAATGGGCTTCTGGTTTTGGTTCTTCACATACCTGGCAATAGCTCTGGCGGGGCTAACGATATATGCAGTCGTCGGGTTGCGACTACTCAAGAAACTAAAGGCATTCGAAGCCCCGGCAAAGAAGCTCGCCAAGCTAGCAGCAAAACTAGAAGTGACTTCTAAGGCTGAAGTTACAGTCGACTCGCCGGTAGCTGCTCTCGACCAAACCGAGCAGGCCGTAACACGCCGCAAGAACCAGATCGCAAAGGCTCGCAAGGAAAAAAAGGAAGCCAAAGAGCGTAGGCTTGTAGCAAGGCTAAAGCACTTAGATATTGATGAAAGTAGGCTGCGCAAATGAAGCTAAATGGTTGGGAATGGATCATCATTTTGGTGATTGTTTTGCTCTTCTGGGGCGCACCTAAGCTTCCTGGCCTGGCCAAGAGCCTGGCACAGTCAATGAAGGTGTTCAAGAAAGAAATCAAGAACCCTGAAGACGCAGCTAAGGCAGACAAACCTGCCGAAGACTCTTCTTCAGAAAAGTAGTGGCCAGACGCAAAAACCCCGACGCGAAAATGAGCCTCGGTGGTCATTTTCGAGAACTTCGTAAACGCCTTTTCTGGTCAGCTCTGTTCATAGGTGGCGGAGCAGTAGCCGGCTGGTTTGTCTACCCACAGTTTTTCGAGATTCTAATGTCGCCTCTTAACGAGATTGCTTCTCGAAGAAACGACGTAAAGATCAACTTCTCTGGCGTCATGTCTGCCTTCGATTTGCAACTTCAGGTCTCGATATTTCTTGGAGTAATGGCTGCCAGTCCGGTTTGGCTTTTCAACCTGTGGGCTTTTATTACACCTGCGTTGAAAAAGCGAGAGCGGCGCTACACCATTGGCTTTCTCGCATCGGCTCTGCCACTGTTCTTTGCCGGGGCTTGGTTAGCCTGGGTTTCGCTCCCGGCATTCATGACGACGCTGATTTCGTTTACCCCTACATCAACCACAAACTTCATCGTTGCCAACGACTACATTTTGTTCGTATTACGCATCCTGCTCGTTTTCGGACTCGCCTTCGTGATGCCTGTTGTTCTAGTGCTCCTTAATTTTGCAGGGTTGATTACTTCAAAGAGCATTTTCAAGTCGTGGCGTCTAGCCGTGTTTCTAATTGCCGTCATTGCGGCCCTTGCAACTCCTACTGCCGATCCGCTGTCGATGTTTGTTCTAATGGCTCCGCTGACCCTCCTGTATTTTGCCTCTGGCGGAGTTGCGTGGCTAACCGACAGGCGCAGAAGAAAACGAATCGATTCAGATGTCGAGTGAATACGAAGACCTGTCTCCTTCAGAGCGTTATGCTCTCGCCAAAAAATCTGCACCAAACAAGAGCCTGAAGGCCTTCACCGATCTTCTCGAATTTCCACTAGACGATTTTCAGCAGAAGTCATGCCACGCACTTTCAGAGGGTAAGGGCGTTCTTGTCGCTGCCCCCACCGGTGCTGGCAAGACCATCGTCGGTGAGTTCGCCATTCACCTAGCTATAGAGCAACAGCAAAAGGTTTTCTACACAACACCGATCAAAGCTCTAAGCAATCAGAAGTACGCCGAGCTAATGGCGCGTTACGGCGAAGACCGAGTTGGGCTTCTCACCGGAGACACCAACCAAAACGGCGATGCCCAGATAGTTGTTATGACTACTGAAGTTTTGCGCAACATGATTTATGCAAACTCGGATGCTCTCATGAGCCTTGGCTACGTAATCATGGATGAGGTGCACTACCTTGCCGACAGGTTCAGGGGTGCGGTGTGGGAAGAAGTCATCTTGCATCTACCCAAAGATGTTCGCGTGGTTTCGCTCAGCGCCACCGTTTCAAACGCAGAAGAGTTCGGTGCCTGGCTAGACGAGGTTCGCGGATCGACCGAAATTATCGTCTCTGAGGTTCGACCCGTGCCGTTGACTCAGCATGTACTTTTCGGCAATGAGATGCTCGATCTATTCGACGCGACACCTGGAGCACCGCGGGTGAATCCCGAACTTTCGCAAATGCATGCCAACAAGTTGCGTCAGCCGCTAAACAAGCCAGCCAAGGGCCGAGGTGGTCACAACAACAACTGGCAAAAACATCAGGCGCGCATCCCGAAGATCGCCAAGCCAGAGATTATTGAACTACTCGAAGAAGAGAATCTGCTGCCGGCCATCTTCTTTATCTTTTCGCGCGCGGCTTGCGAGGCGGCCGTCAAAGAGTGTCTTCGCTGGAGTCTCAGACTCACAACTCAAGAAGAGCGCCGTGAGATTCGCATGCTGGTCGAAGAGAAGTGCTACAACATTGCCGATGAAGACCTCGCCACACTTGGCTACTTCGAGTGGTTGAGCTCACTCGAAAGGGGAGTGGCGGCCCACCACGCAGGAATGCTTCCAGCTTTCAAAGAGGTGGTTGAAGAACTTTTCTTGCGAAAACTAGTCAAGGTTGTTTTCGCCACCGAAACTCTTGCTCTCGGAATCAACATGCCAGCGCGAACAGTTGTTCTCGACCGACTCGATAAGTTCAACGGCGAAAGCCGCGTTCAAATAACGCCGGGGGAGTACACCCAGCTAACGGGCCGTGCCGGGCGTAGGGGAATCGACATCGAGGGCCACTCGGTTATTCAGTGGGCCGCAAATCTTGACCCTCAGGTGGTCGCAGGCCTCGCATCGAAGCGCACCTACCCACTCATGTCATCGTTCAGGCCGACCTACAACATGGCGGTAAACCTGATCGAGGCGTTCGGTCGCGACCGTGCCCGTGAAGTTCTCGAAATGAGCTTCGCCCAGTTTCAGGCCGACCGTTCGGTTGTGGGGCTGGCCAGAGGCTTGCGAGACCGCGAAGATTCGCTTGCTGGCTACGAGAAGTCGATGGCCTGCCACCTTGGAAACTTCGTCGATTACGCTGCCATGCGCCGGCAGATCAGCGATCTAGAACGTGAAATGTCGGCCGGCAAGGTGCGCCACGAGCGAGGCAAGACCATTCGGCTTTCGCGCGGTCGGCGTGACAAAGAGCACGAGCTTTCAGACTTGAAGCGCCGCATCAGGCAACATCCATGTCACGGATGCTCTGACCGAGAGGCCCACGCACGCTGGGGCGAACGCTGGCACAAGTTGCGCAAAGAAACAGACAACCTGCTATCTCAAATTGAAGGTCGCACCAACCAGGTTGCCAAGGTCTTCGACCGAATTTGTCTACTTCTGATCGAACTCGAATACCTGAGCGAGGGCAGTGGTGAACTCGAAGTTACCGAGGCCGGAAACACTTTGGCCAGAATCTACGGCGAGCGCGACCTTCTAGTGGCACAGTGTCTTCGGCAAGGCGTTTGGCGCGAGGCTGACCCTGCAACTCTCGCTGCCATTGCCGCGTCACTAGTGTACGAAGCTCGACGTGACGACGAAGATCTCAACCCAAAGGTGCCCCGTGGCAACTTTGCCGCCATCTTCGAGCAGACTCTCTCGATCTGGCAAGACATAGAGATTGCCGCCAAGGGCTACAAACTACCTCCAACCAGCGAGCCCGACTTGAACTTCACTATCGCCACTCACCGATGGGCATCGGGTGCGCGCCTTGACACCGTTCTGGGCGAGAGTGACATGCTCGCGGGCGATTTCATTAGATGGATGAAGCAGATTGTTGACCTACTCGATCAGATTGCCCAAACCGCCCAAGACGAGGTTGCAGACACGGCAAGAGTTGCAATAGACAAAATAAAACGTGGCATCGTTGCCTATTCGTACTATGGCTAAAACACCTAGGCTGGGCTTGTGAGCAAACACCTAGATGCCGTTTACCTGAGCTCGCGACTAACCCTTGCCATCGCATCCGGTCTATTGAGCTTCTTTGCCTACCCAAAGCCTGGCCTGTGGCCGCTGATCTTCGTGAGCGTAGCTGGCTTGCTCATTTCGGTAAGAGGAGCAACCTTTGCACGCGCGGCAATGGTCGGTTTCGCCGGTGGGTTTGCCTTCTATTCCTCTCAGTGCTGGTGGCTTAGCCAATACCTAGGCCCTTTGCCATTGGTTGCCCTATCTTTCATTCAGGCTCTCTGGGTTGGTTTAGGGCTTGCCATCTACGCCGTCGCACGTCGGCACACCAAGACAATCTTTGGCTCGGCTCTGTTGTTCGCGTCACTCTGGATGGCACGTGAATGGGCCAGCACCCACATTCCCTATGGTGGATACCCGTGGTCTCGCCTGGCAATGAGCCAATCTGAATCGCCGCTTGCTGGTTGGGTTTACTTCGGTGGGTTTAGCCTGCTGACCCTAGTGATTGCCCTGCTAGCCGCACTGGCAGTGGAATGGCTGCCAGGATTCTGGGCAAAGCGCCGTGATGGCTTAACCTCGAGACGATCTTTCACAGCCCCCGCTCTAGTTCTGCTGGTAGCGGTTTTGGTGCCGGCCTTGCCACCTACTGCCAACGCCAAGGCTCAACTAGACGTGGCGGCCATCCAAGGAAACGCTAACGCGGGTCTGTTCGCCAACACACGGCGAGGCGAAATACTCGAAAACCACTTGGATGCCACCTATGAGCTTCTTCGAAACGAACCGTCTCGCAAACTCGACCTGATTGTTTGGCCAGAAAACGCCTCCGACCTGAGCCCCATTGTTGACGTGCAAGCAAGGCAGTGGCTTAGCAACTTGGTGAACATCGATGCTAAGGCACCTCTGACATTCGGAACCATAACTTCAAACGGCACCGACCTTTACAACAGTTCATTTCTATGGGAGCCGGGAGTCGGCCTAACCGACCAGTACGACAAAAAACGACCGGTACCCTTTGCCGAATACGTTCCAGACCGCGAATTCTGGAACCAACTGGCACCTGACCTGATTGGCTTGATTTACCGTGACTACGCATTCGGCGAGCGCGACGCTATCTATGAGGTGAACGGTCAAAAACTTGGTGTCTTGATTTGCTTCGAAGTGGCCATCGATGAGATTTTCTACGAGCTGTCAGACCAGGGTGCGACAGCGATTTTGTCGCAAACCAATAACGCTGACTTCGGGCGCACAGACCAGGCTTGGCAGCAACTCGCCATCGCGAAACTGCGCAGCATTGAAACCGGACTCGCTCTGGTCAATGCCTCAACGGTTGGCCCCTCGGCCATCTATGACCGTGGTGGGCGGTTGCTCGATAGCTCTGGAGCGTTCGAGCGCGACTATCTAGTCGCCCAAATCGGCCTCACCGACACCAAGACGCCGGCAATGATTTTTGGCCGCTACCTCGACTACATAAACTTGGCGCTGCTCGGTTTGGCGCTGGCTTGGATGCTCGTGCGCAAACTTCTTGAACAAAGAAACCCGCGTGCCTAGATACCTAGTGGTTTTGCCAACCTACAACGAACTTGAAAGCCTGCCGGTTGTTCTCGATCGCCTGTTTGCGCACAACCCTCAGGTGAGCGTACTTATCGTCGACGATGCGTCACCAGATGGCACGGGTCAGTTAGCAGATCACTTAGCCAAGGCGGATGCGCGCATCCAGGTTCTTCACCGAGAGCAGAAGAACGGCCTGGGTGCGGCTTACATCGCGGGGTTCAGGCTCGGGCTTTCGCAGGGTTTCGACTTTCTTATCGAGATGGACGCCGACGGCAGTCATCGATCGCAGGACCTAGTCAAGCTAATCGACGCCTCATCTCAAGCTGACCTGGTCATTGGTTCACGCTGGGTTAGGGGAGGGGCGGTCGAAAACTGGGCCTGGCACCGAGTGGCTCTTTCGCGCGTCGGCAACCTGTATGCACGCAGCATGCTCGGGGTAAACATTCGTGATATGACTGCAGGTTTTCGCGTATTTCGCGCTGACCTTCTCAAGCGACTCATCGAAACAGACGTGGCTTCGGCCGGGTACTCATTTCAAATCGAAATGGCTTGGCGAGCCTCAAAGCTGGGTGCGAGGGTTACCGAGGTTCCCATCACATTCGTCGAGCGCGAATTAGGTACCTCAAAAATGAGTTCAGCCATAGTCCGTGAGGCACTATGGCTGATAACTCGGTGGGGCCTAAAGCGAATCTTTCGAGCTTAGTTGTCGGCCTCGCCGGCCTTGCGGCGAGCGCGAATGTACTCAAGGCGCTCTTGCAAAATCTCTTCGAGCTCGTCGCGACTGCGGCGCTCGAGCAACATCTCCCAGTGGCTTCTCGGGGTCTTGTCTTCTACGTTGTCTAGAACAACTTCTTTACCGTCGGCAAGCAAGATACCTTCGTTGGCGCAGCTCTTGCACTGCCAGGTCTGCGGAATCTCTGCTTCGGCTGCGAAGACCATTGAGCTGTCGTGGCCGTTGGCGCAACGATAAATGTGTGTGGCACGCTCCGAATAAGAAACGCCTCTTTCGCTCTCTAGCGATTGGCCACCTAGGCGCATTCCGCGCATGGTTGACTGAGCCATTTTTCTCCTATGTTCGTTCGGTGCGACTGCCTAGAACTAAACGCAGAAGCGGCGCATTTTGTTCCCACTAATCGAGGTTGCGCGAAGGTCTTAGGTTAGTGCCTCAAAGCCTTGGCTGCCACATCGGCGCGATCTGACACGATGCCAGTTGCGCCTAGGCCGACGAGTTCGTGCATTGTCTGTGCTTCGTTCACAACCCAGTAGTTGAGCTGCAGCCCAGCATCCAGCACATATTCAATGAACCGAGGCTTCAGTGGGTTAATAAGCGGATGCTCATATGGCACCTGAATCGCCTGCGAACCCTGCGCAACAAGGTTGAACAGCCAGCGCATCCTCAACTTTGCCGCTAAGACCGCCAAGAGGATCTTGGCGAGTCCCATACCTGCGGCAACCGTCAACCCTTTGGCGCGTAGCAGCCGCATGGCCTTGCGGCGTCTTGCATCGCTGAACGATGAAACCAGCACCCGATTTTGGCCCTTAGCCGCAACGATGGCGCGCACAGTGGGCTCGATCGCTATCGAGCGCTTGATGTCTAGGTTAAACCGCGCATCCGGCATCTTTTCAAGTGCTTCTTGCAGTGAAACAATCGGCCCACCAGGCAACTCGATTTGTCTCAACTGCTCATAAGTCAGGTCTTTTACATCGCGATTGATGCCAGCCACGCGCTCAAGCGTGTTGTCGTGAAACAGCACAGCCACGCCATCTTTGGTTGCCTGAACGTCGGTTTCGAGGTGCGTAGCTCCTGCATCCAAGGCGTCTTGAAAGGCCTTCAGCGTGTTTTCGGCCGCTTTGCCGCTAACCAAGCCTCGGTGAGCAAACACATGAATGCCGCTGGGGGAGAAGTACTCCAAAACGCTCACCTCATTCGTCAAGCTGCGGTTAGAAACAGCCTAGGCTTTGTTGCATGAACCTGAGGCTAGATCTTGCGACGTTGCAGAAATTTGCGCGTCTGTGGATTGGCCTCTTCAT
>JBDLUM010000111.1:0-5125 GCA_039805305.1 Actinomycetota bacterium
TTCGCTCTGGCAGCACCACCGACTCGATCCAAACATGCCCTTCGAGCAGCAGCTCGAGAATCTTGCCGGACTTCGCCAACGCGGCATGATCGAGCACATCGGCGTAAGCAACTACTCAGCACAGCAGTTGACTCGCGCTATTGAAATTGTGGGACCGATTGCTTCAGTTCAAAACCAGTTTTCGCCCGTATACCGAAACGAAGCGGATGTCTTCGAGGTCTGTGAGCGCAATGACATCGTCTACCTACCGTGGTCCCCTTCAAAGGGTCTACACGCCGGTAATGCTCGAACTGTAGTTCACGAGGTAGCCGATGAACTTGAGCTCAGCCCTTATGCAGTCGGCGTGGCCTGGCTTCGAAGCCTCAGCCCCGCAGTGGTTCCGATTCCTGGAGTAACAAGAACTGCATCAGTAATCGACTCAATCGAAGGCTCGAATTTGCAGCTCGAAGAGACAGTCTTAGATCGCATAACTCGTGAGTTGCCGATCACCTTGCCAATGGATAGCGAACTACTTTCGGATCAACCTAAAAACTAAGCTTTTTTGGCTTGAAATGGGCTTTATCGGCGTGTCGCCGCTGATTTATATGCCAGACTCTTCATACGCCAACGCTGGATAACGGGACTAAAAGCCCACAGATAAATGGCGAATTTAAAACGCTCTAAATTTCACCTACAAATTCCATTTGAAAGGTTACTTAAGTGACTTCACCAAAATCAGGCCTTAAGGGTCGCATCAAGGCTTTTGCAGCCACCCTTGCGGTTGCTGCAATTGCTCTAACCGGTTGTGCACCAGCTGCAGAACCAGCAAACTACGGCGAGCTGAACGTTCAGCTTTCGTGGATCAAGAACTCCGAGTTCGCTGGAGAGTTCTTTGCCGTTGAGAACGGTTACTACACCGAAGCCGGCTTCGACTCGGTGAACCTAATCGCAGGTCCTGCCGCAACTGAAGCAGAGGTGCTTTCGGGCAACGCTCTAGTAGGTATCGCCAACCCAATCTCAGCAGCTCCAATCATCCTCGAAGAGGGTGCGCCACTGAAGATCATTGGAACCACCTACCAGAAGAACCCGTTCACCATTCTTTCGCTGAAAGAAGGCGGAAACATTGCGACCGTACAAGACCTAATCGGCAAAAAGATTGGTGTTCAGGCAGGTCCGAACGAGACTTTGTTCGATGCGCTACTCAAGGCCAACGGTATTGAGCAGTCACAGGTCACCAAGGTTCCAGTTCAGTACGACCCAGCTCCGCTAGTAAATGGTGAAGTTGACGGATTCCTTGCCTACGTAACCAACGAGTCGTTCGTTGTTGAGAGCCAGGGTTACGAAGTGACCAACCTACTGTTCGCAGACAACGGCCTACCGTTTGTTACCGAGAGCTTTGTGGTTACCCAAGACTCAATCGACAATAACCGCGACGCTCTAAAGGCGTTCCTGTACGCAACCATCCTTGGTTGGAAAGACGCGATTGCAGACTCTTACGCCGGTGCAGACCTTGCACTCAACAAGTTCGGTGCAGACCTAGGTTTGAACGCCGACAAGGAGTACTACCAGTCAAAGACTCAGAACGACATTCTCGTTCAGACCGACGAGACTGCCGCAAACGGTCTCTTCACCATCAGCGAAGCCATGATTGAACTAAACCTTGCAACCCTAAAGTCTGCAGGTTACGAAATCACCGCTGACCAGCTATTCGACATGAGCCTTCTAAAAGAGGTTTACGAAGAGCACCCTGAACTAAAGGGCTAGTCTCTAGTGTCAAACTCGGTTGATGTCGCTGCTCAGAGCTCCAACGCTCTGGGCAGCGGCATTACCATTTCTGGATTAAACAAAACCTTCAAGATCGGCAAAGAGACACTCGTTGCCCTTGAAGACGCCACACTTCACAGCGACAAGGGCAGCTTTCTTTCACTACTCGGGCCATCTGGCTGCGGTAAATCAACCATTCTGCGCATTCTGGCTGGCCTTGAAACACCTACCTCGGGATACGTCACGGTTGACGGAAAAGACCCGCAAGAACTTCGCCGAAACCACGAACTCGGCATTGCTTTTCAAGACTCTGCGCTGATGCCATGGCGAAGCGTTGTGTCTAACATCAAACTTCCGCTCGAAATCTCAGGCGAGAAAGTCGACGAGCAAGCACTGAAGGACCTGATCAAATTGGTCGGTCTAGAAGGCTTCGAAAACGCCAAGCCCGCACAACTTTCGGGTGGCATGCGCCAGCGAGTATCCATTGCGCGCGCTTTAATCGTGCAGCCGTCGGTACTACTTCTCGACGAGCCATTCGGCGCACTTGACGACATGACTCGTCAGCGATTGAACCTAGAACTACTTCGCATCTGGACAGAAAAGCCCGCGACTACCCTGATGGTTACTCACGGAATCTCAGAGGCGATCTTCTTGAGCGATCAGGTTGCAGTCATGAGTGCGCGACCGGGTCGAATCAAAGAGATCATTGACATCGATCTACCAAGACCAAGAACCATCGAAATGATGCGCACCCCAGAGTTCCACGCACTTCACGACAAGGCATCCGAATTATTGTTCGGTGTGCACGGTGAGAACGCGACCGATGACTAACAATCGCCCCAAGTGGATCGGTGGAACAATTGGGTCGGTTGCGATTGTGGCCCTCTGGTGGGTAAGCGCGGTTACCGTTTTTGCGCGAACCAGCCCTTCTGGCGAGGCTATGGTTGGTGCAATCCCCACTCCCCTTCAAGTAATCCAACAACTAGTAGCGGATGGATTTGGCTTCTACTGGAAGAACGCGTCGCTTACTCTCACTGAGGCGGGTTTGGGATTTGTTTTTGGCAATGTGAGCGCACTTGCCTTGGCCGGGTTAGCTCTCATGATTCCAAAAATCGAGAATTTAGCGACCCAAATTGCCGTAATCACCTATTGCATTCCAATCGTTGCCATTGGCCCGATTATTCGATTGGTGCTCGGTGCCCCAGGAGAGGGTGAACCGGCTGGAGCGGCTGTAGCGTTGGCTGCTCTGAGCGTATTTTTCACGACGATGGTCGGTGCTCTAACCGGTGTTAAGTCGGCAGACCGAGCAAGCCTCGACGTCGTAACGGTATATGGCGGAAACAGTTGGCATCGCTTGATTAAGGTTCAACTACTCGCGTCGCTGCCGGCAATCTTCGCAGCGCTTCGAATAGCCGCACCGGCAGCCTTTCTTGGAGCTATTTTGGGCGAATATGTCGGTGGACCAGATCTCGGATTCGGACCGGCAATGGTCAACGCTCAGCAAAGCCTCGAAGTAGCCCGAGTTTGGGGTCTTGCGCTAGTTTCAGGTGCGATTGCCGGTCTGGCATACGCGCTTTTCGGCCTGATTGCGCGACTCGTAAGCCCTTGGGCAAAAGCTGGCGTTGGTGGTTCGCAATGAGTTCTTTAGCTAAACGCATCTCAAAAACCGGTTACAACACCTTGATTTCACTTGCTGTCGTGACAGTACTCTGGGTGGTTACGCTATGGGCGCTAGATGTAACTCCATACATCGGTAAGAATCCGGTGGATGTCTTCAACTACATGTTCACCGTTGAAAAGGCAGTAGAAAACCAGGCATTGGTGTTTTCAGCGCTCGGGCAAACCATGTTTGATGCCTCGATTGGCTTTGCATTCGGCATCTTTTTTGCGACCCTCGTGGCCGTGCTGTTCACTCTGTCGAAGGGTATTGAGCAAGCTCTCATGCCAATAGCCATGCTGCTTCGTTCGGTGCCTCTTATTGCTATGGCCCCAATCATCATTCTCGTTTTTGGACGTGCAGAACTAACGGTTGCCGTGATGGGCGCTATTGTGGTGCTCTTTCCGGCGCTGGTGAACATAGTTTTTGGTCTTCGCTCGGCGTCACCGGCAATGTATGACCTAGTTAACGTCTATGGGGCGGGCAAACTGACTGCTTTGAGAACGGTCGCGTTCCCGACATCGTTGCCAGCATTTTTCGCTGCAATCAAAATCTCGGTGCCGGGCGCTATCACTGGGGCTCTTCTTGTCGAATGGCTTGCCACCGGAAGCGGCATTGGTTACGGCATCGTTTCTGCTGTTGGCCGCGCTAAGGCGAGTGAAGTTTGGGCTTATGTTGTCGTGATCACGCTTGTATCTATCGTGCTCTACAACGTGGTTGCGCTTATTGAAGATTCGGTTCTAGCCCGCTTCGGGCACGTGTCAAAGAAGTAAGGCTAAAGAGCCTGTTCTATGGCTTCGATAATCGCAGCGTCATCTGGCTTCATGGTGGGGCGAAACCGCTTGATCTCACCGGTTGGAAGCACTAGAAACTTTTCGAAGTTCCACATGACTGGGCCGGCTTTACCGGTTGAATCTTTGGCTTTCACCAATTCTTTGTAAAGGGCGTGACGTGAACGACCGTTTACCTTTGACTTTTCGGTCATTGGAAAAGTAACTCCCCAGGTAGTCGAGCAATACTCGCTGATTGCCTCTTCGTCGGCAAGCTCTTGAAAGAACTGACCGCTAGGCACGCCGAGCACAGTGAAGCCCTTGCTCGCATATTTTTTCTGCAGTTCTTCAAGCGCTTCGTACTGAGGTGTTAGGCCGCAGCGTGAGGCGACGTTGACCACTAAGACAGGGCCGTTCGCAAAATCGGCAAACGTCTTTTTTGCGCCGTCGATCATTTTCAGTTCAATGTCTTTTAGTGTCATGCTTTGCACAACAACCAAAGTGCCGAGATGTTCCCCGAAGAACCACATTTAGGAATGGCGTTTTCGTTTGGATGCAAACGAGTAGTCTGTTTAGTGCCACCGAATAAAGGAGAAACCATGAAGGTTCAAGGCAAAGTCATAGTAGTCACGGGCGCCGGTAGCGGAATGGGCCGCGAGTTGACACTTGAACTGGCGAGGCGTGGGGCTAAGGTCGCCGCAGTAGACATGCGCGAAGAAACCCTAAAGGAAACCAAGCAATTGGCAGACGCAATTGGCGCAAAAATCTCCACTCACCTACTTGACGTGAGTGATTTAGCCGCGGTGGCCGCGCTGCCAGCATCCGTGTCTAAAGAACTTGGCGATGCCGATGCGCTAGTCAACAACGCAGGCATCATTCAGCCGTTCGTAAAAGTGAACGAACTGACCATGGAGCAAGCCAAGAAGGTCATGGATGTCAACTTCTACGGCCCGTT
>JBDLUM010000112.1:0-3826 GCA_039805305.1 Actinomycetota bacterium
TGCTGAGTAGTTGCTTACGCCGATGTGCTCGATCATGCCGCGTTGGCGAAGTCCGGCAAGATTCTCGAGCTGCTGCTCGAAGGGCATGTTTGGATCGAGTCGGTGGTGCTGCCAGAGCGAAAGTCTTGAAACTCCGAGTCGACCGGCTGATGCCTCGGCAGCTCGAAGCAAGTAGTCAAGGCTGGCGTTGCGACCCCAAACCTCACCCGGCTTGCGAGTGATGCCGCCTTTAGTTGCGATGATGGAGTTTGACCCAAGCGGGTGGTTTCGCATTGCCTCTGCCACGAGTAGTTCGTTGTGGCCGAAGGTATCCCAGGTTGGAGCGTAAATGTCAGCGGTATCGAACAGGCGAACGCCCATGTCGAGGGCCAGGTGCAGCGCCTCGATTGTGCTCTGTCGATTCGACTCGGATGCAGAGAACGAGGCTTTCATACAACCGAAGCCGATGGCACCTACGTTCAACATCAGGTTAGCTCGAACTGACCGCCCTCGATCTGCCCTTGCTTGCGGTAGAGATCGAGTTTGGTTCGGGTGTCTTGAATGTCAAGGTTGCGCATGGTCAACTGCCCAATGCGATCTCCGGGGCCGAAAGCAGCGTCTTCGGTGCGTTCCATCGAGAGCTTCTCTGGGTGGTACGAGAAGCCTTCACCCTGAGTGTCGACGATCGTGTAGTCGTCGCCACGGCGAAGACGCAGAGTCACCGAGCCGTTTACTGCCGAGGCGACCCATTTGGTAAGAGCTTCGCGAAGCATGAGGGTCTGCGGGTCTAACCAGCGACCTTCGTAAAGCAGTCGACCCATTCGACGGCCCTCGCTGTGATATTGAGCGATGGTGTCTTCATTGTGAATCGCAGATAGCAGTCGTTCATACGTGATGTGAATCAGTGCCATACCTGGGGCTTCATAGATTCCGCGGCTCTTTGCCTCGATGATTCGGTTTTCAATCTGATCTGACATGCCGAGCCCGTGGCGGCCACCAATTTCGTTGGCCGCATACATAAGCTCGACAGCTGAGTCGAAGCGTGTTCCGTTGATTGCGACGGGTCTACCCTGAACAAAAGTTACGGTGACATCCTCGGTTGCGATTTCAACCGTCGGATCCCAGAATTTGACACCCATGATTGGCTCAACGATTTCGAAAGAGGTGCTCAACTCTTCGAGTGACTTTGCCTCGTGGGTCGCACCAAGCATGTTTGCGTCGGTCGAGTAGGCCTTTTCAGTGGATGCGCGGTACGGCAGTTCGCGTGCCTGCAACCATTCCGACATCTCGTGACGGCCACCGAGTTCGTTCACAAAGTCGGCGTCGAGCCAGGGCTTGTAGACGCGAAGGTTCGGGTTGGCCAAAAGTCCGTAACGATAGAAACGCTCGATGTCGTTGCCCTTGTAAGTTGAGCCGTCGCCCCAGATTTCTACACCGTCGTCGCGCATAGCTCGAACCAAAAGCGTGCCGGTTACAACGCGCCCTAGGGGAGTGGTGTTGAAGTAGACCTTGCCACCGGTTCGAATGTGAAAAGCACCGCAGGCGATTGCAGCCAGGCCCTCTTCAACCAAAGACTGACGGCAGTCAACCAAGCGACCGGCTTCTGCTCCGTAGATCGTGGCGCGAGAAGGTATCGAGTCGATGTCATCTTCGTCGTACTGACCGAGATTGGCAGTGTAGGCGAATGGGATTGCACCTTTTTCGCGCATCCACGCGACGGCTACCGAGGTATCGAGGCCACCAGAAAAGGCAATGCCGACTTTTTCGCCGACCGGAAGAGAAGCTAGAACTTTAGACACGCCTCCAAGGTTAGCGTGACTTGAGGGCTCAGGCCGGTTGTTGCTGGGTGATGCAGTGAATACCGCCGCCTCGAGCGAACAGTGGGAGGGCATCCACGAGCACAATTTCGCGGCCTGGGTAAACATCTTCGAGGATGCTCTTGGCGACTTGATCGTTTTCGTCATCGAATGCGCAGAGAATCACCGCTCCGTTACAGATGTAGTGATTGATGTAGCTGTAGTCAACGAAGCCGTGGTCGTCGCGAAGGGTCTTGGGAGCCGGAACGCCAACGAGTTTGAAGTTCGTCGTTTCTTCGAGCGTGCGTTTGACTTCATGGCTCACGGCAAAATCTGGGTGAGTTTCGTCTTGCTGGTCGTGAAAGAGAATGGTGTCTTCATCGGCAAAACAGGCGACGATGTCAACGTGTCCCTTGGTTCCAAAGTCTTCGTAATCTCGCGTGAGTCCTCGACGAAGCCAGATGACCTGGTTGGTGCCGAGTTTCGAGTTCAATTCTTCTTCGACCTCGGCTCTTGACCAGCCTGGGTTGCGCTCTGCGCCTAGTTGCACGGTTTCAGTAACCAGCAAGGCTCCAGCACCGTTGACGTGTATGCCGCCACCTTCATTTACGAGTTCTGATCGTAAACTCGGCACGCCGACTTCGTTCGCCACCAGCGAGGCTACGGCATCATCGTGTTCCCAATTGGCCCATCCGCCTTGGTTTCCCCAACCGTTGAACACCCAGTCGACGGCAGCCACCGAATCACCGTTTTTGACGAAAGTTGGCCCGCTGTCGCGCATCCAGCCGTCGTCTATCTTTGCAATCAGAATCTCGACTCTTGGGTCTAGGTATGCCCTCGCCTCTGCTTCATGTTCGAGACTGACCAGCATGGTGACAGGTTCGAAATTAACTATGGTGTTGGCTACTTTTGCCCATGCTCGATGCATCTGCTCGGCCGACTCAGAGGTGCTGTCTTTCGAATAGTCCTCTTCCATCCAGGCCATCCAAGTGCGTTCGTGGGGCTGCCATTCGGCCGGCATAACCCAGGTCATTTCGCTACCCCCGCGATGCCGCCGTTGATTCCATCACCGTTATCGGAGCGCGGGTTTACAACCGGCTCGGTCAGCTTTGAGTAGGTGTCTGGGCGTCGAGTAGCCAAGAACGGGAACAGGTCTAGCCAATCACGCCGTTGGTCTAGATCGAGGTCGGCAACGAGCACCTCGTCGCCTGCGCGCTCTGCCCGAACCAGGATGCGCCCGTATGGGTCACTGATGAAACTGGAGCCATAAAAATTCAAGGCACCTTCGTTTCCCCAGCGGTTGGGCACGACCATGAATGTGCCGTTTGCAATGCCGTTTGCGACAATCACTGAACGCCAAAGAGGTTCGGTGTCGAAATCGGGGTGATCGGGCTCAGACCCAATTGCGGTTGGGTAAGCAAGAATTTCAGCCCCACGCAGTGAGTAATTTCGGGCAACTTCAGGAAACCATTCGTCCCAGCAAGTTGGAAGGCCAATCATCGCCGTTGTGCCACCTAGATCGGTTGCATAAACAGGGTATGGCTCACCTTCGGCCGGCCCGGGTTCAAAGTATTTGTCTTCGTAATAGCCAGCGGTAACCGGAATGTGCAGCTTCGGGGTTCTAGCAAGTAGCGTTCCATTCGGGTGCACCATGATTGCGCTGTTGAGGGCGCGGCCATCTGCGGTTGATTTGTATTCATAGAGTGAAGCGTGAACAATCACTCCGTGCTCGGCTGCGGCTTTCGCGGCAAATGCCCTTGTGGCGCCATCGTCGAGTGACTCTGCAGAATAGTTCGGAACGGTAGTGGGCTTTTTGTCAGCGGGATAGCGGCTGAGCGTCAACTCTGGCAAGAACACGATGGATGCTCCCGCCGATGCAGCAAGCTCAATGCCTTCGTTGAGCTTCGCGAGGTGCTCTTCGGGCGATTCGTGCCATCTGGTTTGCACCAGCGCAACGCGAACCGGCGAACGGTCGGCGTTCTTAACTCTTGATAGTGGGGCTGCCGCTGGCGCGAGGGTTAACTTCACATTTGCTCCATGGTGTCGAGTAT
>JBDLUM010000113.1:0-2796 GCA_039805305.1 Actinomycetota bacterium
GCAGTTGCCGAAGAAATCGGGTTGAGTGTGGCTGCCAAAATCAACGCGGATGCTGCTGCCAGAAGTTTGCGAGCGGTTAGACGAAACACGAGTGTCCCTTTCAATACTGAAAGCGACGGTCGCTCCTAAGTCTCAAGTTAGGGCACTAAAGCGGTTTCGTGAAAGCGATTTCACGACCGTGACTCAATCGTTAGCAACTTTTTGGGCACTATTCTGGCCTCATGCAAGCACTCATTATCGAAACCGCGGCCGGCCAAAAGATTCAAACCTCTTTCTATGAGGGTGGGTCGCGACTGGCTGTCTGGCACCACGGAACCCCGAACCCGCGTGAACTGTCGGCCGACGTTGTCGCGGCCTTCACTGCGCACGGCTACTCGGTGGCGGCCATCATTAGACCTGGCTATGGCGAGAGCTCACTGACTCGCACCGATGGCCAGAACATGGCTGAGATTTCGAACACCACTGCAGCGGTTGTTGCCCACCTAGGGTTCAACGAGTTCGTGAGCTTTGGGCACTCGAGCGGTGGCGCACGCGCCTTGGCCGATGCCGCACAGCTGCCAGGCCTGCTAGCTGCAGTAACCCTAGCAACCGTCGCTCCAGTGGGTGAGCCAGACCTAAACCAGTTCGCCGACACCGACCCAGAAGAGCTCGAGATGCTCGAGGCAACCAAGACCATCACACCCGAGTTGGTGGCACAGTTCGATAAGTGGGCGCCTTCGTTCGAGAATCCGTTTGCCTTTAAAAACGGTGCAATGGGATGGGCGCTCGATGAGCACTCGATGATGGTGCCTTGGGGTTTCGAGCCGGCGTCGATCACCAAGCCGGTGTTTTTGTTCAGTGGCGAGGCCGACCCGAACGTCAACCCAATTTGCAGCAAGTGGCTGGCCGGCAAGATTGCGGGTGCGACCCTGACCCTGCTGCCAAACCGCGACCACGATCAAATCGCGAGTGCCGAGGTTGTTGAGCAGGCTCTTTCAGCCTTGGATGCTGCGCTCTAGTTAGCTAAATCTGGCACGGTCTTCGGCCGCACGATGAAAATCAGGCTGAGCAGACCGATCAGGTAAGCGCCACCCATCAACATTCCGAGCGGTGCTGCGTTATCTAGCGGCACGAGCGTGTAAATCGGCGAGAACAGCGAAGTCACCAAGAAGTTCGATACGCCCAGCAACGATGCCGCGGTGCCGGCTTCGTGACCGTGCGGGGTTAGTGCGAGGGTTTGAATCAACGGGATGGTCGCACCGAACGCCATGATGAGCACGGCAAACGCAACCTCGGCCAGTGCAAACGGGGCGTTCGCCAAACCGAGCAACGTGAGCGCGAGGCCGGCTGCGACGGCCGTGGCGACAACGCCAACGAGCATCCACTGGGCTTTGAATTTGACGCCCAAGCGCGCGCCAATTTGCACGCCGATCACCGACATCACCGAGTTGAACGAAAACCAGAAGCCAAACTCACCAACGCTGAGGCCATAGCCACCCTCGCGAAACAGAAAAGGCACGATGTTGAGGTAGGCGAAAAGCGAAACGGTTTGAACCACTGAGAGAATCAGCAGGCCGATGTAAATGCGGTCGCGCAGCACAGCGGCGAAGCGCTTGCCCATGCCCGAGAACGGTGAATCTTTGCGGTCATCAGTGTGCAGGGTTTCTTTGAGAAACAAAATTGCCAGGATGGCGACGACCGAACCGAATCCGGCGAATATGCCGAACACCTCGCGCCAAAGCACAACCTCGCTCAGCCAAGCTCCGATGATTGGCCCGAGAATCGGCGAAAGACCCTGAACCAAAAACACTCGAGAGAGCATTTTCATCATTGGCTTGCCAGAGTAGAGGTCGCGAACCACGGCGTTGGCTAGAACACCCGCCGCCGAAGCGCCAACTGCCATCAGCGTGCGCAGGGCGATGAAAGTTTCGATGTTGGTTGCCCAGAGCATCGCGAAAGCCGAGACTGCATAAAGCGAAACCGCGAAGATCATTGGGCGACGGCGACCGATTGAGTCGCTAAGTGTGCCGGCAAAAATCTGGCCGAAAGCGAAACCGAGAGTTACACCGGTCATGCTGAATTGAATCAGAGCGGTGGTTACGTCGAAGTCGGCTTCGATGGCTGGGTATGAGGCCAAGTAGGGGTCGATGGTGAACGGTTGAAGGCACATCGACAGCCCGAGCATCAAGATAAAAATCAAGCGCTGCTGTTTGGTTATTGAACTCACTAAGCGAGTCTAACGGCAGGCGCAAAATCGACTCGGGCGACTAGCCGTGGGTGGTCAAGTTAGAGCCTTTAAGATGGGCTCATGTCTGAATTCACCTTTCTCACCGGCTCAGAGCACTGGTGGCGCCAAGCCGTCGTCTACCAGATCTACCCTCGTTCGTTTGCTGATGCCAATGGCGACGGAATCGGTGACCTAAAGGGAATCATCAGCCGTGTGCCATACCTGAAAGCGCTTGGTATTGACGCCGTTTGGTTGAGCCCGCACTATCCATCGGCGTTGGCCGACGGCGGGTATGACGTTGACGACTACCGCAACGTTGACCCGCGACTTGGAACATTGGCCGAGTTCGACGAGATGATTGACGCGCTGCACAAGGTGGGCATCCGTGTGATTATCGACATCGTGCCGAACCACTCGGGCTCGGGCCACGTTTGGTTTCAAGAGGCGCTCCGTTCGCCAAAGGGTTCGCCGGAGCGCGACCGCTACATTTTTAGAGACGGCAAGGGTGAGAACGGCGAGCTTCGCCCGAGCGAGCTGGTTAGCCACTTCGGCCCAACCGCCTGGACTCGCATCACCGAACCAGATGGCAC
>JBDLUM010000114.1:0-6586 GCA_039805305.1 Actinomycetota bacterium
TTTCACCCATCGGGCCTGGTCGGTAGAGAGCGATCGCAGCCGAGATGTGCTCGAACTCACTGGGGCGAAGCAGGCGCAATAGGGTTCGCATGTTGTCACCGTCAAGCTGAAAAACGCCGAGTGTGTCGCCAGCTGAAAGCAGTTGGTAGGCCTTTTCGTCGGCGTCTAGATCTAACTCTTCAAGAACTGGCGGAGTCTTGCCGTTGTTGCGAATGTTCTCGAGCGCGTCATCGATGACCGTGAGGTTTCGAAGTCCCAAGAAGTCCATTTTTAGAAGGCCAAGTTTTTCGAGCGGCGGCTGATCGAACTGGGTGACGATGCCGTCTTCGCCTTCACGCGTCATGACGGGAATTACGTCGAACAACGGCTCAGCCGAGATGATCACACCGGCGGCGTGCACACCAGTAGAGCGCTTCAAACCCTCGAGCCCCTTGGCGACTTCGTAAGCTCTCGCAGCTTCTTGATCTTCGGCGACGAGCTTTCTAAATTCGGCCGCTTCACCGTAGCGCTCGGCCGACTCGTTCTCGATGTCTTCGAGTGAAATGTCTTTACCCAGCACCATCGCAGGAAGCGCTTTGGTGAGCTTGTCACCAACGGCATATGGGTAGTCGAGGATGCGCGCGGCATCTTTGAGGCCGGCCTTCGCCTTGATCGAGCCAAACGTCACAATCTGCGCAACGCGGTCTTCGCCATATTTCTGGTTCACGTAGCGAATAACTTCTCCGCGTCGACGGTCGTCGAAGTCAACGTCGATGTCGGGCATCGAGATTCGATCTGGGTTTAGGAATCGCTCGAAGATGAGACCGTGCTGAATCGGGTCTAGTTCGGTAATGCCGAGTGCATAGGCCACGATGGCACCGCCGGCCGAACCACGACCTGGCCCGACACGAATGCCCTGACGTCTAGCCCAGTTGATGAAGTCGGCGACCACCAAAAAGTAACCAGAGTAGCCCATCTTGTGAATGACGCCGATTTCGTATCGAGCTTGAGTCAAGCGGTCTTCGGGCACCTTGCCCCCGAAACGTCGATCTAGCCCGGCGAAGACCTCTTTCTCAAACCAAGAATCTTCGGTTTCGCTGGCGGGAACATCAAAGCGCGGCATCAATTCTTTTTCGCGCTGTTCAAACTCAACATTGCAACGCTCGGCGATAGCAAGAGTGTTGTCACAGGCCTCTGGATAATCTTTGAAAAGTTCGCGCATCTCGGCCGCCGACTTTAGGTAATAACCAGAGCCGTCGAACTTGAAGCGGTTTGGGTCGTTCAGCGAAGCATTCACCTGGATGCACAGCAGAGCGCTGTGCGCTTCGGCGTCGCCCGGGTGAATGTAGTGCAAGTCGTTAGTTGCCACCAAAGGCATCTTCAAGTCTTTGGCGATGCGAAGAAGATCGTGGTGTGTGCGGCGCTCGATTTCAATGCCGTGATCCATGATCTCGGCGAAGTAATTGTCTCGGCCGAAAATGTCCTGGTAAACACCGGCAGCGGCTAGGGCAGCTTCATAACCTTTGGTGCGAAGCAAGGTGTGAATTTCGCCGGATGCGCATCCGGTTGTTGCAATGATTCCCTTGGCGTACTTCGAGAGAATCTCGCGGTCCATACGGGGTTTGTAGTAGACGCCGTCGAGGTATGACTGCGACGAGAGCCGAAACAGGTTGTACATGCCCTCGGTGGTCTCGGCCAGAAGTGTGGCGTGCGTAAAGGCACCACCGCCAGAAACGTCGTCGCCGTCACCGGCGTTGCCCCAGCGAACTCGACTGCGTTCTGTGCGCGAAGTGTCACCCGGTGCCAGGTATGCCTCGATGCCGATGATTGGCTTGATGCCGGCCTTTTTTGCCGACTGATAGAAGTCGTAGGCACCGAAAAGGTTGCCGTGGTCGGTGATGGCCAGGGCGGGCATCCCCGCTGCGGCTGCTGCCTTTACCAGTGGTTGAACACGGGCCGCACCATCGAGCATCGAATACTCGGTGTGCACATGTAGATGCACAAACGAGTCCGATGACGACATGCGAGTTCCTAAACAAACTGTGGTTGGGCACTAAGAATAACCCGACAAAAGACAAGGCCCGAGCAGATATGCCCGAGCCCGCCTATAAAACTTTGACTATTAGTCGTGGTCGTGACCGGTGTGGTCTTCAACCCCTGCATCGTCGGTCTTCAAGAAGTCTTCTAGGTCAACTTTCTTACCCTTGGTGTCAACCACGGTAGCTGCCTCTAGAACGACTGCAAGCGCCTTGCGGCGAGCAACCTCGGCTACGAACATCGGAATCTGACCGTTCTGGTCGACCACCTTGATGAATTCGTTGATGTCCATGCCATACTGCTGAGCAGCCTGCATTAGGTACTGAATGAGCTCTTGCTCGCTGACCTTTAGCTCTTCTGCCTCGGCGATTGCGTCAAGCAGCATCTGAACTTTGAACGAACGCGCGCTCTGCTCGGTAACCTCGGCGCGGTGAGCCTTGTCTTCTAGACGGCCTTCGCCTTCTAGGTGACGGTTTACATCGGCTTCGATCAACTCGTCAGAAACTGGGATGTCAACAAGTTCAAGTAGCGCGTCGGTAGCCTTGTCGCGCGCCTCAATGCCCTGGGTGTAACCCTTTGAGCGAGCGATCTGAGCCTCTAGGCCAGCCTTCAACTCTTTTACGGTGTCGAACTCGCTGTAAAGCTTGGCAAACTCGTCGTCGAGCTTTGGCAGCTCGCGCTCTTTGACCGCGGTCAAGGTAACCGAAACCTGGGCGTCAGCACCAGACATTTCGCCACCAACCAATTTTGAAACGAAGGTGGTCGACTCGCCTGCGGTGAGGGTGTCTAGAGCTTCGTCGATTCCGTCAAGCAGGTTGCCCGAACCAATTTCATAAGAAATGTTCTCGGCGGTGTCAATGACCTTGCCATCAATCTCAGCGCTCAAGTTGATGCTGGTGAAGTCGCCCTTCTTTGCCGGGCGGTCAACGGTCTTCAGTGAACCAAAGCGTGCACGAAGTGCATCTACCTCGGCGTCAACCTCGATTGGCGCAACCTTGATCTCTTCAACGGTGACCTTTAGACCCTGGTACTTAGGAAGCTTGATTTCTGGACGCGCCTCAACTTCGATTTCGACAACTAGGTCGCCGCTGAAGTCAACGTCGCTCGGAGCCTCTTTAACATCAGCGCTTGGCTGGCTCAGTGGGCGAATCTTGTGCTCTTCGATGGCCTGACGGTAAAGAACGTCAAGTGCATCGTTGATGGCGTGGGCAAGAATCGCACCGCGACCGACACGCTTTTCTAGAAGGGCTGGTGGAACCTTACCCTTGCGGAAACCAGGAATCGAAACATCCTCGCCGATGTGCTCGTAGGCGTGATCGATGCTTGGACGCAGGTCGTCTGGAGAAGCAACAATGTTGATCTTGACTCGGGTCGGCTTGATGCGCTCGATAGTTGACTTCACAGATTCATCTCCAATAGACGACCCAAAGGTGGGTCTTTAATGTGGTTGAAGGCCAATACTGGTCGGGGTGACAGGACTCGAACCTGCGATATCCTGCTCCCAAAGCAGGCGCGCTAGCCACTACGCTACACCCCGGTGTTGTTACCGGAATTTTTTGTTCAAACCAGAACAACCTAAGTGAGTCTACCCCATAGAATGTTCTTGTTGCGACGATTTCTCAGTGAAATTATCAAAACTCCGCGGATGTAGCTCAATGGTAGAGCCTCAGTCTTCCAAACTGATGGTGCGGGTTCGATTCCCGTCATCCGCTCTCGCACTAGAAAAGACCTCGAAATCGGGGTCTTTTCTCATTTCTGGCAGCCTGGGCACCAATAAAGCTTTCGGGTTGCCATGAGTTCGATTTGCACGGATGCTCCGCAGCGCTCACACGGCGTGCCCTCGCGCTTGTAGACCCAGTTGCGCTCGGCTTTAGTTGGATTCTTGCGAAAAAGTTTTTCTTTGGTGATCATGAAGCCGGTTTTGACACCAATTCGCAGCAGCTTCACCGAGTCATCCCAAATTGCTTGAAGTTCGTCGGTGGTGCAGAGGTTACCCGGTCGGTGAGGTGTGATCTCGGCTCGAAAAAGAAGTTCTGCGCGATAAACGTTTCCGATTCCAGCGATAACGTCTTGATTCATGAGAAGTAGGCCGATCGGTGATTTTGACGCTTGCACCCGGCTGATAAACCTTTGTGCCTCTCGATTACTCGGGTTTGCGTTTAGTGGGTCTGGGCCGAGCCGATTGAACACCGTCTTTGCCTCTGCCTTGGTGATTACCTCGCAGACGGTTGGCCCGCGCAAATCGGCGCTGATTTCGCCTGCCGTAAAGCGAGCCCGAACCTGGCCGGTGATTGCCGCATCTGCCGAATCGTGAAATTGCCACTTGCCATAGATGCCGAGGTGTATGCGAACTATCGCTCCCCCATCAAACTCGAGAAACATTTGCTTGCCGATGGCACGAGCACGTTTGAGCACCTGCCCAGAGATGAGCGCAGCATCCGAGTTGAAACGGCCCTGAGGTGACGTGACTGTGACCGGTCGACCTGCGAAATCAGACTGAAAGGCGTTCGCAATTCGGTGAACTGTATGACCCTCGGGCATGTGCTGCTATTCGACTATGTCGCCGGTTTGTTCGTAGGTGGCAATCTTGCCAATACGTCTGGCGTGACGCTCATCGTTTGAGAATGGTTCGGCGATGAAGGCTCGAATTAGCTCGAGCACCTCACCCTGTTCGTGCTGACGCGCACCAACGGCGATTACGTTCGCATCGTTGTGAGATCGTGCGAGCTTGGCAGTGTCGAGGTTCCAGGCGAGAGCGGCTCGAATGCCCTCAACTTTATTGGCGGCAATTTGCTCACCGTTACCTGAGCCGCCCAACACAATGCCTAGAGCTTCAGTGCCGGCCTGATGATCGGCGATTACCGCAAGAGCGGCGTTGATGCAGAAACTTGGGTAGTCATCGAGTGGGTCATAGCTCTGTGGCCCGTGGTCGAACACCTCGTGACCTTCGGTGCGGAGCGAATCAATTAAAAAGTGGCTCAGGTCGAGGCCGGCGTGGTCGGTGGCGATGTGAATGCGCATCTACTTCTTCTTTCGCTTAGTTTGGGCGCTCGCGGCGGTATTGATCACCCGGTAAGCCGTGCTGTTTTTCTTATCTTTTGCTTGTTCGATCAAGAAAAGGTAGGCAAGCGCCCCAGCGATCAGGTTTGCCAGTAGTGCAACGATGAGTGCGCGGATGTTCTGCTCGGTGAGTGCGGCAATCTTTGGGTCACTCAGCTGAGCGTCTGGAGGGATCACCAAAAACGAAATACCGAATGACATCACGAGGGTCACGGCCAAGTTGGCAACCGCTCTGAACCAATGCGCGCGGTCTCGTACCAATAGGCCCACCAAAGCCCAGCCGGTGAAGATCGGGAACATGAAAATGAAAGCAATATTTGAAGCACCGACAATCACATCTGCAGCGATACTGCGATCGAAAAACAACCAAGCAATAACAAGCAGGAAGGCGATGGCGAATGAAGCGCTAGCTTCGATTAGTGGGCTGGGCTTAAAGCGCACTTGGCATGCTCCCTCTGGGTAAGTCTCTTGCTATTAGGCTAGAGCAAGATTGAGACCAACTGACACAGGAGTCAAAGTGCCCGGAGAAAACCTAACCCAAGTTGAAGCAGCAGAACGCTCGAAACTCGTAAGCGTTCACTCTTATGAAGTTGATCTAGATCTCACGACTTCTGATGAAACATTCGCATCAAAAACTACGGTGAAGTTTGCTGCCACGGCAGGAGCATCCACGTTCATTGACGCTATTACGGCCTCGGTTCGCTCGGTGAATCTAAACGGCGAAGAGCTCGACGTTGCAAAGGTTTCTGATGGCATTCGAATCGAACTGCCAAACCTAGCCGCCGAGAACACCCTCGTGGTCGACGCCGATGCTCACTTCATGCACACCGGTGAGGGCCTGCACCGATTCGTTGACCCGGTTGACGGTGAAGTTTATGTCTACACCCAATTCGAAGTGCCTGACAGCCGCCGTATGTTTGCTGTCTTCGAGCAGCCTGACCTGAAGGGCACCTTCGAATTCCGCGTGACCGCTCCGGCTCACTGGCAGGTTGTTTCAAACCAGCCAACACCAGCACCCGTTGCCGCCGGTGAAGCAAAGTCGACATGGAACTTTGCACCTACTCCACGAATCTCTTCTTACATCACCGCGCTGATCGCCGGCCCTTATGTATCGCGCCACAGCGAACTTACTTCGTCAGACGGTCGAGTGATTCCTTTGGGCGTTTACTGCCGTGCGTCGCTCGAGCAGTACCTAGAAGCCGACTACATGTTCGAAAAGACCCGCGAGGGCTTCGAGTTCTTTGAGAAGACGTTCGACTACCCATACCCGTTCGAGAAGTACGACCAGCTGTTCGTGCCCGACTTCAACGCCGGCGCAATGGAAAACGCTGGTGCGGTAACTTTCACAGAAACCTACGTGTTCAGAGGCGCAGTTGCCGAAGCTCTGAAAGAGCGTCGCGTGGTCACCATTTTGCACGAGCTTGCGCACATGTGGTTCGGTGACCTGGTCACCATGACTTGGTGGAACGACCTTTGGCTGAACGAATCGTTTGCTGAGTACACCTCACAC
>JBDLUM010000115.1:0-3465 GCA_039805305.1 Actinomycetota bacterium
TAACCCCAGCAGTTTGGTCAATGAACCAAACCGTGCGCGATGTTCCGGCAATTCGACCGACCGGTAGCGACTGTGGTTCGTCACCAAAAGCTACTGAAACCGCTTCGGCCTTATCGGCTCCGGCGACGGTGAACCAAACCTCATTCGCTCCGTTTATGACCTTGAAGTTGAGGCTGAGACGCTTAGCGGGTGGCTTCGGTGAGTCATCCACGCTTACGACAACCGATTCTGGTGCGTGTTCTTGACCTGGAAACAGGCTAGCCACGTGGCCATCGGGACCCATGCCTAGAAGGAGCAGGTCAAACTTTGGGTAGGCAGCATCCGTGCTCGCAAAGCGTGCTAGTTCTTGTTCAAACTGAGCACAGGCGCCATGAAGATCTAGACCCTGGTCTGAAGCTGGAAATTCGTGGATGTTCGCCTCAGGCACGGTGCTGTGGCTGAGCCAAGCGTTTCTAGCCTGAACGGCGTTTCGGTCGCCCGAAGTTTGCTCAACGAATCTTTCGTCGCCCCACCAGATGTGCACACGGGCCCAGTCGACAGAGCCGTCATCAAGCCTCGAAATGCTGGCCAAACTGGCGATGCCAACGGTTCCACCCGTCACAACGAAGTGGGCCAGCGGCTTTAGCCGCAAAACCGAAGCTAGTTTCTCGAGCACTGCCAAAGCAACGGCATCGGCTACCGCCGCACCGTCGGGAAATCGATTTACGATCGGGCGGGTCACTTCTTTTTCTTTGCTACGGTCTTGGTCTTCGAAATAGTCGGCTTAGGTGTCTTAGCTGAGAACGCCTTGGTAATGACTTTTCCAAAAAGATCGTCTGGGTCAAGGCGACGCATGTCTTCACTTAGGCAATCGCGTAAACCTCTTCGCGGAAGTGAAATTTCTCGAGTTGGCTGGGTTGGCTGAATCAAAGTCGCAACATCGGGTACGTTTCGAACAATCTCGATGTCACCTGATTTTCTAATCAACTTGACGCCACGAATGCCACTTACTGCCTTGCCGCGAGCCGTTCGAATCATCGACACCTTTACCTTCAGCTGCAGTTCGAGCCATGCGGCTAGCAAGTCGGTGCTGGGGGAGTCAACCGCACCGGTGACCTCGATGGCAGTTATTGCGTCATAGGGAGGCTGGTCGAGAATCGCGGCCAACTGTGCTCGCCAAAGAGTTAGACGGGTCCAGGCAAAGTCGCTGTCTCCTGGCGTATAAGTCTTGGCTAGGTGCACAAGGTATCCGTGGGGGTCTTTTTGACTTGCGGCATCAGTGATGCGGCGCGTAGCAATTTGACCGATCGGTGAGGTTGCGGCTTTGTCAGGCGCTTCATTTGGCCACCAGGCGACTACAGGAGCATCTGGGAGTAGCAAACCGGTTACGAGCCCCTGTGGGTCGCTGGCAGCTTCTCCGTGGGCTCTAAGCACGATAACTTCAGACGCACCGGCGTCACCACCAACTCGAATTTGAGCATCAAGGCGGGCCGACTTCTTCGAAGCACCCTTGTCATCAGCCAGAACCAAGATTCGACACGGATGCTCGCGCGAAGCGTCGTTCGCGGCTTGAATGGCCGTCTCGATTCCCTTGAAGTCGGTTGAGATGATCAGAGTTAGCACGCGACCTAGTGCCACAGCGCCGCCCTGCTCTCGAATCTGAACGAGTGACTTCGATACTTTAGAAACGGTTGTGTTGGGTAGGTCGACGATCACGGAATCCTCCAAGCACGGCCATCCTGGGCCATCATTTGATCTGCAGAAGCGGGGCCCCAAGAGCCTGGTCGATACTGCTCAGGTTTGCCCTTTTTTGCCCAGAATTCTTCGATTGGGTCGAGAATCTTCCAAGAAAGCTCTACTTCTTCGTGGCGTGGGAACAGCGGCGGGTCGCCGAGTAGCACATCGAGAATCAAGCGCTCGTATGCCTCTGGGCTAGCCTCGGTAAATGCGTGGCCGTAGCCAAAGTCCATGGTTACGTCGCGCACCTGCATGCCAACACCAGGAACCTTTGAGCCGAAGCGAATGGTTACACCTTCATCTGGCTGAACGCGAATAACCAAAGCGTTCTGGCCGAGCTGAGATGTCTGACTTGCCTCGAACAACTGCTGAGGTGCGCGTTTGAAGACGATGGCGATTTCGGTAACGCGACGACCAAGGCGCTTTCCGGCTCGAAGGTAAAACGGAACGCCTGCCCAGCGACGGGTGTCGATGTCTAGGCGCATTGCTGCATACGTTTCGGTCACAGACTTTGGGTTCATGCCATCTTCACTCAAGAAGCCGGTGACCTTCTCGCCACCCTGCCAGCCGCCAGCGTACTGGCCTCGGGCGGTGTACTTACCTAGGTCTTTTGGTAGTCGAACCGCCGACAATACCTTTTCTTTTTCGGCGCGAAGATCTGAGGCGTCGAACGAAACCGGCTCCTCCATGGCTGTCAGCGCTAGAAGCTGTAGCAGGTGGTTCTGAATTACGTCTCGAGCTGCTCCGATGCCGTCGTAATAACCGGCTCGACCGCCCACGCCGATGTCTTCGGCCATGGTGATCTGAACGTGGTCAATGTAATTCGAGTTCCAGATCGGTTCAAATAGTTGGTTGGCAAAACGCAAAGCGAGGATGTTCTGAACCGTCTCTTTGCCTAGATAGTGGTCGATGCGGAACACCGAGTCAGGCGGGAAGACCGATTCAACAACGGCATTGAGCTCGCGGGCGGTTTTCAGGTCGCTACCGAACGGTTTCTCGATGACTACGCGGCGAAACTGGTCGTCCTTCGGCGCAGCTAGGCCAGAGCGGCTCAGTTGCTGGCAAACCAGAGGGAAGGCTTTTGGTGGAATCGACAGATAGAAGGCGTGATTTCCGTTGGTTCCGCGTTCGCGATCGAGCTCTGCGATCGTTTCTTTGAGTCGATCGAAAGCGTCGTCATCGTCAAACTCACCTTGAACGAAGCGAATACCGCGAGACAGTTGCTGCCAAACCTCTTCGCTAAACGGAGTTCTCGCGTGATCGCGAACCGAATCGTGAACGACCTTGGCAAAGTCTTGGTCTTCCCATTCTCGTCGGGCGAATCCGATCAAGGCAAAGCCAGGTGGAAGCAGGCCGCGGTTGGCGAGGTCGTAAACGGCAGGCATGAGCTTCTTGCGGCTAAGGTCACCGGTGACTCCGAAGATGATTAGTCCGCTTGGGCCGGCGATGCGATTCAGTCTGCGATCATCTGGATCACGTAGCGGGTTAATACCCGGACCGAGTTTGACTGGCACTTGAAATAGCTCCTTAGCCGATGGCGTTTCGAATAGCGCTCAAGCCGCTGGTGACGTCTCTAAGCGTAAGAGTTAGAACAGGGCGACCCAGAGCGGCCAACACAGCGGCATCTCCTGCCGCCTGCGAGGCAATGAGTTCACCAAAGGTGAAATCACGACCAGGCACCGCAATGTCGGCGTCTGTGCTTGAAGTGATTTGAAGGTACACACCCTGGCGCGGGCCACCCTTGTGGTA
>JBDLUM010000116.1:0-4420 GCA_039805305.1 Actinomycetota bacterium
CCAACGCTTTAGAAACTCGGCACTGATTCGGTCGCGAACCTCACCCTGCGCAACGGCGATCTTGAATGGGCGAGTGTTCGACCAAGATGGCGCGGTCAGCGCATCCGTGATGATTTGGTCAATCAGTTCTTGCGGCACCGGCTTCGATGAAAAATCGCGGGTGCTGCGCCTCGACGCGGCGAACTTCGAAAACTCGGATGCTCCGCCAAACTCTTGCTTTTTGCTCATGCTTCAAACCTAATCGTTTGTTCACGCCCCGAGGCCGTCATGGGCTGGCGAAGATAGGCTAGAAACATGATCAGCCAAACGCCGACACTCATCTTTGATGGTGACTGTGGGTTTTGCACGACTACGGCCAACTACATCGTTCGCCGCTCGAAGACGCCGATCGTCGCCCACCCCTGGCAACTAATCGACACCACAGAATACGGAGTGCTGCAGCCTCAGGCTCAGGACCGGGTTTACATGGTGGTCGACGGTCAGGCCTATGGCGGCCACGAGGCTTTTGCAGCCATCTTGCGATTGCAGAATAATTGGCTGCTAAGCACCATAGCTTTCGTCATTGTCGTACCCCCAATCTGCTGGCTGTCGAGAATCGGCTACCGTCTGGTAGCACAGTTTCGTCACAAGCTGCCTGGTGGCACACCCGCCTGCAAGTTAGAAGACAAATGAAAACTCGAGTTGTAGTCGTAGAAGACGAAGCCTTTATCAGGCTTTTGGTTGCCGAAACCCTGACCGCACAAGGCTTCGACGTTCGAGTGGCGTCTTCTGCGGTTGAGGCTCGCGGAGTTGTGGCCGAGTTCGACCCAAACGTGGCAGTTCTCGACATCGAGTTAGGTCAGGGCCCAACCGGCCTAGACCTGGCTAACGCCCTTCGGCAAACTGCCCCCGAGATTGCATTCGTTTTCTTGACCAACCTTCCTGAGCCAAGGTTCTTAGGTCGAGGCGACAGCAAGATTCCAGAAGGTTCTGCCTACCTGCGCAAGTCAAACCTGCGCGACCCCGAGGTGATCACCAAGGCGATTGCAGCAGTTCTCGGCAAATCTGACAGTCAAAAGTTTCGCGACGATGTTCGCAGCAGCCACCCGCTTTCACGCATCTCGAAGTCACAACTCGAAATTCTGCGCCTGGTTGCACTCGGTCATTCGAACCAAGAAATCGCTGCCATTCGAGGCACAACGCTTCGAGCGGTCGAAGGCCTGCTCAAGAGAACCATAGCTTCGGCCGGTATCGAGATTTCAGACATGGCACACGGCCGCGTTCTGGCGGCTCGAGAGTTCATGAAAGCCGCCGGACTACCAGAGCAGCACTAATGCCGAAACGCCAGGCGAGCGCTTCACGCTACGAGCTTCAACTTTCACTGCTTGGTCGCAAGAACACGTTGCGCCCGACGGTCTTGTTTGCGTTCATCGTGCTCTACCCGCTCACTACCGCCTCGTTTGACATACCCATCTCTGGCATGACTCCAGAAGTGTTTCTTTTTCGCGTGGTCGTTGGAAACCTGATCATCGCACCGCTGCTTTGGCTGGGCGGGCTTCAGATCGACCGCATGGCGCGCACGAGCATCCGCGTGTATTTGAACCTTGGCCTGGTATTTGTTTTGGGTGCCATTCGACCGGTGATTATGAACGAGCTCGAGCCTCTGGTTTTTGGCACGACAACAACCACTGCGGGGGCGCTTCGCCCGCTGCTGACCGGGGCAACCAGCTTCGGCCTATTCATCATCGTGGCTATTTTTGCCAACCTAAGACTCGAGTTCGCCGAAGGTTCGCGTGAGTTTTCGAAAGTGGATGCTGAACTCGACGCCTATCGAAACGACTCAGCAAAACTGCTCGCAGAAGAAGAAAAACGCTTGGGCTCGGTGACACGAAAGCGCTTAGAGCCTGTGCTTCGAGCACTCGGTTTGCAGTTCGAAGCCTCTAAGTCGACTCTCGACTTCAAGTCGGCTCTAGATGAGTTGCGCGACGCAATCGACAACACGGTTCGCCCCCTCACCCGCTATCTAGCCAAAGTGGCAACCGAGCCGGCGAAGTCACTACCAACGGCTGCCAAACAACCACGACGCGTTAGCACCATTCCGTCGCGCGCGAGCCTCAAGCAAAGCTGGCAACCTCGAATTCAGCTATTGCTCGCGGGGCCGATGTTTATCTCGCTCTCGGCGTTCGAGTATGGGTTCGGCCACATTCCCCAGTCGCTACTTCTATTGCTTGCGCTTTGGGTGATCTTCGAAGTTTTGCGACTTCTTCTTTCGCCCCGCACGCTACCAGCCCTCACCAGTCTGAGCATCGCAGGGCTTTTTGGAGCATCCTTTTGGCTTCTAGCGTTTTGGCTAACCGACATGTGGGCGATTAGCCTCGGCCTCGATTCTCGATTCGCGGGCCCACTGATTCTAAACATCGGCTCGAGCACTCTGATTCTCTCGCTTTTCGTGTCGGCAACTTACATTTTTCAATACAACCTGGTCGAACTACGCGATGCGCTGCGCACTAAGCGACAAGAACTCAAGCGCGATAAAGCTCTTTTTGAACAGCGCATTTGGGTGGCCCGTCGCAACTACACCTACATGGTTCACGGCGACGTTCAAAGTTTGCTCAGTGTCGCTCTCACTAGAGCCAGAAACGTTGCGCGCCCGACCAAGGCCGAACTTCAGCTCATTCGAGACGACCTGAAGAAAGCGCAAGAACTAATCAACGCACCGCTGAATAAGGTCAGCATCGACCTAGAGCGAGAGCTAGAAGCGCTAGTGAAAACCTGGGCGGGGGCATGCGACATCACATTCAAAATCGATGCGTCGGTGCGCGAGGTTCTTTTGGCCGACTCCAACTTGGCATTTTGTGTGAACGAGCTGTCGAAAGAGATTGTGGGCAATGCCTTCAGGCACGGCGCATCAAATGAACTTCACTTTTCGATCTCAGCCAGCCCCGATTCGACGGTTGAATTGGTAGCCACGAGTAACGGCAGGCCACCTGAATCGAACCCCAAGCCTGGTGTGGGTTTACGCATGTTTGACGAGTTGTCAATCGCGTGGAGCATGGTGCCAAACAAGAACAATGTGGGCGCAAAAGTTAGCCTCACACTGCCGCTCTAGCCAACGCGCAAAAGTACCGATTCATAACCGCGAAGCACGAAGCCTGGGCGACGCACGGGCTCGGCAGCAAGCTCAAGCGTTGGGTACCGGTCAAATAGCGCCGGCAGCGATGTGGTCATCTCCATGCGAGCTAGTGGGGCACCAATACAAAAGTGGATGCCCGCGCCAAACCCAATGTGCGGGTTCGGGTCGCGCTCAAGGTTCATTTCGGTTGGTCTCTCGAAGACTGACTCGTCGCGGTTGGCCGAGCCGAGTAGCGAGGCAATCTTTTGACCCTCGCGCACCATCACTCCGCCAATCTCGACGTCGGCAGTTGCAGTGCGTTCAAAGAGGTGCAGCGGTGCATCGAATCTCAAGAACTCGTCGATGGCCGTGGCGGCAACCTCGTATGGCCGCGTGCGCAAAAGTGCGAGCTGATCGGGGCGTTGCATCGCAGCAACGAGCCCGTTTCCGAACCCGTTCACGCTTGCCTCGTGACCCGCGTTCAGCAGTAGCACGCAGGTTGCGATCAGTTCTTGGGCGTTCAGCTTTTGCCCGTCTTCTTCGACGGCTGCCAGGTCGCTAATTAGGTCGTTTCCTGGGTCACGCTTGCGTTGTTCCATGAGGCCGCGAACATATTCGGCAAACTCGTGGCTTGCCTGCTTAGCCTCGGCCTGAGTCTGTTCGCTTGGGTCGAGCTCATACATTTTCACGATCGCCTGCGACCATGGGCGAAGCAGGTGCTCGTCTTCGTCAGGGAATCCGAGCAGCGCGGCGATCACCTTGACGGGCAGAGGCTCAGCAAAATCGGCAATCACATCGAACTGGCCATCCCGTTCGATTTTTGCTTGGATGCCCTGCAGCAGCGACTCGGTCAGCCGAACCACATCTGGCCGAAGGCTATCGATTTTGTTCTTGTTGAATGCTTTGACTAACAGCGAACGAAGTCTGGTGTGCTTTGGTGGCTCTGAGTCGAGCAGGCTGTCGCTGTGCAACCAGTTGAAGGTGTTCCAGTCGCTCTCTGGTTCGCGCGCTTTGAAAATGCGACCGAGTGAGCGATTGCGCAGCACTGCGTTGGCATCTGCGTGGGTCGCCGCCAGAAACATCTGGGCACCTTCGTGCCAAACCGGCTTACCGATTTTGCGAAGTTCAGCAAGTGCTGGGTATGGGTTCTCGATGAAGGCATCGTCGTTGAAATCGAGCATGTTTCGACACTACAGGCACTTGGGAGCGTGTTCCTAAAGAGGTATGTTTTCTAGCGTGTGCGCCCGAGAAAATGTACCGTGAGAGCAGGAGGCACAGTTGCAAAACGTGGAACGTAAAATTCTCGTAGTTGAAGACGAGTCCCTTCTT
>JBDLUM010000117.1:0-2981 GCA_039805305.1 Actinomycetota bacterium
CCATGAAGCCACTACCCCGGCCATAGCGAACCGGTTCGATATGAGTGTCGGGCGATGGGAACACTGATGAAGTAATCGCGGCACCCTGACTGAAGTCATTTTCGGTTCCTCGGGCGACAACACCAAGCAGGCTCTCGCTGTTGGTGCGGCTGAGCTCGCCGAGTTTGTCGCTGATCCCGGTTAGGTGCCCGGCGGCACGTGAACGCTGCAAAAGGCGTGCAGAACCCAGGGCTCCGGCGGCAACTACGACCTGTGCCGCTCGAACAGCGCCAGTGTGGCCACCCTTGGCGACTCGGGTCAATGGCAACTCGAAACCGCCACCATTGAGATCACGAATCTCGGAGACCTTGGTTAGTGGCCAAACCTCGGCCACGGTTTTGTTGTCACCAGGTTGCTCGGCCAAGTAGAGATAGTTCTTGACCAGGGTGTTTTTAGCGCCGTGACGGCAACCGGTCATGCACTCACCGCAGTTGATACACGCGGTGCGATCTGGGCCGGCTCCACCGAAGTAAGGGTCGCCAACTAAGTCGCCGGGCTGCTGACCATCCTTGGCGAAAGTTACACCAAGCGGTGCCATCTGGAAGCTGTCGCCGAAACCTAGGCGGTCGGCGGAGCGCTTCAGCATTATGTCGGCAGGGCTGAAGAACGGGTTCTTGGTGACACCAAGCATGCGCTCTGCCTCGGCATAGTGAGGTGCGAGCACGGACTCCCAGTCTTCTAGGCCGACCCAGGAACCGGTCTTATAGAACTCGGCTGGTGGACGATAGAGAGTGTTGGCATAGACGAGAGAACCGCCGCCGACGCCCGCGCCAGACATAACCAGAACGTTCTTCAAAAAGTCGATGCGCTGAATACCGAGCATGCCAAGGCGCGGGAAAAACAAGAAACGCTTGAGATCGAAAGAGCTCTTGGCGAAGTCTTTATCTTCAAATCGCGCGCCAGCCTCGATAACTACGACGCGATATCCCTTTTGGGTTAGGCGCAGAGCAGCAACCGACCCGCCAAAACCAGACCCGATGATTGCGACATCGAAGTCAAAGTCTTGACGGCCGGTTGTTGTCATTATGGGTGACGAAGTGGGCTAGCTGGTAGGCGCTCTTGCGCAACCCAACGCTGGTTGTAACCAGTCGAAGATGCCATCAGGTCAAGGAATGGCTGTGGGTCAAAGACCTCTGGGCCAACGACACCGGCACCCTTCCACTCGCCGCGAGCCATAAGCTCAAGAGCGATTAGCGGGTTGAAAGCGGTCTGAGCAACCACACACTGAGCTTCGATTTCGGCCATCGTCTGGGCGTTGTCAGCAACGTGATAAATGTAGGTGGCGCGATCCTTGCCATCCTTGTCCTTGCCGGTCACGAGAACACCGGCACAGGTCTTGCCGGTCATTTTCGGGCCGATGTGGGCTGGGTCTGGCAGAACGGCAGCAACCATGTCGCGAGGTGAAACGTCAACCGGACCCTGGTTCGAGCGAACGCGGGTTGGGCGGGTGGCGTCTAGACCAAGCTTGTGCAGGGTCTTGAGCACGCCAATAAACTCGCTGCCCAAGCCATACTTGAAGGTCACACGGTTGGCGTTGAGGTGACGCGGAAGCATGGTGACTTCTTCGTGCTCGACGTTCACGCACTCGACCGAGCCGATGCCCTCAGGGAACTCGAAGATCTCTGGCTCGCTGAATGGTTCGGTAGTGAACCAACCGCGGTTGCGCTCGTAAATCACCGGTGGGTTTAGGCACTCTTCGATGGTGGTCCAGATCGAGAATGATGGGGCGAAAATCTCGTTGCCCTCGTCATCGAACACGGCGAGGCTGCCGCCATCCTTTACGCTGATTTCGTCGATCTCGCTGAATAGGTTGTCGGCGGCATAGCGAGCGAAGACGTTCGACATGCCAGGCTCGACGCCCATGCCAACCAGCGCCAACTTGCCAGCGCGCTCCCACTGCTCACTGACCGCATACTGTGAGTCACCAAGCTTGATTCCCGGCTTGTGGAATGGGTCGGTTTCGTGAGCTTCAGAGAGGCTCATGGCCATGTCAACGTAGTTTGCACCAGCGGTGAATGCGCCCGAGAACACGGTCGGCACGAACTTTGGCTCGACGGCGTTCAAAACGTGGGTGATGTTGTGGTTCTTGGCCAGTTCAGCGACGTTAGCGGCGTTGCTTGCGTCGATCTTGGCGGCTAGGAACTTGGATGCCTTGTCGGCACCATACTTGTTGCGCACCCATTCGATGCTCTTCTCGGCACGGCTGAAGTCGTAGTCAGCGACCACGATGATGTCGTAAAAGTCACGGGATGCAGCAATTTTGACGATAGCGTCACCGACGCCACCGGCGCCAACCAAAAGAATTCTCATTCCTCCAGCCTAGCGATTTTAGCGTCGAGTGAGGTCAGCTTTCGGGTCGTTTACCCAGTCGATTACGCCCTGCCAAGCTCCGAACCCGTCGTCGAGCGAAAGGTGCCCTGCTCCCTCGAGAATTACCGGAGTCAGACCGAGAGGCTCGCCGAAAGTTGCGTGGATTCCTCGTGGTGTCCACTTATCTTTTTCACTCGCGAGCACCGTGAGGCTCGCGGTGCTTTCGTGGGTCGCTTTGGCGACAGCGGGGTCAGTCAGATCCACATTCAGACCCTCTACTTCACCGAGCACGAATGGGTCCGCAGGTGCGACCAGCAGCACGCGGTCCACCGGCTTTGCGATGAGCCCGGTCGATGCGCCTTGAATCCAGTTGATGCAGCCAAGCGAATGGCCGATGACCACGGTCTCGCCAGACTCAATTTCGGCAAGGATGTCCAGCTCGGCAGCAAGCAGCTCTTGCCATTCCTCTAGTTTTGGTTGGTCAGGGCTTGGAAACTGAGGGTAGGCGACGATGTGGCCCTGTTTGCGAAGTTCGTTGGCCAAATGACGCTGCCAGTGGCCCGGCTGCCGACGATTGGTCCATCCGTGCAGAATCAAAACTTTTGCCATGTGTTCAGCCTAGGCAGTTGCCG
>JBDLUM010000118.1:0-2616 GCA_039805305.1 Actinomycetota bacterium
CGAATCTGGCGAGCAAGTTTGGTGCCATCTTCCACGATCAGCGAATAAGCCGAGATGTGATCGGGTGCTAAAGCGATTGCTGCTTCTAGGCTCACTCGCCATTCGTCTAGCGATTCGCCAGGTGCCCCATAGATCAGGTCAACTGAAGTTGCTAGACCGGCGCGCTTAGCTGCGTCGACGACAATCGGCAGGTTCTCTGGGTTGTGGGTGCGTTCGAGGGTTTTGAGCACGGATGGCACAGCAGACTGCATTCCGAAAGAAACTCGGTTGAACCCTCCGGCTCGGAGTGATTGCAGGTACTCGAAGTCAACGTTGTCTGGGTTGGCTTCGGTCGTTACTTCAGCGCCCCTTTCAAGGCCAAAAGTCGAGTCGAGCTGGCCGAGAATTTTTACCAAATCTGCTGCGGGTAGTTGCGTCGGTGTTCCGCCTCCGAAGAAGACGCTCTTTAGCTTTCGAGCCGGTACGCCCGAATCCTTGATGACTTTCGCGCTGAACGCAACCTCTTTGATCAGAGTTTCGGCGTAGTCACTCTGCGGAGCTCCCTCCAACTCGGTAGCTGTGTAGGTATTGAAGTCACAGTATCCGCAGCGAACGCTGCAAAAGGGAATGTGGACGTAAGCATGGAACGATCGGGAATCGCAACCAACCGAAGCCTGAGCTGGCAGCAAACCATCCAAGGGAGCTGGATCAGCGATTGGAAGCGGGCCAGCCAATTACTTGCCCTTCTTTTCGCCCTTTTTCTCAGCGTCAGTAGATAGCGCTGCAATGAAAGCTTCTTGAGGGACTTCGACGCGACCGATGGTCTTCATGCGCTTCTTACCCTCTTTTTGCTTCTCTAGAAGTTTGCGCTTACGGCTAATGTCGCCACCGTAACACTTAGCTAGAACGTCCTTACGCATCGCACGGATTGACTCGCGAGCGATGATTCGGGCACCGATGGCAGCCTGAATCGGAACCTCAAACTGTTGACGAGGAATCAACTCGCGAAGCTTGCCGGTAATCATCACGCCGTAGGCGTATGCCTTGTCCTTGTGCACGATTGCGCTAAATGCGTCAACCTGTTCGCCCTGAAGCAAGAGGTCAACCTTCACCAAGTCACCCTGCGCCATGCCGATTTCTTCGTAATCAAGGGAGCCGTAACCGGCAGTCTTGCTCTTGAGCTGGTCGAAGAAGTCGAAGACGATTTCGGCCAACGGTAGCTCGTAGCGCAACTGAACGCGGTCTTCACCTAGATACTGCATGTCAAGCATGGTTCCGCGGCGTGACTGGCAGAGCTCCATGATGGTGCCCACATAGTCTTTAGGGCTCAGAATGGTCGCGCGAACCAGCGGCTCCATGATCTTCTTGATCTTGCCGCCCGGGAACTCGCTTGGGTTAGTAACGACGATCTCGTCGCCATTTTCGAGAGTCACTTCATAAACCACGGATGGTGCGGTGGCGATGAGATCTAGACCGAACTCGCGCTCCAGGCGTTCAGTAACAATTTCAAGGTGCAGCAAACCGAGGAATCCGATTCGGAAGCCGAAACCAAGAGCCACCGAGGTCTCAGGCTCGTAAACGAGTGCGGCATCCGAGAGTTTCAACTTATCGAGAGCTTCACGGAGCACCGGATAGTCGCTGCCATCGATTGGATAGACACCCGAGAAAACCATTGGCTTAGGGTCTGCGTAGCCCTTTAGAGGTTCGGTAGCCGGGTTCATCTTGGTGGTTACAGTGTCGCCAACCTTCGACTGACGAACGTCCTTAACGCCGGTGATTAGGTAGCCCACTTCGCCAACGCCAAGACCCTTTGTTGGCTCTGGTTCAGGTGAGGAAACGCCGATTTCAAGGGCTTCGTGAACTGCCTTGGTAGACATCATGGTGATCTGCTCGCGAGGCTTTAGGTGCCCGTCAATCATTCGAACATAGGTCACCACTCCTCGATACGAGTCGTAGACCGAGTCAAAAATCATCGCGCGAGCCGGGGCGTTTGGGTCACCGATCGGGTTTGGGATGGTTCCAACGATCTTGTCGAGCAACGCGTCAACGCCGATACCGGTCTTGCCCGAAACTCGGAGGCAGTCTTCAGGGTTGCCACCAATAAGATTGGCTAGCTCTTCCGCATACTTCTCTGGCTGAGCAGCAGGCAAATCGATTTTGTTCAAGACCGGGATGATTTCCAAGTCGTTTTCCATAGCCAAGTAAAGGTTCGCTAACGTCTGGGCTTCGATTCCCTGGGCGGCGTCAACCAGCAACACCGCTCCTTCACAAGCAGCAAGCGAACGCGAAACCTCATAAGTGAAGTCAACGTGGCCAGGTGTGTCGATCATGTTGAGCGCGTAGGTCTGGCCGTCGACCTCCCAAGGCATGCGAACAGCCTGAGACTTGATGGTGATTCCGCGCTCACGTTCGATATCCATGCGGTCAAGGTATTGGGCGCGCATCGAGCGGTCATCGACAACTCCGGTGAGCTGCAGCATGCGGTCGGCAAGGGTCGACTTTCCGTGGTCAATGTGAGCAATGATGCAGAAGTTGCGGATGAATGCCGGGTCGGTCTTCGCCGGCTCTAGGCGGCGGGTTGCGCGTGGCGACAAAATAAACCTCTGTTGTTCAGGGAAAGGGACCGTAGTGACGGTC